>CBFHKY010000007.1:11936-41311 GCA_965656525.1 Pseudomaricurvus sp. | reverse complement strand
TCAAGGAAAAAATCAAACGGGTTGATAACGGTCATATCCGCTTGAACTTCAACCTCAATAGATAGTTTGTCAGTTTTTTCTGGGAACACGATACGAGCAAGGAAGTTGCCAAAGGCATCTTGCTGCCAGTTAATGAAGTGTTCCTCTGGCTGAATTTTCAAGCTGTAACTGTGAATGGGAGTGCGCGAGTGGGGCGCAGGCCTCAAACGAATAGTGTGTGCCGACAGGTTAATTAACCTATCGAACTGGTAGTAGGTGTTATGGTTGAGCGCGACACGAATGGTCATAGCAAAACAAACCTCAAATTCTTTAAATTAGACTGCGGAAAACTCAATCAATCTGCAGGGAACCAAGCTTCACTCACAATAAAGTGAATACTGCTGAGTAAAATTTGCAACTGGTTCAGGTACTGCAACAATTCAGGTCCGTGATTGTCGAAGTCCACATCGCCGTCGAGTTTGGCTTCAATATCTTTCAGTTTTTTGACCACAGTCTTGCTTTGCGGCAGCGTCGCACAAGAGCGCGTGATGACCGTTAAGCAGTAAGCAATGGATTTTGGAAATTGTGTGTCATGCAATAAATAGGGCAGTACTTCGTTGCCTTTTACTGGTGTTCGTGTGGAGTGTAGGTAGTATTGGGTTGCGTTTAACGAGCGTAACACGCTGCCCCAGATGATTTGCTGGCTGTTAGTGGCGTGATGGTTATCTTCGAGCTCCATAATGGCTGTTAGGCCAGCCTCCAGATAGCGGGAGGTCATGTCTGCCCGCTCCATATGACTGCCAATGGTGTAGAATTCCCAAGCTTCGCCATGTGGCATAGTGCTGTAAAGCAGACCACTGATTTGCAAACAACCTTTGATGATGTCTTCTAGAAACTCATGGCGAGTGCGTCGGTTAATACCGAGATCCATGTTCTCTTGCGCGAAGAGGCTGAGCTCGCAAATCATTTCCCAGGCTTCTTCAGGCACTACGTCTCTTGTCGTGCGCACGTTTTCCCGCACGGCTTTCAATGAGTTTAACAAGGACGTGTGGTTGTCGTTATCGAACAGCAGGAATTTTACAATGTTGCGTTCATTGATCTGTGTATAGTGTTCACCAAAAGCGTCTTCAAGATCGTTGATAACAATCAGGTTATACCAGCTCAATTTAATGGTTGAGGGTAAATCAAACAGTAACGATTGATAAATGCTGATCAGTCGTGCGGTACTCGCGACTCTTTCTAGGTAGCGTGCAGACCAGTAAACACGTTCTGCGACTCTTGATAGCATCATGCTTTTTTGCCCTCACTGATATCCACAATCCAAGTATCTTTACTGCCACCGCCCTGTGAAGAATTCACGACTAAAGAGCCTTTTTTCATTGCCACTCGGGTCAGCCCACCGGTGGTGACATAGCTATTTTTACCTTGCAGTACAAAAGGCCTCAGATCTAGGTGCCGAGGTTCCGGTGTATTGTTTTCACCAATGAACGAAGGTGACGTCGACAGCGCTAAAGTTGGCTGAGCAATATAATTGCGAGGGTTGGCCTTAATTAGATCGGCAAAGGTAGCACGCTCTTTTTTGGTGGAATGCGGCCCAATCAACATGCCATAGCCGCCAGACTCGTTCGCCGGTTTCACGACTAACTTGTCTAGGTTCGCCAATACGTAATCACGTTGCTTTTTATCGTAACAAAGGAAGGTCTCTACGTTGTTGATCAGCGGATCTTGGTCTAGGTAGTACTTGATCACTTCGGGCACATACGCATAAACCACTTTGTCATCTGCAACGCCTGCACCTGGGGCATTTGCCAGTGAAACATTTCCAGCACGCCAGGCGCGCATCAAACCGGGTACACCCAAAACGGAGTCTTTATCAAACGCTTCTGGGTCAAGGAATAAATCATCAATGCGGCGATAGATAACATCCACGCGCTCAAGACCGTCGATGGTTTTCATGTAAAGGCAGTCATCGTCTTGTACAACCAAGTCGCTGCCTTCTACCAGTTCTGCGCCCATCTTTTGTGCCAAAAAGGCGTGTTCAAAATAAGCAGAGTTGTAGATGCCAGGAGTAAGCACCGCAATTACAGGCTTTTTAACACGTCTTGGAGACAGGCTGGTCAGTGTTTCAAACAGCTGTGACGGGTACTCGCCGATGGGTGCAATATCAATCTTTTCAAACACTTCGGGCAGCACGCGTTTCATGATGGAACGATTTTCCAGCATATAAGAAACGCCGGAGGGCACCCTTAGGTTATCTTCTAATACATAGAATTCGCCATCCTTATCGCGCACCAAATCAGTGCCGCAGATGTGGGCCCAGACACCATGAGCGGGCGATATGCCTTCGCATTCTTTGCGGTAATTGCTGGATTGCTTAAGCACGTATTCGGGGATGATGCCATCTTTGATGATTTTTTGATCATTGTAGAGGTCATCAATAAAAAGGTTTAGCGCTTGCAGTCGCTGAGTTAGACCCGCAGAGGTTTTGTCCCACTGGTCACTGGCAATAACTCTAGGAATGATATCGAAAGGCCAAGCGCGATCTATGTTTCCTTCATCCGTGTACACGGTAAAGCTGATGCCCATCTCTTTGATTGCCAGCTCAGAGGCCGTCTTACGCAGAGCAATTTCTTTGGGCGACAGCGACGCTAAGTAGTTGTAGAGCTCTCTAGAGGCGGTTCTGGGCTCACCAGATCCATTGAGAAGCTCGTCGTAGAAATCCTCTGCGGGATAATTCTTCCAGTCATTTGCCATGTTTTTTCTCGATCCTGCAGTCAGAGGTGAAATCGTATTTTTGTTGTTGTAAATGATTTTAAGCGAGGCTTCTGTTTTCTAAGCAGAAAGCCTGATAGGGAAAGTGCAAGCAGTGATGGCTCGAGAGAATAAGGAGCCAAGTAGCGTGTCATCATGTGTTCGTCCTGAATGGGGCATTAACCCAACTACGATGCAGTTACTGTACCAACGCCACCAGAGGCTGTACAGAGATCAATGCGGCAGTAGAGTCTGAATTCTATTTAAGCCTTACCGATACTGGTGCTGTGTTTTTTTCAGCATCAGCTTATGGCTTTTTATAGGCAAAACCTATGAAAAAGAACGGTTAGAACGATTTAATTTATCAAAGCTGAATCCTTAGACTGATCCTCGTCGAAACAATTAATCCAAATGTTACACACTGATAAATACAGAGGAATCACTTATGTCACATTCATTGATCAATACCGAAATCCTACCCTTCGCTGCAAGTGCCTTTCGCAATGGCGAATTTATTGACGTCAGCAGTGACGATCTGAAAGGTAAATGGGCGGTATTCTTTTTCTATCCAGCGGACTTCACCTTTGTTTGCCCAACGGAGTTGGGTGATCTGGCTGACCATTACGAAGAGCTGAAAGCACGCGGTGTTGAGGTGTACTCGGTATCTACTGACACGCACTTTACTCATAAAGCGTGGCACGACAGTTCTGAGACCATTGGCAAGATCCAATACACCATGATTGGCGATCCTACGGGCACCATCACTCGCAATTTCGGTGTCATGCGTGAAGGTCAAGGTCTGGCTGATCGCGGAACTTTTATCGTCGACCCTGAAGGTGTGATTCAGGCGATGGAGATCACAGCCGAAGGTATCGGTCGTGACGCTGCGGATTTGGTACGCAAAATCAAAGCAGCTCAGTACGTAGCAGAAAACCCAGGTGAAGTGTGCCCTGCTAAGTGGAAAGAGGGTGAGGCGACTCTGGCTCCATCTTTGGACTTAGTTGGCAAAATCTAACTCGATGGAAGCCTCTCACTAAATAAAGGCTTAGGCACAAACGAGGGCTCAGCAGAGCCCATCGTCTACCTCTTGATCCTGAGTTGCAATGAGATCCAGCAGACAGCAGCGGAGAAAATACATGTTAGACCAAAATTTAAAAGCACAATTAGCCGGATACTTGGAAAACCTAGTCAAGCCTGTCGCGTTGACTTTAGCGATAGATTCCAGTGCTGACAGTAAATCCCGTGAGCTGGAAACTCTGGCGCAGGATATTAACGAGTTGAGTGACAAAATCGAATTGCATTATGGCGATGCGGTCAATGGCCGCAGCCCTGTGATGGCCATTGGCGCCGTTGGCGAAACGCCGCGCATTGAATTCGCCGGTGTACCAATGGGGCACGAATTTACATCGCTGGTGTTGGCGTTGTTACACAGTGGTGGCCACCCCACCAAAATTACTGCAGAGCAGCATCAGCAAATTGAACAGTTACAAGGTGAATTTTACTTCGAGACTTACATTTCTTTGAGCTGTCAGAACTGTCCAGATGTGGTGCAGACTTTAAACTTAATGGCAGTGATCAACCCGAATGTGCGCCACACCATGGTGGATGGAGCGCTGTTTCAGGGCGAAGTTGAAGATCGCAACATTATGGCTGTGCCCAGTGTCTATTTGAATGGCGAGCCCCTAGGCTCAGGACGGATGTCTCTACAAGAAATCCTGAACAAAGTGGATGCCAACGCGGGAACGCGCCAGGCGCAAGCACTCGCCGAAAAAGCGCCTTTTGATGTTTTGGTGGTCGGTGGTGGCCCTGCGGGTGCATCTGCCGCTATCTACGCTGCGCGTAAAGGCATTCGCACTGGTGTGGTGGCGGAGCGTTTCGGTGGTCAAGTAATGGACACCATGTCCATTGAAAACTTCATCTCTGTACAAGAGACGGATGGCCCTAAGTTGGCCGCTGAGCTGGAGCAGCACGTACTCAGCTATGATGTGGATGTTATGACCGATCAGCGTGCCGCAGACATTCGTCGTGTAGGCCGTATGGTAGAAGTTGAAATGGAAAACGGTGCGGTGCTGAAATCCCGCTCGGTGATCATGGCTACGGGTGCACGCTGGCGGTCTATGGATGTACCAGGGGAGGAGCAATACAAGTCCAAAGGTGTGGCTTACTGCCCTCATTGTGACGGACCGTTGTTCAAAGGGAAAAAAGTGGCGGTAATTGGCGGTGGTAATTCTGGTATTGAGGCGGCGATTGACTTGGCAGGTATTGTAGAGCACGTCACGGTACTTGAGTTTGCGGATACTTTAAGAGCTGATGATGTGTTGCAGCGTAAGGCGCGCTCACTGCCCAACGTGGACATCATTGCCAGCGCCCAAACCACCGAGGTACTTGGCGACGGTGAACGTGTTACGGGGTTGAACTACGTGAGCCGAGCTACAGGCGATACGCATCACCTTGAGCTGGCGGGTATCTTTGTACAGATTGGGTTAATACCCAATACCGACTGGTTAGGCGATGGCATTAACAAGAACGGCCGCGGTGAAGTGGTGATTGACGGCCACGGACAAACCTCAATGACCGGTGTGTTTGCGGCTGGCGATGTCACCGATGTGGCCTATAAGCAAATCATCATATCCATGGGCGCTGGAGCAACGGCTGCATTAGGTGCTTTTGATTACTTGATTCGTGAATCGGCACCAGAAGAAAGCTCTGCAGCGGCGTAGCGTCGGCAAAAGATAAACAGTGTGATCAAAAAAGGCCGATGTCATGTCGGCCTTTTTTTGTGATGCCATTATGAGTTTTTTTATTTCGCTAGCTTACTTAAAAAAGCGCGCGCTACTTTAGAGCCGTTCGGACGTTGCAGTACTTGAGATATTTTATCACTGGCGGCGACCAGCTTACTCAGATTTACTCCGTGCTCTATGCCTAAACCGTTGAGCATGTAGACCACATCTTCCGTCGCAACATTACCAGACGCGCCATTGGCATAGGGGCAGCCGCCCAAGCCAGAGACGGATGAATCGATAGTGGCAACGCCCATTTCCAAAGATGCGTAAATATTGGCTAATGCCTGGCCATAAGTATCGTGCATATGGGTAGCCAAGTGCGCCACAGGGACAAGCTTCATGGTGGCCTCGATGGCACGCTTTACTGTATTTGGAGTACCCACACCAATGGTGTCGCCAAGAGAAATCTCGTAACAGCCCATATCGAAGAGCGTTTTGGAAACTTCCGCTACTTTTTCTGGGGCAATATCGCCGTCATAGGGGCAGCCCACTGCGCAGGAAACGTACGTGCGTACGGGAATATTTAAGGCTTGTGCTCTTTCCATTACCGGCTCAAAGCGTTTCAAGCTTTCGGCAATGGAGCAGTTAATGTTTTTTTGGCTGAAGCCTTCTGAGGCGGCGGCAAACACCGCCATTTCGGTTGCACCAGCTTCCAGAGCTCGTTCAAACCCTTGCAGGTTTGGGATCAGAGCAGCATAAGTGACACCTGGATGGCGCGTTATGTGTTTGAAGATATCATCGCTACCCGCCATTTGCGGCACCCATTTAGGGTTCACAAAACTGCCGGCTTCGATCACAGTAAGACCGGCATCTGCCAAATCATTGACCAGCTCAATTTTATGCTCTGAAGCAATCGGCTGTTTTTCGTTTTGCAAACCGTCGCGAGGGCCAACCTCTACGATACGCACGCTTTTAGGCAGCTGCATAAGGGATCCTTAATTCTTGTTATCGGTAAAAGTGTTGTTTACTGGTCGTGTGATACCCGACATTTGCTTCATTGTAGCGGAATCGTGTCTCTGGCCCTAGCCCTGCAGGCTGGCGGTATTTCGTCACCAGTCAATGCATTCATGCGTTTACCCTCGTCTGTGTTTTTTTCTGTACGTTTGTCACATCTCTGTCATGTTGTTATCACAGCTCTGTCACAGAATCGAAGTAATTTAGTCGCATTCAATCCTAGTTTTTTTGAGTTTCGATGACCATGATTAATGTCGAACAAGCGGTATGCGATAAATTCCCATCCTTTGGGATGCAGCCAGATGTGATTAAAAAATCCACGTTTTCTCTGCTGAGAAAGTTGACTCACGAACAAGAGATCAACCAGTTTCTATTGGATAACGAAGGCCTTGATCCAATAGCTTTTATTGACAGCGTACTGGACTATTTCAATCTAAGTTACAGTACTTCTAACCGCGATAAAGCCAATATCCCTGCTCATGGGCGAGTGGTGATTATTGCCAATCACCCCATTGGTTCGCTGGATGGCCTGGCGATTTTGCGCTTAGTGACAGAAGTGCGCCCCGACGTAAAGATCATTGCCAATGATATGCTGATGGCGTTTAAAGGTTTGCAGCCGGTGTTGGTGCCGGTGGACAACATGGGCAGCGGCAGTGCGCTGCGAAGCTTTCGCGCCGCTATCGATGAGCTGAACAACGACCACGCCGTAATTATGTTTCCCGCGGGGGAGGTGTCGCGTGCTTGCCCGTCTGGCGTGAAAGATGGGCGTTGGCGCCCTGGGTTTTTGAAGCTGGCACGCCGCACTCATGCGCCAGTATTGCCTATACACATCAATGCCAAAAACTCGCTGTTGTTTTACGGTGCATCGATGCTTTTCAAACCCTTAGGTACAGCGTTGCTGGCCAAAGAAATGTTTAATAAAAAATCGTCGACCATTCACTTTCGTATCGGCGAGCCGATCGGTGTATCGGCTTTACAGTCAGACGCACTAAAAGATAAAGCCCTGATCGTGCGGTTAAAAAAGCATCTGTACAAGCTGAGTAAAGGGCAGCACAAGCGGCCCATGTTTGTGACTGAAAAAACCATTGCTCATCCAGAAGATCGCACGCGCTTACTGCAAGAGTGTCGGCAGATGACGGAGCTTGGGCACACCCGTGATGGCAATCGCATATTGCTGACACGTTATGAAAGCAGCCCAGCAATGATGCGTGAGCTTGGGCGGCTGCGAGAGCTGACCTTTCGTAAGGTGGGCGAGGGTACCGGCAGTCGCCGAGATCTAGACAGTTTTGATCAGTGCTACGATCACTTACTGTTGTGGGATAACGAGAATATGACGTTAGTTGGCGCGTATCGTCTGGGCAACATGAAGGCCTTGATGCAAGCCAGCAAGGAAGAGAGTAGCGCCAAGGAAGCCGCCCTCTACACCAGTACTTTATTCGATTTTCAGCCCACTTTTCATGCTTTTCTTCAGCAAGGCATGGAGCTGGGGCGCAGTTTTGTGAATCCAGCGTATTGGGGGAAGCAAAGTTTAGATTATTTGTGGCAAGGCATTGGTGCTTATTTAAACCACCATTCAGATGTCCGCTATTTAATGGGCCCTGTGACGATTAGTGCGCGTTTTTCAAAGCCGTTGATCGATCATTTGGTGTACTACTACCAGCGCTACTATAGTTGTCCACAGGCCTTAGCCAGTGCCAAACAACCGTACTTTATTGAGCCAGACGTTCACTGCCGCTTGCAGGAAGAGTATCGCGATTTGAATGTGGACAGTGGTTTTGTACATCTGCAACAGGTATTTACCTCGCAAGGTGAAAAGGTGCCTGTTCTATTCAAACAGTACGCCGCACTGTTTGAGCCTGGTGGCTTTCAGCTACTGGCATTCAGTGTGGATCCTGATTTTAGTGATTGCATTGATGGTTTGTTCTTGGCGGATTTAAGTCGTCTTAAACCAAACAAGCGTAAGCGTTACTTTGGCTCTTAATGTTGTTTTACAGCGAGCTCATGCTTTGTAGCTGTTGAGCCTGCTTTTCGAGCAGGCTTTGATAGCTGGGCTGTAATCCATCCACCACGAACCAGCGTTCTTGCAGCAATTGGCCAGAGGTTTGTAAGCGCTGCAAAGTTTGCGATGTGGCACACTGCTGACCGTCCAACAGCAGGCAACCACTGGGCTGCTCGCTGAGCAGTTGCCAGAGTTTGCGGCGGTATCTTGCACGTTGTAACTGCCCTTGAAAGCCTAAGTTTTTATCCCACAGATACACGGCACCACTGAACTCAAAGACCACACCGCTTTGCCGTGAGGGAAGCAAATTGGCCAGCAGCTCGGCGGCGCATAAGGCGCGAAAGCTGGTGTTGCCTAGATCGTCGCCCACAAATTGCAGTTCTAGACCTTCTTCACACACGTACATCAATTTGGCGCCGTACAATGGGCCCATTCCATCAATCTGTGTTTCCAGTTGGGCGAAGAGCTGTTGGCGCATGGTGCCGTTCAATTGTTGCTTTAGTGTGTCGGCATTTAAACAGACTAAGCTCAAGCCGACTTGTGTTTGTGTCGCACTAATAGGTTCGGGTGATTTGTCTCTGAGTGGGGCAGTCGCTGGCGCACTATCACCCATGGGGTCATCGGCAGTGTGGCGTATTTTGATCACGGCACTTATGACCAACGCCCCGGCTAAGGCGAGCAGAGCCAGTAGCCAATGCAAGTTGTTGTTATCATACAAACTTTGGTGATCCACAGTGACAGAAACGTAGCCTGCCACACTGTCGTGTAACGCAATGGGAGCGCTGTATGAACGGTGATCTCGGTTTTGATAGTCGCCACGGCTGGGTGATGCTCCTGATTGAACCAGCAACTGGTTTTCAACATCATGAATAGTGGCATTGAGAATGTCAGGGTTGCGAGCTACGTCGCTTACCGTGACTTGTAGGCTCACCAGATCATGGTTAAAAGTAGCATCGGTCGCTTGCTTAGCGGCAAAATTGGCAAGCGCTTGGCCGTAATCAGCGCTGCGTATGTCTAAGCGCTGATGATGTTGATGTTCTAATAAAAAGGCGCTTAGGCTCAAGCAGATAAGTGCGGTGATGCCACAGACAAATAAAGGCGATTTACCGAGACGGGGCAGCAAAAACAGCGTCTTTTTCAGCATAGGACAGCGTTGAAAACCCTTGGTTTTATTAGAGATGAAGACTGGAGTGGTTGCAATGAAGACATTAAAGCCACAGAGTATTTTAGTCTTAGGGGCGAGTAAAGCTATAATGCGCTCCTGCTTTTCTATCGATTGAGACTTTCCGTGAAAGAAATTTTGCTAATTAATGTGTCCGGTGAAGATAAGCCCGGTGTTACATCTGCCCTTACCCGTATTTTGGGGCAGTATCATGCCAATATTTTGGACATTGGTCAGGCGGTGATTCACGAAAACCTGACTTTGGGGTTGCTGGTTGAAATCCCCTCTGAGTTTGAGTTTTCACCCGTACTTAAAGATGTGCTCTTCAAAGCGCATGAGCTGCAGATGCAGGTGCGCTTTCAGCCTATTACGGAAGAGAGCTATTGCCACTGGGTGAGTCAGCAAGGCAAGGATCGCCATATTGTGACGTTGTTAGCGCGGCGTATTACGGCCGAGCAAATTGCTGAAGTCACCGCTGTCGCGGCCTCCCACAATTTGAATATCGACAATATCAATCGTCTCTCAGGGCGTGTCGAGCTTGATACAGACAGCGATAAAACCAAAGCGTGTGTAGAGTTCTCGGCACGTGGTACCCCGGATGATCTGTCTGAGTTGCGCTCAGCGTTTATGGAATTGTCTACTCGGTTGGATGTGGATATTGCGTTTCAAGAAGACAATGTCTATCGGCGCAACCGCCGCTTGGTGTGCTTTGATATGGATTCTACTCTGATTGAAGCAGAGGTTATCGATGAGCTGGCAAAGGCGGCTGGCGTGGGTGAGCAAGTGGCTGAAATTACCGAAGCCGCCATGCGTGGCGAGCTGGATTTTAAAGAGAGTTTTGCCCGTCGAATGGCCTTGCTGAAAGGCCTAGATGAATCTGTGTTGGCGGATATCGCCAAACAGCTGCCGGTTACAGAGGGTGCTGAAAAGCTGTTAACGACGCTCAAACAACTGGGTTATAAAACCGCGATTCTGTCAGGTGGCTTTAATTATTTTGGTCGCTACCTGCAAGAAAAGTTAGGCATTGATTATGTTTACGCAAACGAACTTGAAGTAGAAAACGGCAAAGTCACAGGGCGAGTGTCGGGTGTGGTGGTTGATGGTGCTCGTAAAGCCGAGCTGCTTAAGGAGCTGGCCGACAAAGAAGGCTTATCCTTGGAGCAGGTGATTGCTGTGGGTGATGGTGCTAACGATTTGCCCATGCTTAGCATCGCCGGGCTTGGCATTGCATTTCGTGCGAAACCACTGGTGAAAGCTTCGGCGAAACAATCCATTTCCAATTTAGGTTTAGATGGTATTTTGTATCTGATTGGCTTTCGCGACCGCGATCACTTATAAGATCCACCTGCACGCTATTCTAAGCACAAAAAGCCCGCACATAGCGGGCTTTTTGTGTGTGCTCAACAGCTTTTTTGAGGACGAGTAACTCTAGCCTTCCATGTTGAAATCATAATCCATCGATTTAGCGGGTGCTTGTAGGTAATGTCCTTGAATGTAGTGCACACCCGTTTGCCACAAAGCGGCCAAAACATTTGAGTTTTCCACAAACGGCACCACAGTGATTTTGTCCGCTTCGAGCAACTGCTTGATCAGTGCTTTTAAGGTATCTGGGCTCTCATTATTGTGCTGAATGTCTTGGGTAAATGAGCCGTTGATTTTGACGTAGTCGGAGGGCGCGTGTTCAAGGGTTAAAAACGGGTTGAGAGAGCAGCCAAAGTTGGAAATCGATGTTTTTGCCTGCATTTGGTTAAGAGCCGAAAAGAAAGTTTTTGCGTTGTTGAGGTGCTGGGTGACGTTCATTTCGTCCACCTGAAAAATCAGAGCGCTCGGTGTTAATTTGGCGGCTTTAAAGGCGACCTCTAACCACGGTGCAAGACTGCTGTCACACAGTGAATCTTTACTCAAGTTCACCAGTGCGCGAGTATTGTGCCCGTGGCTTCTGTGTTCCGCCAAGGCTTTGATGGTTTCTAAAATCACCCAGCGATCAATTTTGGTCATCGCGCCGGTTTCTGACGCGGTGGACATAAATTTGCTAGGGGACAATAGCTCATCATGTTCGTCCACTAAGCGCAAAAGCACTTCGTACAATTCATCTTCAGCCCCACGAAGGCTAATAATGGGCTGAAAAAGCAATTTAAAGCGGTTGTTTTTAAGCGCTAATTCAATACTGTGGTTATCATCGGCTACTAATTGATCATCTTCACTGATTTCGGGCTCAAACAGCTTCGCCCCGTTTCCTTTGTTGCTATTTTCGGTACGAAAATCATGAATAGCGCGCATTGCCTGTTCCATGCATTCGTCGGCACTGGGCGATGCCTCATTGATGTAGGACAGGCCAACGGTACAAGTGGATTGGGCCGTTTTACCCTCCACATCAATAATATGATTTTCGAGAGCCTTACAGATTGCCTTCGCTTTCTCTAATCCGCTGTCGGCTTTTAGGCTCGGAGTTAAGAGTGCAAAGGCGTCATCACTGAGGCGCGCTAAAGTGTCTTTGGGGTCGGCAAAGGGTTGCAGCAGGGTCGCGAGATCTCGCAGTACATTGTCGGTAGCGGCAACCCCCATCAGTGGCTGAATGTGTTCGAAGTAATTATCCAGTTCAATATACAGTAAGCAGGCTGATGTTTGATTGCTGACAGCGTCTGATACCACATGCTCCAAGCGCTCCACCAGTGATGGACGGTTATAGAGTCCAGTCACTTGATCTAGGTGCTTCATTTTTTGCAGTTCGGCTTGCAAGAGTTCGTTATCGGCACTGTGTTGCTGGGCGGGGATAAAAAACTGAATACAAGGCTCTTCGTCGTACACGGCGCTGGAGAAATCCACGGTGATGGGCGCCTCTTGACCGTCACCCAAAATGGCGTTGAAAGTGAATTGCGAAGATTCAACAACTTCTTCACCTTTTAGGGTGAAGTCTTTAAGAAATTGCTTAACCGGTCCTTGGTCGTCATCAGATACCATGTCGATAATGGGCATGCATTCAATTTCATCACGGTCATCGTGGCCAAAACGCTCGGCGTAAGATTGATTGGCGTATAGGTACATACCATCTTGAACAAAGGCAATCGCATCTTTGGAGCTGTCGAGTAATTGCTGGCTGCGACGTTCGGCGGTACGCAATTTTTGATCGGCTAAGCGGCGTTGTTGACGTTGGCGACGGTTGGTCAGCTCACGCTGAATGACCAACAACAAATGCTGATCTTCATCTAAACGGACAACATCGTTGGCGCCCAGCTTCAAACCATTGACGACAACTTGGTTGCCGTCTTCGTCTGTAATCAGCACCACTGGGACATCTTTATTTAAGCGGCGAATTTGGCGGATAGCTTCGTTGGGTGGCACTTGCTTGCAGTTGTCTTGAGCTAGCAGAAGATCCCAGGTGTTGTCTTGCAGTAACTTGGTCAGCGCTTCGACACTTTCCACGTGTTGCGATCGAGTAGGGTGGCCAGCGTTATTTAGCATGCTAATCATGCGTTCTACTTCTGCTCGCGCATCATTTAGAACCAGTAAGCGAATAGTGTCGTTAGCATTCATAAATCAAATCAAACTGTGTTGGTTGAGGCATCGAGTGTGAGCAGTGTGTCAGCGTGTTGTTATGAGGTGTATTTGTCTGTTTTATTCCGGGGTGTGCACGGCAGAAATTTTATTGGCCGGAGTACGGAAAAGATTGATCTTTTCATCGTTGCAGCGTTTCCCTTGTGTCTAGGCTCCGTAGTGTTGCCACGTCGTAAGTAGGCGTCGCTTTCAACATTGTATCCTGTAACGGAACACAATTGATTGAGGTAGGATAACATTCAATGCTGGATAAGGTGAATGGTGTTTCATTGTGTGAACTTGTCCACAGACTTGAGTGTTCGGCTTGGCGCCTTTTCCGTTGGCGGCTTATTCATGCCCCCACAGGCCGTCGGCGTAAATGGTTTCCCAGTCACCGGTAGGGCCTGAATCGTCAGTGGGCTGATAGGTAAAAACATTGATGCTGGATGTACTGAGCAAAACTCCATTGAGCTGAAGATGTGCGGATTGTTCTGGGTGTGCAGCCAGCACTTTATCTTGTAGCTTGAAGGGCACAGCTGCGGTAATGATGGCTGGAGTATTCGGTTTAATCAAAGTGCTTTGACTGATAAAAGAGCGCATAAACACATTATTTTTGCCCGTTTTTAAGCGTTGGCGTGCGGCGATGGCGCTGGTATGTTCGGCAATCAGCTGTATACCTATTTGAGAGGCGTTTGAGTGTCGTTTCATCCAGCGAATGACACCGATCTTCCACACGAGTTGCCCAGGGGTACGTAAGGCAATGATCTCTCCGGCTTTGAGTTGCGGTGGTGTGTCGCTTGCTTCCCACTCTAAGCAATAGCCTGAAGGGCTGTTGTCGACGGTGCTGGCGGTGTAAACCCCAAAACGCTCTGGTTGGTCTTGCGGTGTGTCGGTCTGTTGGGCGTTTTTATAGTTTATCTGCAGGTCTTCTGCGCTGCGGTTGAGCTTTTCGGCGTCATGAGCATCAGCCCATGGGTCTAAATCCGTATTCATATCGGCTGACAGAAAAGTATTCTTGCGCACTTGGGCTTCACCGCAATCGCTTAAGAACTGATCGAAGCGACACTTATTGGCTAGGTGGAAATGAACCAAGGTTAGGCCGACCACCATCTCTACATCGTTATTGCTATTGGCCCTTTGTTCCTGACGTATTTGTTCTTGACGCCATTTTTGCAGTAAATATGCCGTGATGCGCGGCGTGAGCGCCGCCGCCAGTGCGGGCTTACTGTTGTCGTTACTGTCTTTTGCTTTGGTGCTGTCTTCCAGCAGGCTGACAATGGCGCTTAATTTGATCACTCGAAGAGTGGCTGGGTTGTTGCGCCATCGCCGACGATAAGTCGGCGGGTGTGCGTTATCGACATCGATAGCAAATAGTTCGCTCGGTTCGTCTTTTTTCGTGGGGTGCAAGCGGGTAAGGTCGGACAGCTCTTCCAGTGCGTCGTACAGGCGTTTGATTTCGTGTTGCTGCATTTGATTAGGACTGGCGATCGCCAACAACAAGATACGCATATACGCTTGTTGTACTGTGGTGCGATATTTACTGGTCAGCAATAAATCCGGGCACCGCTGTTTTAAGCGGCTGGCCCCTTCAGCAATTTGGTAGAGCAGGTTCAGCTCAAACCAAAGGCCACTAGGCGCCGAAGAGTACAGTTGTGAATTGCGCAGGTATTGCTGCCCCATGCTGCTCATGGCTCGGTGTAAGGCCAGCCCCAGCAGCTCTTGCCGTGTTTGATCAAAAGTCGCCGTGTGCCACTCGTCAATCAGCTTTACCACAACTTGGCAATAACCATTGCTAACGTGTTTTTGTAACGCTTGGGCGATGGCCGCTGTTTTCATAGCGTCTTCTGGTAGCGTCAGCGGTCGGTCTAAAAATTTAGCGGCAAGGCTGTCGATGCACTGCTGCACATAAGGGCGCAGCAACTCTAGGATGTCCATGCGCTGTTCAGGAGTGGTTTGTATACGGCAAACTTCGGGCAGGGCCTGATACAGCAAAATGCTGGTATTTAGAGGTTTTGTGACCGGCAGGCGGTTAATCCACTGCTGAATCGCAGACGGTTTGTTATCGCCACAAAATTGCAGTGTCGCCAAATCCGTGTGGGGCAATTTAAGACGCTCAGCCAAGCTTTTTAAGTGTTGGGTATTCGCCATGATTTCGCTGTGGACATTCCTTTTTTATTTCGAGCGGTCAGGTACAGACTGATCCATTCTCTCAGTAAAAAGGCTGCGTGCCTGTGAACTGAGCAGCAGCTTTGGCGTTATAGCATCAATGTTTTCTGGCTTTCACCGGTTTCCTCTCGCGCCAACCTCGGGACCAAATAGCCCGGAAGGGAGGCCTGCATCGCTTTGTGTAACGCGATAGCTTCACTATCAACTATAGCAAAGTGGGCCGCACCCTGTACCGGATCTAATAAATGCAGATAATAAGGTAAGACGCCTATTTCGAATAATCGTTCGCTAAGGTCTATCTGTGCCTGTAATGTTTCGTTGATATTTTTAAGCAATACAGCTTGGTTCAGTACGATAATACCCGCGCGGCGCAGCAGGGCAACACTGTGGGCAACCTTGTCGTCCAGTTCGTTTGCGTGGTTGGCGTGTAGAACGACTGTGGTTTGCAGTCGAGAGCTGCTTAACCACGCGATAGCTTCTTCAGTGATGCGTTGCGGTATCACAACGGGCAAACGGGTGTGTACACGCAGGCGGCGAATGTGTTGCATAGCGCTGATTTCATCCACGAGCCACTGTAGCTGTCGGTCGTTGGCCGCCATAGGATCACCGCCACTGAAGATCACTTCGCTCAAGCTGGTATCCTGCCGCAAATAATCGAGTGTTTCTTGCCACTGGGCTCGGCTGGGGTTGTTGTCCTGATAAGGGAAGTGTCGACGAAAGCAGTAGCGACAATTCACGGCGCAATGTGGTGCAACGATCAGCAGTGCACGGCCATGGTATTTATGAACTAACCCCTGCTTTGGGTTGCTGTTCTGCTCACCCAGTGGGTCTACGCTAAACCCCTCTGCTATGTTCAGTTCTGCCTTAATAGGCAGCACTTGTTGAAGAAGCGGGTCATGAAGGTCGCCTTTGCGAATGCGGTCTAGAAAAGGTCGCGGCACGCGCAGACCAAACTCTTTAGCGGCCACCTCTGCGGCTGGTAGCAAGCTCATTGGCAATTGCAGGTATTCCAGCAGTTCGCGAGGGTCACGAATGGCTTGGATCATCGCCTCTTGCCAGTAACTGGTAGAGTGACTGGTGGAGTGGGTGGCAATAATCTGACTCATGAATTCGGCATCGCTTAGGCAAAAGGGTATTGTAACAACACCCAGCATGTTAAGCCCATCCGCACGATGATGAAGGTGGCGGTGTCACTGTGGCTGCCTAGAGCACTTGTGGAAGTAAACGAAAGCGATCTGAAAAAGTGAAGCCGTGTCATAGTGGAGGTGAATGGTCACGCTAAGATTGACTGGTTATTTTCCCGGCAAGGCTGCGCTATAATGTCTGCCACTTTGAATGGGCAAAATCTCTACGGCCAAGCCGGTAGAGCTGTTTGTTGATTAACATTATGCATTTTAACGAGACATATCATGGCAGTTTACTCCACTAATGAATTTCGCAGCGGCATGAAAGTGATGCTTGATGGCGAGCCTTGTGCAATTCTAGATAATGAATTTGTAAAGCCTGGCAAAGGGCAAGCGTTTAATCGCGTGAAGTTGCGTAACCTTAACAGCGGTCGAGTCTGGGAACGTACATTCAAATCTGGCGAGTCGCTGGAAGGTGCGGATGTGATGGATCAGGACTTGGAGTATTTATACACCGATGGTGAGTTCTGGCATTTTATGGATTCGCAAACTTTTGAGCAGTACCAAGCTGATGCGAAAGCGGTTGGTGACAACGCTAAATGGTTGAAAGAACAAGATACAGTGGTCGTGACTTTATACAATGGTTCGCCTTTGGCCGTTACGCCCCCAAACCATGTTGAACTGGAAATTGTTGAAACCGATCCCGGTTTGAAAGGTGATACGGCTAACGGTGGTACGAAGCCGGCTAAGTTGTCTACGGGCGCGGTTGTCAAAGTGCCTTTGTTTTTGTCAGAAGGTGAAGTAATTCGTGTGGATACGCGCAGCGGTGATTACCTGAGCCGAGCCAAAGATTCTTAAGATAAAACACCTTACTCTCAGTTCTAATCAATGGGTTGAGCGACATCGGGGCTTTCCGTGAAGGTTGCTCGCCTTATGACTCCGACTACTCAAGTCGGAGTGCCTTGTACTCAATAACCCAGTCGGTTGCCCTCATGCCAGAATGGAAATCCAGCGCCAGTCAGGATGCCTTGAGCCAGAGAGCTCAGTTGTACCGCTTTTTGCGCCTGTTTTTTGAAGAGCGTGGTGTTATGGAGGTGGATGTGCCTGTATTGGCACGTACGGCCGCTAGCGACCCGCATATCGACAGTATGATGACCTTTGCCAGCGGTGAGACTCTGTACTTACAATCCTCACCGGAATGCTTTCTCAAGCGTTTGCTGGCGTCGGGCAGTGGCAATGTGTACAGCTTAGGTAAAGCCTTTCGCAATGGTGAGGCGGGTCGTAAACACAACCCTGAGTTCACTATGCTGGAGTGGTATCGACTGGGGTGGACAGAGCAAGAATTGATGGATGAGGTCGCTACACTGATTGGCAGTTGCCTTGACTTATCTCGGGTAGAAAAACTGAGCTATCAAGAGTTGTTCGAGCGCGAGCTGAAGGTGAATCCGCACACAGCCAGCGTGATGCATTTAAAAACCTTAACGCAGCAGCATATTGATGTTCAGCTGGACGGAAATGATCGCGGATTTTGGGATCGAGACGTTTGGTTGGATTTGCTGATGAGTCATGTGCTGGAGCCTCGCATGGGGGATGGCTTAGTACTGTTGTATGATTTTCCAAAATCCCAAGCAGCCTTGGCACGCTTGGGGGTGGACGAGCAACAGCAGACGGTAGCAAAACGTTTTGAAGCTTATGTGGGGGGCGTTGAGTTGGCGAATGGCTACTGGGAGTTGTGTGACGCGCAGGAACAACGTCAGCGGCTACAGCAAGATTTGGCCAAACGTCAGGTTATGGATTGCCCTCAATACCCGTTGGACACGCATTTGTTAGACGCGCTGCAGTCCGGCCTGCCAGACTGCGCGGGCGTGGCTCTGGGGGTGGACCGCCTGCTGATGCTGGTGATGGGTTGCAGTGACATTCGTGAACTTCTGGCGTTTCCTTTTGAGCGTGTGTGATTGAGCCGGTGACAGCGTGGCCACTATTGCGTCACTCAAATTCCCTGATTCATTACTCGTGAAGGGTCGTCGTCTACGTGGCCTACTTCTTTAGCCGGAACGCCAGCAACCACTGTGTGTTCAGGTACAGGTTTTAATACCACACTACCGGCACAAACTTTTGCGCCGCGACCAATTTCAATATTGCCTAAGATTTTTGCGCCGGGGCCAATCATCACTCCTGCGCGAATTTTAGGGTGGCGATCGCCGCTGACTTTGCCGGTACCGCCCAATGTGACCGACTGCATAATAGACACGTTGTCTTCCACCACGGCGGTTTCACCAATCACGATGCCGGTCGCGTGATCAAACATAATGCCTTTTCCAACCCTGGCCGCAGGGTGTATATCCACACCAAACACCACAGAAATACGGTTTTGCAAAAACATGGCCAGCTCGGTGCGATTTTGCCCCCACAGCCAGTGACTCACTCGGTGGGCCTGCAGAGCGTGGAAACCTTTAAAGAACAAAAAAGGGGTAGATAAGTTGTCGCAGGCGGAATCGCGCTCTAAGGTGGCTTCTAAATCAGCTCGTGCTGATGCACTGATGTCGGGGTCGGCCTCCAACGCTTGTTGTACGACCTCGCGTATTTGCATGGCTGAGGCGGCGGGCGTATCCAACTTGTTGGCCAGATGAAAGCTTAATGCATCTTCTAAGCGTGAATGGTTCAGTACGGTGGCATGAAAAAAGCTCGCTAGCAGCGGTTCTTTGGCGGCATGATGGGCGGTTTCCTGACGAATGGCTTGCCAGATGGCATCGGTGGCTGGGTTTGGCAGCTGGCTGTCTGGAAAAGTCATGCGGTACTCCTGAAACAAAAAATCAAACGCTATTATCTCGCCTTACGCATGATGGGTGCAATCATCGAATGCGGTGGTGGCTTGTTCATCTCTGCGCGAGAAGACGCAGCCGCGCCTTCTGGGTGAAACCTTTATCTAGAGTCGAGGCATTTCCAACGGTGGCTCTTGTAGTGCCGCAAGTTGTTCGCGCAAGGTGAGGATGTGATCCGACCAATAACGCTGACTGTTGAACCAAGGAAAATTATGAGGGAAGGCCGGGTCTTCCCAGCGTCGCGCCAGCCAAGCGCTGTAATGCATGATGCGCAGAGTGCGAAGGGGCTCGATCAGATTCAACTCGGCGCTGTTAAAGGGGCAAAATTGACGATAACCACGCAACAGTTTTTCCAATTGAGCCTGCTGCTGGGGGCGGTCACCAGACAGTAGCATCCACAAATCCTGTACCGCTGGCCCGCGGCGACAGTCATCAAAATCCACAAAATTGGGCGCATCATCACGCCATAGAATATTGCCAATATGGCAATCGCCGTGCAGTCGTAACGTCTCATAATGGGTGTCGCTAAAACGTTGCTCGACAATCTTGAGTAGATCCTCTGTCAGTGTGCGGTAAGCGGTTTCCAATTCCATGGGGATAAACTGCTCACGCAGCAGAAAGCTCACACTGTCGTGGCCGTAGCTGTGAATATCGATGGCGGGGCGAGAGGTGAATGTTTTTTCGTGGCCAATATTGTGCATGCGCGCCATAAAGCGCCCCATTACCTCTAAGTTGTGACCATTATCCAGCTCTGGGGCGTGGCCGCCGCGCCGCTCAAACAAGGAAAAATAAAATCCTTGGTGTTGGTACAGGGTGACAGCATGGGCATCGCGCATAGGGGCGACAATCGGTAACTCGGCCGCTACCAGCTCCGCGCAAAACGCGTGCTCTTCTAAGATCTGCTGTTCTGACCAGCGATCTGGGCGGTAGAATTTTGCAATCAGCGGAGAGGTGTCTTCAAGTCCTACTTGATAAACACGGTTTTCGTAACTGTTAAGCGCCAGAATTCGACCATCACAAAAATACCCCAGTGCTTCTACGGCGTCCAACACCGTATCGGGAGAGAGCGCCTCGTAAGGGTGCTTAGATGCGAGCTGTGTCATAGGCGAATACTCTGTTTTAAAAGAGAAACGACACAGTGTGTCTTATCCGTGTGTTGCGGTCTATAGATTCGCCAGCTCGCAAGGGTGGCTGAGCTTAGTATTATCATTACTACTATCGGTGTTATGAGTAGTATTAAATCGTCGGCATGCCTCTTCAGTGACTGAATGTCTATTGGGTTAAGCGATAGATTGCGGTTATGCTCAAGGCTCAAAAAATGTTATGCCCATAAGCCCAAAAATAAGGCCAATCAACCGTTATGTTTAAAGCCCCAAAAAGTTCAGATACATCAGCATTTTACGATCGCTTGATTACAGGGGCAGAGGAGCGTTCTCTATGGGGTTCTAATAGTCGCTTTTCACCCGAGAAAATCGCCAGTGCGTTATCCACTCAAAAGCACTACGAAGCCAACATTCGCTCGCTCTGTAGCGCTGAAGATCAGGTGCTGGATATTGGTTGCTCTACGGGCGGCTTTACGTCCTTGTTGGCTAAATACAGTCGCACTGTTGTGGGGGTGGATTTATCGGCTGAGGCGGTGATGTTGGCTAATCATTACTTTGCGGATCGCCAATTAAATAACTGCACCGCGCAGGCCGGTAATGCCTGCCATCTCGATTTTCAGTCAGAAACATTTGATGTTATTCAAATGGTGGATGTTGTGCATCATGCCGAAGACCCAGTCGCACTCTGCAAAGAAGCGTTTCGACTGTTAAAACCCAACGGTAAATTTATTGTGTTTGAACCCAATAAATACAATGTGGCGCTTTGGCTGATGTGCTTGTTGGATCGCAATGAATGGGGAGCGCTCAAACTGGGTTCGAAAACGCAATATCAAACGTTGTTTTCACCGTTGTTTAATATTGATGTTATGGATTACAACGGTTTATTGATTGGCCCCACTGGGCGGGCCTCTACATCGGTAGCCGACTGGCTTTCCTGCAAAGGCAGAAACCCCATTTTTGCATCGCAAAGCCCCAAGATTTTCATGGTGTTAAGCAAGCGTTAATCGCCAACCTTGCGCATTACCGCTTTAGCTTAGGTGTGCGGGTTAAGCACCAGACATCGACTCTGGCCGCACCGGCTTTTATCAGTAAATCGCTCAATAATCGGCTGGTGGCTCCGGTTGTGACCACATCATCGATCAAGGCCACGTGAGAGCCTCTCAGTGCGGCTTGATGCATTTTTTTGAGCTTAAACACGGGCTTTAAGTTCTGCTGGCGTTCTTTTCTGCTTAGGCTTTTTTGCGTTTTGCCTTTGATAGGGCGCTGCAGCGCATTCAGGGCGGGCAAGTGCAGTTGTTGGCTTAGACGTTTAGCAATCCAAGCGGATTGGTTGAAGCCGCGCTGCCATTGTGTCCACCAATGTAGGGGCGTGGGTACCAGCCACTGTGGCAGTGAGCAGTCGAGTGTATTGCTAGTCTCGCTGTCACCGACATTATCAATTAGGTAAACGTGACGAATGTTACTCAGCAACCGCTGAATTAGCAGTTCTCCAGCCACCAAATCGGCGTGGCTCTTAAAACGGTTCAGCCAGTCATGAAAAGGCGCAACGTGGTCATCCGCACACAGGATTTGCTGAAATGCCGGTGGGGCGGCTAAGCACTCGCCACAAAAGGGCGCTGGCTGAAGCATTTGCAAAGCGCATCGCTGACAGCGGATGGTATCCGTTACCAGTGCTTGCTCGCAGCTAGGGCATAGGTGGTTGTGGCAAAAAACACTGCACCATTGGCACAGCTGAAGGGGGCGTCTTTCCATGACTAGTTAACCCTGAGTTCCATTTTGGGTTGACAGCGCCATCTGTACAATTATCATAGGCGCCTATTATCTGAACGATCTACTGTAAACAATCAGTAATCTACCGCAAGCAACTGATACTGTATGCTAACTTTAGCAGGGTGAAGAGGATTATGAGCGCCACAACCGATACGATTCGTCATGACTGGACTCGCAAAGAAATCGAAGCGTTATTTGATCTGCCGTTCAACGACTTGATGTTTCAGGCACAAGTGCTTCATCGTCAGTTCTTTAATCCTAACGAAGTACAGATCAGCACGTTGTGCTCCATTAAAACGGGCGCCTGCCCAGAAGATTGCAAATACTGCCCGCAAAGTGCTCGCTACGACACCGGCTTAGAAAAAGAAAAGCTGATGAAGGTGGAAAAGGTTTTAGAAGAAGCTAAGGCCGCCAAGGCCAGCGGTGCCACGCGATTTTGTATGGGAGCCGCTTGGCGCTCGCCCAAGAAAAAAGACATGCCTTATGTGACCTCGATGGTAAAACAGGTGAAAGCTCTGGGGCTGGAAACCTGCATGACACTGGGAATGCTTAACGAAGGGCAGGCCGATGAGCTGGCCGATGCTGGATTGGATTATTACAACCACAATCTGGACACCTCTCCCGAATTTTATGGTGACATCATCACCACGCGAACCTACCAAGATCGTTTAAATACCTTAGACAATGTTCGTTCCGCTGGCATGAAGGTTTGCAGCGGCGGCATTGTCGGTATGGGCGAAGAACAAAAAGATCGTGCAGGTTTGTTGCATCAATTGGCGACCATGCCGCAGCACCCGGATTCAGTCCCCATCAATATGTTGGTGCGCGTAGAAGGCACACCGCTGGCCCAAGAAGAAGACCTAGACCCGTTTGATTTTATCCGTACCGTCGCGGTTGCGCGGATTTTGATGCCGAAATCCCATGTGCGGCTCTCGGCTGGGCGTGAAGAAATGAACGAGCAGATGCAGGCGATGGCGTTTATGGCCGGTGCCAACTCCATTTTCTACGGTGAAAAACTGCTTACCACTGCGAATCCCGAAGCCAATAAAGACATGGCGCTGTTGAACCGTTTGGGCATCAACACCGAAAAATACGAAGTGGAAGACGACGAATCCACTCAAGAAGAAGCGTTGCGCCAGTCTATGGACGCGGCACGTAACGACCAGTTCTTCTACGACGCGGCCAAGTAAGCCGCGTTTTCCCCAGTCTGTCACGAGAAGGCCGCGGTTATGTCGTCAATGGATGAGCTACTGGCACAAGCATTGGCTGCTAGAGAAACCCAAAATCTGTATCGCCGCCGTCACACGTTAGACTCCGCTCAAGGTGCCCATGTGCTCGTTGGTGGTGATCAATTGCTGAATTTTTGCAGCAACGATTACTTGGGCCTTGCCAATCATCCACATCTTAAAATGGCCATGAAACAAGCCGTTGACACCTATGGTGTGGGCAGTGGTGCTTCACATTTGGTGTGTGGCCACTCATACGAACATCATGCCTTGGAAGAAGAGTTAGCGGCTTTTGTTGGTCGCGACCGAGCGCTGCTGTTTTCATCTGGTTATATGGCGAACCTTGGTACCATCAATGCATTGGTGGGGGCGGGCGATGGCGTATTTGAAGATAAGTTAAATCATGCGTCTTTGCTGGACGGTGGCTTGCTCAGTGGGGCTCGCTTTCAGCGTTTTTTGCATAATAATGTGGATGATTTACAGCGCAAGCTCCAGCGTGCAGACGTGGCACGGCAGCTGATTGTGGTAGATGGTGTATTCAGTATGGATGGGGATACAGCGCCTTTGCCAGAGCTTGCCGATTTAGCACAGCAGCAAAATGCGTGGTTAATGGTAGATGATGCCCACGGCTTCGGCGTGCTGGGTGAGACCGGTGCTGGCGTGGCGCAGCAGTTTGGGCTCACACAAGAAGATGTTCCTATTTTGATGGGTACCCTTGGTAAAGCTGCTGGGTCCTACGGGGCTTTTGTGGCCGGTAGTGACACTCTTATTGAAACGTTGATCCAAGAAGCACGGCCCTATATTTACACCACGGCCATGCCCGCATCGGTAGCAGCCGCTAGCCGAGCAGCCCTGCAGGTATTACGCGATGAATGCTGGCGGCGTGAACACTTACAGCAGCTCATTGCTCAGTTTCGCGATGGCGCACAGCAGTTAGGCTTGTCTTTATTACCTTCACAAACCGCCATTCAGCCTTTGTTGCTGGGCTCGGCCGAGCGCACGATGGCGGTTGCCACGGCTCTGCGAGAAAACGGCTTTTGGGTTGGGGCGATTCGCCCGCCCACTGTTGCGAAAGGCACCTCTCGCTTGCGCATTACTCTTTCCGCAGTGCATACCTTTGAGCAGATCGAGCAACTGTTGCAATGTCTGCAACGGGTTATAGCTGAGTTCCCCAGTCATGATTGAGGTGTTCAAGCGCACGGCTAAAGTGCCTGTGTGCCCAGAGCCTTTGGTGTTGTTACACGGCTGGGGCAGTGACTCGCGCAGCTGGGAGCCCCTGAGGGATACTCTGAACCAGCACTACCACGTGTGGGAGGTCTCGCTGCCCGGATTTGCGAGCAGTGCTCCCACGGCAGATCTAGAGTTGTGGTTAGAGCAACTGACAGGGCTGCTGCCAGAACGCTGTATTTTAGTGGGTTGGTCTTTAGGCGGTATGTTGGCCACGCAATTGGCCGCGCGTTTGCCGCATCGCGTCATGGGGTTGGTCACCTTGGCCAGCAATCTGTGCTTTGTCGCCCGAGAGGGTTGGCCTGCGGGTATGTCTCTGGTCACTTTTGCTGAATTCCTCCACGGTTTTGAAAACAACCCAGACGTCGCTCTTAAACGTTTTGCTGGTTTGATGGCGACTGGTGACCTAAACGCCAAACCGATGCTCAAAACTCTGCGTGTGCTGTCTGCAGAATCGTTGAAAGGCGCGGATCCAACTGAATGGTTAAAGGGGCTGCGTTGGTTAGAGTCAATGGACAACCGTGCGGCGTTTGCTCAGCTGCGTCAACCGGGGCTGCACCTACTGGCTGAAAACGATGCGCTGGTGCCTGCACAAGCCGCAACGCTGCTACAGGCAGTGAATCCGCGCCAACAAGTCGCAACGCTTGCCGAGGCCTGTCACGCTTTACACTGGAGTCACACTGACACGGTTGCGGCTAAGCTATTGGCTTTTGTGGAGCAGGTGCATTACACGCTGGATAAAACCAAAGTAGCGAAGTCCTTTGGGCGTGCCGCCTACAGTTACGATTCGGTCGCGGGGCTGCAGCGCGAGATTGGTCATAATCTGTTGCGCCAGATGGATTGTCAGGCGGAAGATACAGAGTGTTGGCTAGACTTGGGTTGTGGCACTGGCTATTTTGAGCCGTTGCTGAGTGATCAGCTTGGGCTGCCCCATCAGCAATTGATTGGCTTGGATTTGTCAGAAGGCATGCTGCAGTTTTGTCGATCAGAACGAGGCGGGTCATTTCAGTGGTTGTGCGGTGATGCCGAAGCTTTACCTTTGGCGAGCGCTTCGGTGAACGGCATTTTTTCTACGCTGGCCATTCAGTGGTGCAGCAACCTTCCCCAGCTGTTTAGTGAATTGCGGCGAATACTTAAGCCTGGTGGTCGTATCCATTTGGCGACTTTAGGCCCTCGTACTTTATCTGAGTTGCGTGCGGCATGGACGGCCGTTGATCAGTTCACCCATGTAAACCGTTTTGCCAGCGAGGCCACCGTTCAGTCAGCCATCGCACAGTCGGGTTTAGATCTGGTCGGCTGGCACAACGAGGATATTATTTTGCAGTATCAAGAGCTCAAACAGCTCACACACGAGCTCAAGGCGCTGGGTGCTCATAACATGAATCATGGCCAATCGGCAGGTTTGACTGGACGGCAGCGTATTCAGGCGTTTAAGCAGGCTTATGAAACATACCGCCAAGTCGATGGTAACTTGCCGGCCACCTATGAAGTATTTTACCTAGAGCTGGCTTGTCCCCAGTAAGAGATTCTGATTTATGGCTAAGAAAAAATTCTTTATTGCCGGTACGGATACCGATGTTGGTAAAACGCTAATTGCTTGTGGCTTATTGGAAAAAGCGCGTCAGCAGGGGCTGCGCACTGTGGCGATTAAACCGCTGGCGGCCGGTTGTGAGCAAACCGAAGACGGTTTACGCAATGGTGATGCCTTGGCTCTGCAGGCGGCAATGACCGCCGATCTTCCTTACAGTGAAGTTAACCCAGTGGCTTTCGAGCCACCCATTGCGCCTCATATTGCAGCACAGCAAGTGGGGAAATCCATTTCAGCCAGTCGCTTAACAGGGTTCTGTAATGGCCTTTTGATGCAGCCGAGTGATTTTTTTCTCGTCGAGGGTGCAGGCGGATGGAGGGTGCCTTTAAACGCTCGAGAATCGCTATCAGACCTGCCAAAATCTTTAGCCTTGCCGGTCGTTTTAGTGGTTGGAATGAAGCTGGGGTGCTTGAACCATGCGGTACTGACCGCAGAAGCTATTCGCCGAGATGGTCTCACCTTGGCTGGCTGGGTGGCCAACAGAGTGGATCCGGACATGAGCTGCTACGAGGAAAACATCGACAGTTTAAAAACCTTGCTGCGCGCGCCTTGTCTTGGTGAAGTCCCTTACTTGACGCAGGTCACCAATGAAAATGTCGCCAAACATCTTAGTTTAGAAGAGCTTCTGAGTGATGCGGCACCGTAATTGAGACCTGCATTATAGACCAGTATCACTCAGTTTAATGGCGATTTTGGCGCTGACGGTGATGGCTAATTCAGCGATTAGAACCGTTAATGATGCTGCAGGGTGATGGCTGGTTGGGTAGTAATTGTCATATTTATTTGAATATGAAATGGCTTTTTTGTGACAGATTAATCTCTAAAATGCGTCTCATGGGCCAAAATTGTGTGAATTTTAAGCGTTAATTTTGTTATTATTAGATCGTAAATTGACCAGTAGGCAATAGTGACCAGCAGACAATAGAATAGAGAGCACAACCAATGACCTTAAACGCGTTGATGAACACAGGCGCACAAGGAATGTTGCAAAGCCAGCGTCAGATGACACAGGCCGCCTCAGATATTGCACAGGTTGGTGCAACCGTTACTCCATCCACTGTGACTGCGCCCAACCCACCACAGGGCGCAGCGTCGGTCTATGGCGCTGGTGAGCCAAAGCAATCCTTGGTGGAGCCACTTATTGATATCAAAGTAGAGCAAACCGTATTTGATGCTTCAGCCAAGGTCGTATCGGTAGCCGACCAAGCCATTGGCTCCTTACTGGATACGAAGGCCTGAGGTGAACTATGCTCACGCCAACACTGCCTTCTAATAACGTCAATGCCCTTTCGGTTGCTGTTATTGTCCGTACACCAGTGGGTGAGGCCAATATCGAAGCGCAGGGTACGCCTTTCCAGCCTGTTGAAGGGTTATCTTCTTCTGGGCGCGCACTAAACCGTACCTCAACCGCAGAACTGGCCGTTGATGCCGAAGCTAATACGGCTGTTGCGACGGTTAGGCCTCGTACTGATGAAGATTCTTCCGACCTTGCGGTGAATGAAAAACCGGTATCAGAAGAAGAGCAAGCCGAGCAGAAAGCAAAAGAACAGCAGCTGCGCAACGAAGCTGAAAAACAACAATTGGAGGCCGACCAGGAACTGATTCAGCAGCTTTTACAGCGTGACCGTGAGGTTCGTGCCCACGAGCAGGCTCATGCGGCAGTCGGTGGTCAACTGTCCGGAGCGCCGAGCTATCAATATGAACGCGGCCCAGATGGTGTGCGCTACGCTGTCAGTGGAGAAGTGCCTATCAGTAATGGCGCTGTACCCGGTGACCCAGAAGCCACCCTGCAAAACGCACGCATCGTACAACGGGCGGCATTGGCACCCGCTGAGCCTTCCCCGCAAGATCGCCGTGTAGCCGCCGAAGCTGCACAGTTGGAGCAGCAAGCGATTCAAGAAATTGCGATTAAGGCGCAAGAAGCTCAGCAACAAGAGGCCGCTGATCGCAATACAGAAGAGAGTGATTCCTCCGCTACAGCGTCCAATGACCCCCTAGCCCCTAACGACCCACTTGAGAGCGCCTCTGGCTCAGCCAGCGAACTTGCCATCGGCGGTTTGCAAGATGCTAACAGCAACAAGGAAGATCCAGAGCAGGATGAGCGAACCAGTCGCCTAGACGACTTCGTACAGACAAATATTGACTTAAATCGCCGTCTGATTGATATCGGCGTTAGTCCATCTCCTGTTGAAATAGGTTCTTTTTTCGATCAGATTGCGTAATGCTCCCCCTTGTAGGATTATATAAGCCAAGTCTCGGCTCTGGCTGGTGATCCCTCTTCATTTATGTTGATTTTTATTTCTGAGTTGGCCTTCATCTGAGTCGGTGTTTGCTGCGTACTTATTTAGCGGGTGCGGCGTGTAACTTGCCAATGGAGGTGACTTACGCAACGGTCAGAAATCATGGCGCGCTCATGTCAGCGGTAATTAAATTGTTACTAGGCAAGCCTCCGCTACCGAGTAAAGCAACTTTAGACCGATGACTTTATCAATGACCTCTGGCACATTAACGCTATGAGCCTTTTTTATGAGCTTTCACTGCTTCGCTAATTAAGCGTCTAATTGGCTCACAATATACTCTCCACCGATTCACGATGGCCATTGGTCTGGATCAACGACGATCCATGAGTGGCTTATAAACTCGATCAGCTTACTTTCATACACCTTGAGGTATCCAAATGGCGGATTACAAAGCTCCTTTACGAGACATGCGATTTGTATTGAACGAAGTTTTTAAGGCTCCGGCGTTGTGGTCATCCTTATCCGCTTTTCAGGAAACGGTCGATGCGGATACTGCAGATGCCATCTTAGATGAAGCGGCAAAATTAATCGCGCAAGAGATCGCGCCGCTCAATCGTGAAGGGGATGAAGAGGGCTGCCGTTGGGATGAAGGGGTGGTTAGTTCCCCCAGCGGTTTTGCGGCGGCGTACCAAGCGTTTTGCGAAGGTGGCTGGAATGGGTTAGGTGGCAATGCGGCATACGGTGGGATGGGCATGCCCAAAATGCTGACGGCTCAAGTGGAAGAAATGCTGCAAAGCGCCAACATGTCTCTTGGGCTAGCCCCTATGCTGACAGCTGGAGCTTGTTTGGCGCTGGATGCGCACGGCTCTGATGAACTGAAAGACACGTATCTGCCTAATATGTACTCTGGCGTTTGGTCTGGTGCTATGGATCTCACCGAGCCTCAT
>CBFHKY010000007.1:3941-11837 GCA_965656525.1 Pseudomaricurvus sp. | reverse complement strand
TTTATGTCCGACAAAGCTCTGGAATCTACAGTGTTGGGTCAGCAAATCTTCGGCGGGCATGGTTTTATTCGTGAATGGGGGCAAGAACAGCTGGTACGAGACGTGCGCATCACGCAGATATACGAAGGTACCAACGGCATTCAAGCGATGGACTTAATCGGGCGCAAAATCATTCCCAATGGCGGTGCTTATCTGAACTTGTTTGTTGCCGATGTTCACGAATTTTTGAGTGAAGCGGAACCCGTCAAAGGCGCGGAAGAGTTTACAGCGCCGTTGGTATCGGCTTTAGAAAATCTTCAGCGTGTTACTACCACAGTGATTGAACAGGCACAGCAAGATCCCAATATCGCTGGCTCCGTGGCTAACGATTATCTGCACTTGTTTGGTCTTACCGTATTGGGTTACATGTGGGCGAGAATGGCTGTCGTGTCACTGACGGAGCTGAACGGTGATGATGCAGATTTCTATGCGGCTAAGTTGGCGGTTGCACGTTTTTACTTTGCTCGCCAGCTGCCACAGGTGCAGTCTTTATCTGCCAATGTGATTGCGGGCAGCGAGTCGATTATGTCGATGCAAGAAGCCTGGTTTTAAGTGTTAAGCCCGATATACTTTAGTGCTTTCTTGCTACAGCGCTGCCACTAACGAGCGGCGCTGTTCATAGTTATTAGCCCAATTAATGTATTCACTAGATGGCATCGGGCGGGCAATAAAATAGCCCTGCACCACATCGCACCCCAACTGTTTTACCAGTTTCCAGTCGGCCTCTGTCTCTACCCCTTCAGCCACACACGTGATATTGAGTTTTTTGGCCAGCTCAATACTGGATTCTAAAATGGCGCGACTTGCCTGATTGTCCGCCGCCTGGTGAACAAAGGATCGATCAATCTTTAATTCGGTAAATGGAATCTGTTTGAGCTGCTCAAGCGAGGAAAACCCGGTGCCAAAATCATCAATAGACAAATGAAAGCCCTTCAAGCGCAAGCGAGTAAGAATATCCAACGATACACGCATATCGTGAGCTAGCGAACTTTCGGTGACTTCAACAACGACTTGGCTGGGCTCCACGTCACTGCCTTGCAGAGTTTCGCTGATGGTTTCAGGTAGGTCGAGGGAGTTAAATACTTGACTGGAAAAGTTGACAGAGATTGTGTAATCAAAACCCAGTCTGCGTAAGCGGCAGCACTCGGCGATGCTCATTTGAAAAATGCGATCCGTAACCCCAGCAATCATATTGTACTTTTCGGCAATGCCAATAAATATCGGGGGAGGAATCCAGCCTTTTTCGGCGTGATTCCAGCGAGCGAGAGCTTCTAAACCCACCACGCGGCCATCATCCATTGACACCTGTGGCTGAAAGAAAACTTCCAGCTCGTCGTGCAGAATGGCCTGTTGAAGCTCATCCGCAAACACCATGGCTGCAGGTCCGGATGGAGGGGCGTATTGTTGTGGTTGATACTTTGACAATACATCTGACAAGTCTTGACGACTCACGGGCTTGCTCAGCGTACCGAGAATAGACAGTTTCTGCTGTTCACCTAAGCTCTTTACCGACTCCAGCAAGCGTGGGTCTTCTCCACTGATCAAAACAATACCAAAGGTGCTACCTAAATTGCCAAAATGGCGCAGCAATTGAATGCCGTCCATGTGGGGCATATTCAGATCCGAAATTACGATGTCAATGTGGTTACTGCGGTTCGCTAAGTGCCGTAATGCGTCTGTTGCATTGTCTGTTTTCATTACCGAGCCAACACCGATGGACTCTAGTATTTTGCCAATAGTGGTAAGCATGAAAGGATCATCGTCTACCACTAAACAGGAAAGTTGGTCGAGTTCGATGTGGGTCAAGAGGCATGTCCTAATGAGTTCAATGGTATCTAACTTATTATTGGCGATAGTCTCTGATTTATCCAGTCGATGACCTTTATTAACCTTTTAAGCCTAATCATGAATTCGTTAGCAGTAAGAGGGCAGCATCTAAGAGGACAGGATCGATAGAAGATTAACGCCTCGCTTTTTATTCTCGTAATACTATAACGCGTTTTAAACGTGAGTACAGTTGTGCTTTATGGGGGGGTACACTAAATTTGAATATAGAGTTAAATCATCATGAGTCTTCTATGCTTGTGTGGAATGAGAGAGTACGATCTGAATGTGTAGGAGAAACGAGTTGGCACCATCGGTGTTGGATTTGTCGGTATTGGAAACCATGTTTGGCGATGATCAAGATTTGATCAATGACATATTGGCAGAATTTAAACTCAGTGCTGCACCTTATGCTCAAGAATTGAGCTCGGCTCTGTCCGCTAAAAATATACACGGTGTTCGTTCTCTGGCGCACAAACTAAAGTCTTCTTCTCGGGCGATAGGAGCTCTAGAACTGGCCGCCTTAAGTGAATCTCTGGAGGGTAAGTCAGTGATTGCTGAAGATTGGCTTGAGGTGTCCCAATTGGCTAAGACGCTGGAAGTCTTGTTACAAGAAGTCGTCGAGACCATTGATAATAGGTTGCTACTCTGAAATCCAGCGCAGCGGCTCTCCAAAATCATCAGTGAGAAGGACTTTTTTCTCTCTTTTGGAAGAATGTCTCGGTTTATCTTGTTCTTTTGCGGCCTTGCTTTTGCGTCGCGCTTCAATGGCCTGGATTTCTGACATTACCGGCGTGCGACTTTGGCTGGACTGGGTGTTCTCGATGTGGGGCGTTTTAGGTAGCGGTTCGTTGACCGTGCGACCACTTTCACCGGCTTGGTAGGTACTAACTTCCCCCCCGTGATTCAGAAAAGACTCAATCTGAGAATCAATCTCTGAGCGAATCTGTTGTTTGGTTTTTACGGTCTTAATCATGGCCACAGTTGCGTAGAAGCTCAGTTGTGCGTTGTTAATCCCTTAATGATTCAATAATATCACTGAACAACACTGGTGTTACCACTGCTGGTGACGTCGGGATACATGTTTGGGGTAAGCAAAAACGGTCATGTGGTAATAAACGGCATTGGTTGTGCGAACTCTGTTTTGCGAATTCACGACCGTCGACCACAGCTACTAAAAATAGACCTCTTTAGTGTCTAGGGCAAGAGCCTTTGCAGATAACTCGCTGTAATTGTTCATAGGTTTAGCGTTACGGGTTGAGGATGGGCAGCTTATTCATTGATCATTGTTCAGATATTTTGATAACAGTGATCAGTTAACGGCGCTGCTTACCGCCAACGTTCTTGAGTATGATCAAGGGATGGGTAGCTGATGTTGCAGTGGCCCATCGTAATCAAGTCACGGTTATTTTATTTTTAGGGTTTTCTTATGTGGCGTAACACCAGCGTTCAATATGGGCGTATCAACAAAGCTGTGCATTGGGTCGTCGCGCTTACCGTTATTGGTTTGTTTGCTTTGGGTTTATGGATGACTAGCCTGAGCTACTACCATGATTGGTATCGCAAAGGTCCTGATTTGCACCGCAGCATTGGTATTTGTTTGATGCTCGTCATGTTGGTACGCGTACTCGCTGTGCACTGGATGGGTAAACCCAAACCGTTGGTGACTCATTCAAGGGCTGAAGTTCAGTTGGCCAAAGGTGTGCATATATTGATTTATGGATTGGTGTTTGCCGTTGGCCTGAGTGGGTATTTGATGTCTACCGCGGATGGCCGTGCTGTCGATGTTTTTAGCTGGTTCTCTGTGCCTTCCTTGGGTGAGTTTGTACCCGATCAAGAAGACATAGCCGGTGACATTCACGAGTGGTTGGCGTTTGGTCTGATCGGTATGGCTCTACTGCATGGGCTGGCGGCCATTAAGCACCATCTGATCGATAAAGACGACACGTTAAAAAGAATGCTGTGAAAGATAACTTAACTTAATCATGAATATAAAAAAGAGGTTGTTATGATGAAATATTGGGCGGCGGCTCTCGCTATTGTATTATCTTGCCAAGCGCTGGCAGACGACTACGTGATTGATACCAAAGGTGGTCATGCTTCAATCAATTTTAAAATTCCGCACCTGGGGTATTCCATGTTGCTGGGGCGCTTCAATCAGTTCAGTGGCTCTTTTAGCTACGATGCCGAGCAGCCCGAAGCGTCTGAAATTTCGGTCACCGTAGACACCACCAGCCTCGACTCCAATCATGCCGAGCGCGATAAGCATCTAAAAAGCGATGATTTTATCGATGCAGGTAAGTTTGGCACCGCCACCTTTACCAGTACTTCAGTAGAAGATCTGGGTGACGGTCAGTTGCTGGTAAACGGCGACCTCACGCTTCATGGTGTGACCAAATCTATCGAGATCGACGCGGAAAAAGTCGGTGAAGGTAAAGACCCTTGGGGCGGTTATCGGGTTGGCTTTTCAGGTACCACAGACTTGCGTTTGAAGGATTTCGGTATCCCTGAGCGTTTAGGGCCAGCCTCCACCGTTGTGCAAATGGAGCTTCACATCGAAGGTATTCGCAAGTAAGTGACGAACCCTTCCCGCGATACCTCCTACCTCGTTTGCGTTAAAGCTCCAAACGAAAGTGAGGCTGCTGATATCCACTTTCATGTGGATAATCAGACCTCGCTGTTGGAAGCCATGCATCAGCTTGAGCTGCCAGTGCGTAAAGCGTGCCGAAACGGTGCCTGTGGAATCTGTCGTTGCCAGCTGGTAGAAGGTGAAATCACTTACGGTTCGCGGTATCCACACGGGTTGTGGCAGAAAGACATCGATGCAGGTGTCATTCTGCCCTGCATTGCCATCGCGTCCTCCAACCTTATGCTGACAGACCTGCCATTGAGGCTAGAAGCATCAAAACCCGCTTGAGTGCTTATCGATTACCGGATTGATAAGTGCCTTCAATAGCGATAAGCAGCGCATCACCAAGAGCAGGTTAATCTTTCTTTACCGCTTCTTTTCATGAAAAACACATTGAACCTCAGTGGACGTATCTTTTTAAGCTTTCGCTCCCCATTGAACGTGATAGCTTTAGCTTGATCGCTGATGCTTGTGACCAGGTAATTTGTCTGTTTAACCTCCCATATTGCCTGTTTTATTACGGGATAAGCGCGGCTGATCTGCAGTCTTCGTCAGAATCTTGAAAAGATGTGTAAGGTTTTATTGGGTGTGTGTTGAACGGCGTGCTCACGCATTGACTCACTGGCACCACTTTCTTATATTGGTCTAGTGGTCAGACCAATATCAACATTATGGTAAGCGGCTGTTATAAATAGCCATGTTGAATTCACCGAATAAAACGAATGCGCTCTGTGTTCGTTGCGACTTCCTCAGAGGAATAATTATGATGAGACACCGATTTAAAGGTGCACGCCTGAATGCCGTTCTATGGCTTGCTGCATGGTTCGCAATGGCGCTCACGCCTTTTTCGATGGCGGCTGAATCCGCTAAAAAAGAGGAAGATAAAGAAAGCCCGATGTCTTTCTTTAATGGTGAACCGGCAGGCATGGTGTACCCGACTGTGAGTCCTTTACTGGTGAATGCCAGCGCACGGGATTATCAATCCTTAAACGGAAAGTGGAACATCACCATTGATGAGTCCGGTTTAGGTTGGAATGTCATCACGAAGCATGATTACCTCGATGAAGGTGGTGTTTATCCGCAGACTGGAATGCGTTTAATCGAGCGCAGTTTCGACAGCAGTAATCAGCTGACTGTACCCGGGGACTGGAACAGTCAGCGACCAGAGCTGGATCGTTACCGCAGCCGGATTTTGTATCATAAACAAGTAGACATGGCCCCAGAGAACGATAAACGTTATTTCATGCATTTTGGGGGTGCCAATTACACCACAGATTTGTTTGTGAATGATAAGTTGGTCGGACGTCATGTTGGGGGCTATACCTCATTTAACTTTGACATCACCGACTTTATCAAAGAGGGTACCAACACTCTGATTGTTCGTGTGGATGCCCACTTAGACGATTCCACGATCCCGACTATGCGTACCTCAGACTTTTGGAAGTACGGTGGTTTGATTGGCGATGTAGGCATCATTACCGAAAGCGCAACGTTCATTTCTCAATACCATGTGTACTTGAACGACTTAGACAGTCGTGAAATCAAAGGCTGGGTTCAGCTGGAGGGTGACAATGTCGCCAATCGCCAAGTAGAACTCGACATCGAAGGCGCGGATGTGAACTTAACCGCAACCACGAATGCGGCAGGTCGAGCTGAGTTTTTGACCAACGCCAAAAAGCTGGAATTGTGGTCCCCCAAATCGCCCAAACTGTACGACGTTGAGCTGTCGCTGGCGAGCAAGGTGATAGAAGACCGTATTGGTTTTCGTACCGTTACTACAAAAGGCACGGAAATCTTGTTGAATGGTAAGCCGATGAACATACGCGGTATCAGTATGCATCAGGAAACCATTCGTCACCCAGGTATTTCGACCAGTCGTAAAGATGTAAAAGCGCAGTTCAAATTAGTGAAAGAACTGAATGCTAACTATGTCCGTTTGGCGCATTACACACATAATGAACACACGGTGAAACTGGCCGATGAAATGGGTTTGATGCTCTGGAGTGAAGTGCCAATCGTATCGATGATCGACTGGACAAACCCCGACACTCTAGCCAAAGCGAAAGCCCAGGTAAGTGAAAATGTTGTTCGTGATATGAACCGAGCATCGGTCGTGTTTTGGTCTGTATCGAACGAAAGTTTTCCACAAACCCAAGCGCGATTGGATTTTTTGACAGAGCTGGCCACCTTGGCTCGATCTCTGGATGAAAGCGGCCGGCCTATTGCTTCAGCATTGATCGGTGATGTTCAAGAAGAATTCAAAGACGTAGGTAAGTATCTGTTTGCCTACATGTTATCGATGCCGGATTTAGACCCCGCACTGAAACAACGCTTGGTTTATACCGCCAAAGCGATGGCGAAAAAAAGTGGTGGCAGTGCAGATTCAAGCGACCAAGCGTTGCCTGAAGTGATGAATATTGTGAATCATGACAAGCTTGGTGAAGTCGTGGATATTGTGGGCTACAACCAATACTTCGGTTGGTATTACTCGCGCATGGCCGCTAAGTTGGGGCTGGATGAAGGACTTGTTCGTGAAGCGATGATGGGTATTATGCCAAAGATTCGTTTTAGTAATGCGTTTAATAAGCCCATGATTATTTCTGAGTTTGGTGCTGGAGCCAAGCAAGGGTTACGTTCGAAAGACGCTCTGATGTGGTCAGAAGAATACCAAGCTAAAGTGTATAAGGCACAGCTGAATATGCTGGAAAAGAGCCCAATGGTAAAAGGGGTGTCACCTTGGGTACTGCAAGATTTTCGTTCACACCTGCGTGAGCTTAACGGGATCCAAGACACCTATAACCGCAAAGGCTTGGTGTCTGAAACCGGTAAGAAAAAGCTCGCCTTTAAGGTACTGTCTGACTACTACCGCGAGCTAGAAAAGAAACAAGAAGCCGCCGCCCACTGAGTGTTCTGTAGATACTGCAATACCGTGACGTTAGGTGCTAGCACCTAACGTCACGCCTTTCTAGATCAATCTTCAAGTCTGACCGATGCAGCTCCTGCTGTGAGCCTAGCTTCGATATCCTAACGTTACTCTACATACAAATTACGACGTTTCACCGGCCACGGCGGGATCTGTTTTTTGAATTCTACGTGACGTAATTCTTTCAAAATCGCGTAAGTAGGTGGGTCGAACCGTACCGCAAATGAAATCCCAAATAGGGGTGAAGCCACCGTAGTTGCCTTTAAAAAAGCGATGGTGTTGGTCGTGAAAGGTGGCGGTGATAAACCACTTTGTCAGCCAGGATTTGTTCCACCAGCGAGGTAAAAACTCATAACCCGAATGTACGTACAGCCCCATTAGAATAGCGGTAGGGAACACGTACGCCATAGTAGCTTCATGCAGAGTAAAGGTGGCGGTCATGATGGAAATAAAGCCACCATTGATAATAGATTCCTGAGGG
>CBFHKY010000007.1:2639-3848 GCA_965656525.1 Pseudomaricurvus sp. | reverse complement strand
ACGTACGCCATAGTAGCTTCATGCAGAGTAAAGGTGGCGGTCATGATGGAAATAAAGCCACCATTGATAATAGATTCCTGAGGGCTCACCGATAGCGTCGTCAGCAAGTTTGGCTTCATGGAGCGGTGATGTACTTTGTGAATCAAACGGTAAAAAGGCTCAATGTGCATTAACCGATGTAGCCAATAAAAATAGGTATCAAAGGCAAAAAAGTAAAACGCAAATTCAAGCGCAATGACCCACCAAGCAGCAGGTTCTTGATTAAACGTGATAAAGCCATGATCCACCAGAGTTCTCGATAGCCACCCCAGTACCGCACCAGAAATCATTAGGGTAATCACCGCAAAGAAAATTTCGTGACGGAACACTTTCCAGTTAATACCCTGTGGCTGAATTTTTCTGGCCTTCAAAAAACTGCCACACACGTTAGCAATAAAGCCTGCCGCTAAAAACAGAATCAGCCAGTTAATGACGGGGTTATTACTGTCCACCCAGCCTACAAGAGTTTCCCATATTGCCATGTTGTATCACCTCCTGAATAAGGGATATTGATCTATTAACGCATACCCATACACAAAGTGTGGTTAAGGCATGCGCCACATTGTGTGCCTAAAAGCTTAAACAAACCTTAATAGGTTGGATAAGTGCGATATTAGATATGAATGATACTGTCGCGAAGAGGGGCCATGCGTGCAAGTAGTTGATTTTGCAGGCGGTAAGCAATGCCTACGTTTTCCATAGCTGTAATAAGAATTTCCACCACGCGGTTGAAATCCGCCTCGGTGATGTTCATACCCGCATGAATATCGTACATAGAATCCCCTTCATACACACAGGGGCCGTCACTGAGCGCGCACAAATGGGTGATAAAGCTTTCGCGAAAGTGGGTGACATTCGTTTTGGCAAAATACGGCAGAATGTCAGGGTCGCGAGCAATTCCCAGCATAAATTGATCTACCAGCTGATTGAGGGCGGCCTCGCCACCCATTTTTTGGTATAGGCTCACCGGTTGGCTACTGGCCGATTGATTCAGCTGCAAGCTCACACCACAGCCAGCTAGCGTCGTACTTATCAAAAAGATTAGGCCGCAGAAAAAGGCTTTTGACTGGTGCTGCGTGTTCATAAGCAATCCTTTTATCATGGCGTTTGGCATCAGTAATACCCTACCAGAGAGAGGTACCAGCCGGTTTGGTTGTCAATGGCAGCAAT
>CBFHKY010000007.1:0-2539 GCA_965656525.1 Pseudomaricurvus sp. | reverse complement strand
TAGGCGGCGGTAACACTCAGGTGTTTGTTGGGAAACCAAGCCACAAAGCCATCGTACCAATCGTCTTCTTTTAAGTGGAGCTGATCAGGTTTTTGACGATACTCCACCCCTATGGCCCAAGAGGGATTCAACAAAACCGCGGCAGAAGCTTCCAGTTGCACGTTGGCTGAATGATTAGCGCTACCAAAGCCCAGTAACCCCATTTCATTGGCGTCGGTGTACCGGGCGGTTAGATTCCACAGCAGCGAATAACCAGCCGCCGCGCCTAAATGCAATTTGCTGGCCGCCAGATACACATCAGTGCCTGTAGTGTTTTGTGCCCCTAAGGCTGAGGCAATAGCGGGTGTTTTTAGGCGTTTGTGCTGAGCCCCTAAGGAAACCTGTGGGTAAGGGCTATACACCAAATCCCCCAGTAGACGAATCTTGATACCGCTGATGTCTTGTTTTAGCGTTGTTTCAAGCGGTCGAACATCGAAATGTTGCTGGGCAAAAGACAGTTCCACACGATTAAAAAAGCTCAGTTGTACGCCGCAGCTGTCCAGCCGGAAGTCGTCTACATCCACTCGAGTACAAAAGCCTGCTGTACTGATTTCTTCACCCGTGCCATAGCCTGCAATACCGGCCCAGGGCACCAGCCCACCGCCAGCAGCCCCTTCGACTTGTGCCACACCGGGTGTGGCCAACAGTTTGCCGCCAGCATAAGCGTGGCTGATGGCCGTGAGAAAAATCAAACTAAGCAGCAGACGTATCATAATGAGTAACCCATTGAATTAAGGCATCGGCGTCCAGTGGACGAGTCAGGTGGTACCCCTGAGCATAATTGCAGCCGAGTTCATTCAGCATCGCTAAGGTCGATGCGTTTTCGACGCCTTCTGCGGTGACGCTCAGCCCCAGTTTGTGCCCCAGAGCAATGGTATACTCCACAATACTTTGGTCACTGGGGGATGTGTCGAGTGTCATGATGAAGCTCTTATCTATTTTCAATTCATTCACGGGCAGTTGCTTGAGCTTGGATAAAGACGACTGCCCCACGCCGTAGTCATCGACAGACACTTTGAAGCCAATGGATTTCAGCTGGTTTAAGCGATGAATAATCAGTGTTTCGTTGCTCATCAAGTCGCGCTCGGTTATTTCAATAGTGAGTTGCGAAGGCGCCGTATTGAACCGCTCAACTTGTTCCAGCAGGTATTCAATAAAACCGTCGGTGGCGATGTCTTGAGCCGACATATTGATCGCCACATCAAAGTGGTGATCGGACTGTTGCCAGATCGACATTTGGCGCAGCACGGTCTGAATCACCCATTGCGTTACCTGCACAATCAGCCCTGACTGTTCCGCCAAAGCGATAAAAACTTCTGGGTTCATACGTTGATTGTCTGGTGTGGTCCAGCGAATTAACGCTTCCAGCGTATCTATCTTTTGGCGCTTCAAATTTAATTTAGGTTGGTAATGCATGCACAGCTGGCCATCATCGGCTTGTAAGGCCCGTTTGAGCTGCTCGATGATTTGTAACCGCGACAGGTACTCTTCATCTTCCCCTGTTTGGTATGTCCTCACGGTTTGATGTTCATTGATCGCTGCTTGAGTGGCAATGGTTACACGCCTGACAAGATCGGCAGCCTCCAGATCTGAAGGGTGTTGTTTATGAGCGTACAAACCACAGCAAAAGCGCAGCACCACGGACACATCATGCACGCTGTAAGGCGTCGATAAATGATCAAGCAGTGCCTGCTGCTGATTCCAGGCGGCCGCGCCTTCAGGAAAGTTCAAAAGCAGCAAAAAAGTATCGTCACCGATACGTCCGTATGTGATATCTACAGACGCATGTGAAGACAGGTTCATCGGCGTTGCGATATAACGCTGCAAGCGCTTCGCGACGGCGGTTAATACGGCATCACCGATGGTAGGCCCCATCGTATCGTTGATCTGTTTGAAATCCCGAATGTGTATGCCCAACAAAGACAGGTTGTGAGGTTGTTGCAGCCGATGATCCAAAGCAACTAGCATACGGCGTTTGTTGTACAGGCCCGTGTGTGGATCGTGTTCAGCTTGAAACTTGATCTCGGCTTCGCGTTGTTGGATTTCTTGCGACATGGCTGAAAACGCACGGTTTACTTCTGTAAACTCTCGCGATTGATTCATCGCAGCCAGCGGCGTTGAAAAATTACCTTTGGCGATGGCTTGGCTTGCACTCACCAGCCTTTGTAGAGGCTTGGCAATGCCCAATGCCAACCAGCGGGAAATGATGAGCGCGAAGCTTAAGGCTATCAAAGAAATCAGTAAAATAGAGTTCACCAGTTTTTCAAACTCAGCGTTTTCTTCGGCTAAGCTTTCTGAAAGTACGATAGTGATTCCCGGTGATTGGTCGAAGTTGACCTTTTTGTGCTGGTAGCTTGATCCCGTCAGTTGGGCTTGCAGGTACTCAGTGAGGGATTGATCCCCGATATCATCCTCTGACAAATCTTGCGCAAAGCTCGAGACAATCACCTGTTGTTGACGATTCAACAGCGTGATGTCGAGCGATGTCAGGCGTTTAAGC
>CBFHKY010000006.1:134082-161889 GCA_965656525.1 Pseudomaricurvus sp. | reverse complement strand
TGTTGCAATAAGTAAAACTGCTGGGCACCTCTAGATTTAATGCTTGTTTAAGTTCACCGTTCACTAAAGGAGAAAACTTTGCGTCTGCTATTAGATCTACAGAACGTACTTCACCAAGTAGACCCTGACGAGTACTGTGTATGGAGAGGTAATCCAACCCAAGATTAATGTTGTATGAAAGCCAGTTTTTTTCGAGTTCTTTTTTAAAATCGCTGTCGTGTATACGACCAGCCATTTGATCAGGCACACTGCTATTACTCGCAATTAACTGCGCAAACTGAGAAAGTTTTAGGGAGTTATCGTCTATGAGACTGACAAGAAAATCTGTCTGTGTAGCGTGACGTGACTCCAACGACGTATAGAAACCTTCGAGTTGTCGAGAAATACTAAGCCATGTCCATACGATAGTCACAGTGACAAGCACTAAACTGAGAAATACAACAAATTTCCATTTCAAGCTGATGTACATGGGCTCGTCTACGTCGTATCAAAAGTGATAAGAAAACTGTACGATCAAAGCATCCCAACTACGTTCTAAATCGGAAAACTCAACGTTTCTTTGCCCATTAATAAAGGCGGCCCCTTTGTTGGTTGTGTACTCGGCTGTGAGGGAAATATCCGGAGTAAAGAACCATCTCGCGCCCGCCGTTAGAGTCTTTGTGTATTGCGTGTGAGGATTACCACCAGTTTGCTCTTGAAATTGACGACCATCACGCCCATCACGATTATAGAACAACTCTTCATAGCGCCCGTAAATACTGAGATTGGAAGAAGCAAACCATTCCAACTGTGCGTAATAAGCCAGAGATTCAGTATCGTTATTTGGAAGCGGCATACCCAGCACTTCAAAATCACTGACCTCAACATCAATGGTTAAGTATTCCACCGTTGCCGTCCAACTGGACCATGAGTATTGGGCAGACCAAAGATTCAATAGCGCACTGATTCTTAAATCGGTAACGTATTTACTGACAGCTGTTGGTGTCACACTCAGCTCGGTGATGGCTGTACCAATTTGGCTAGCGGTAAAGGTCGCACGGTTCTGTAACTGCATGTCGATGTCTAACAATGTTGTCGACACCATCAACCCAGGAACAAATACTGGATACCATTGAACTCGACCGCCCACCTCATCAACTTTATCAAACTCACCGGGTGTATCACCTAAAGTAATTTGATATTCGGTCGTCACATTTTCGATATAACCCGTTCCGCCATAGAGATCCACGGTAAAATGTCCGTAATCTGTATCCAATGATCCGTAAAGACTACCCCCGTCTACTGATAACAGAGCGTCTCTAAAACTTTCGAAATACACCGACTGGGGGACAAACACACCGGGCCTAGCATGGGGAACATCACGGGTGGAATTATAAATACCGTACTCGTTCTTAATTCGCCCAACTCTAAACCCAGCCCTGCTGTGTTCACTGAGCCAAAAATTATAATCGAGCAATAGAAAATCAAGACGCGTTTTGTTTTCAGAGAAAGTTCCGGCATCTCGGTAGAGAACTTCACCAGCAACACGCACTTTGTCGGAGAGATTCCAGCCTGCGCTCAAACCCAGCTCACGGTAATTAAAGTGGCTACCCGGCTTTTCAGCGTACATAGGGTTATCGGGCGATCGAATCCACGACTGACTGAGATAACCGTGCACTTCCGGCGCGTCTGATGAGGCACTTGTGAAGTTGGACAGCAGGCAGTACAACACAGCTAGAGAAAAATACGCTTTATTCATACTCAACCCTTACTGCTTCCGAGCCATCGATCAAATAAGCCAAGCTCTTATCAATATAACCAACTGCACCTGGCGTGCCCCCAACCTTATCGATCATTTCCGTTACCGAGGAAGTACGCTCGGGTATGGAGCTCGTACCACTGAAAACAAGCCTGTGCCACAATCGCTCAAGCTGATATGGGTGCATATGTAAATAATGGTTCGCAAAATCTTTATGGGCTGAATCTTTACTTGGTAATGTATAAGCCTTTACGGGCGTACCATCGCTCCACACGCGTTTTTGCATGGCATACACTCGAACAAGACTCTCAGTAGATAAATCTTCGCTTTTCAGACCTTGGTGATAAATCAATACCGCATCTGATGCCGCAATAGAAGGCAAGCACAGAAACAGGGCGCAGAGCTTTGCAATAAACAACACCAACCCTTTTTGACTCTTCGGCAGAGGTGTATTCTTATTTTTATGATCATTAATGAATACCAATTTACACCCACTCTCGATGCACAATCCATTGATTCAAATATGTGTTACCCAAGACAGCAATGGGCCTTCTCGGGACTTTATTGAGGCTTGCGGTATAAGCATAGTCTACAATCAAAACCCCCGTATATTTTTTAGTCATCGATGCGTTGTCGCTGACATCTGTCAGAGCGAACCATCCCGCAGCATCACTGATTTCTAGGCTTGGTTGGCGTAGTAAATTGGAGAATACGTTTAAAAGCATTGGGTGGTGGGCTGGGGTATAGACCCTATTAAGTTCGACCCAGCGAGGTGGAAGGCACAAAAAAGGCCAAGTTAGATGACTAACTTGGCCTTTTTTGTCTGCCACGGGTATGGCATAAAATATGGTGCCCGGAGGCGGAATCGAACCACCGACACGGGGATTTTCAATCCCCTGCTCTACCGACTGAGCTATCCGGGCGTTGTGGCTTCACGGGAGTGGATCCACAAGAGGCGCGTATTAAACCCTTTCAACTCTTAACCGTCAAGCCTTTGATAAAAAATAAATTTTCCCCGTATCAAACTGTTTAAAGTGCGAACGATTTTAGTGTGATTAAGTTAAAAGCGATAGGATACCGACATAGAGCCATATTGGTCGTTGGCGTCTTGCGCTGCAAACGTTTTTGTACGCACAATACTGGCAAAGGCTAGACGCCAGTTACCGGCACCCACCACAAATCCTGCCTGTAAGTCGCCAACCCACTCATTGCGATCAACGCTGTGGGAGCCACCATCGGTGTTGCCATCCAGAAAAATATTGTAATCCACATAGTGCCCATAGGCGCCAACATAAAAGTACCAATACAGTGCCTGCTCAGGCTTGAAATAACCGCTTCCTGAACCTGTCACGTTGATCAGCGGCGGACCAAAATCGCTGCGTAAACCACTGCCTATTCGAGCCGCCATACCCAAACCAACATTGCGCTGTGAAGAACCTAGCGTCACACTCGCTTGCGGAACGATATCGATGGTGTCATTCACCAACGGAATCATCCATTGGTGTTGATAACTCAGGTCATAAGTGATTTCGTTGTCCAGCTGGTTATCCCAACCTTGTGGAATTTTTGAGTCAGTCAGTTTATGCACTTCTGTTTGTACATTTTCGGCCCCTGAATCTGGCCCAACGGTGCCAAGGATCAGCTCCAGTTTATCGAGATGACGAATCTCACTTTGCTTGTAGCTGTCGGCCAACACACCTGCGCTGATGTATAACCAACCCGCGTAAGGACGATCGTTTTCAATCAGCATTTCACGACCAATATCCTTGGGTGTAAATATCTGCTGCCCCATTCTGAATACGGCCCGTTGATCATCGCTGGATTCCATAAACGGTAAAAGGCTGGCAATTTTAGCCCCCCACCGAGGTAAGTAGGTATCACTGACATACGTGAACTGGGTCCCATGTGTGTAGTTATCATCGTTGCCTGTGGTAAAGAGGTCGTTTTCAAACGATGCCGTGAACGTCCCCTGGGTGTCTGAGGCTTTCGCCGCTGTACACACCAGAGCAAGCATGGCGGACAATACGACAGCGGTGTTTGTTCCTCTTAGCGAACTTAGTCTGGGTGAACTAAGCCCTTGTGAATTAAGCCCTTGGGTAACGACTTTTTGATGTATAGGTTTTAACATGCTTGCTTCCTTTATGAGTGGCCACCATAAGAAGCAGAGCAAAACCTGTACCATCGATTTTTTGGGAGGATTTAAAGACTATTACCGTTTTAACCGGTAAAAAAGGGGCAGCATGCACCTCGACTCTGTAAGTTTTACACACTAGAGGCCAAGGCGGCTTGCAGGATAACTGGAGCTTTAGGAGCCTTCGACTAGTGAGCCTTAATCTTGTTCTGGTGGAACGTAACCCTCGGCCGCATCGTAGTCGTCACCCGAGAAGAATTTGTCCATCTGCTCCTTTAGATAGGCGCGCGACGTCATATCCATCATGTTCAGGTGCTTTTCGTTGATCAGCATGGTTTGGTGAGCCATCCAATCTTGCCAAGCTCGCTTGGATACGTTGTCGTAGATGTCCTGCCCTTTCGCGCCTGGGTATGGCGGTGCATCCAGCCCTTCCAATTCTTGTTGATATTTGCGGCAAAAAATCATGCGTGTCATACGGCAACCCTGACAATGAATAGATAAGAAAACGAACCCGTTAGTGGATTGGATCCAGCTGTCGCAGCTTTTCCAATAAGGCTTTTACGGGAGCCGCCAAACCAAGAGAAGGCGGTTGATGCACATCATACCAGCAATGCGCTTTCTCTCCGATGCCCCAATCACCTTCGCAATTGGCCAGCACAGGGGTAATGTCTAAATGATAATGACTAAAGGTATGACGAAAAGAATCCCAAAATTCTTGTATGCTGACATCCTCACTCCACGGCAGCACGGAAGAATCGTCTAGGCTGTCAGTCAGGGGCGATTCGGGAAAGCTCCACAAGCCCCCCCAGATCCCTGTGGTGGGGCGCTGTTCTAATAACCATTCCCCTTGTGGGTTACGCAACATCAACAGGTGTACCGCTTTAACAGGTTTGTCTTTGCGCGGCTTCTTTCCGGGGTAAGCCTGCGGGTTGCCTTGCGCGAAAGCGGCACAACTTTCCTGTACTGGGCAAGCGTCACAGCGCGGGCGGCTGCGGCTGCAAACCGTTGCCCCCAAATCCATCATCGCTTGAGTGTAATGATGGCAACGCTGCGACGGCGTGAGCTCTTCAGCCACAGTCCACAGTTGCTTTAGCACGTCACTTTTACCCGGCCAACCGTCTATGACGAAATGACGAGCCAATACACGCTTGACGTTGCCATCCAAAATTGCAGCTTGCTGCTGCATGGCAAGGCTCGCTATAGCACCCGCTGTCGAGCGGCCAATGCCAGGCAGAGCTTCTAGGGCTTCCAATGTCCGAGGGAACTCACCCCCATGCTGATCCATCACTTGCTGTGCACAACGGTGCAGGTTACGAGCCCGAGCGTAGTAGCCAAGACCGGTCCAGAGATGGAGCACGTCGTCGATCGGCGATTGCGCTAAAGCCGCTACGTTAGGGTAAGCCTTCATGAAGCGCTCAAAATACGGGATCACCGTGGTAACTTGCGTCTGTTGCAACATGATTTCCGACACCCAGACTCGGTAAGGAGTGATGCCTTTCTGCCAAGGTAAATCTTTGCGCCCGTGTTGATCGAACCAGTCCAGTACACGATCAGAAAAGGAGTTACTCGCTCTCATTCAGTTAAAAATCTCAGTACAATCAAACGTTTCTGCCCCTTCTGATACTCTCTCAGGAGGGGCTTGATGGGCTTAGTGACCTATCGACCAAACAGGCCTTTGAGTAGGCTTTCCACGGCCTGCCCCTTCTCTGTGCCCAGTTTTTCCTGCAGTTTTTCTTGCAGCTTGTCAGAAGCTTTCTGTTTCAGCTCATCGCGTAGTAAATCATCGATACGCTTTCGGTCGGGCAAGCAGGTACGTGCCGACACAGCGTTCAACTGACCACTGCAGCGCAAAGGTAAATCCCTGTTGCGCCAGCGGTCGCGTACCTGGCACTGGCGGTCGGGGTCAGCCGTACCCGAAAAGGCCACATCCAACGGCACATCAAACTGCCCAGAATCTAGCCCCAAGCGGCCTTTGGCTTTCACCCGCAGATTTTCCACTCCGGCCGCCAAACCCGTCAAATTGACGGTTTCACCCGCCACCGTCAATGATGCTTGTACATCTTGCAACTGTGTATGTCCCTTCCAGTCCAGCGTGGGTGCAGCCTCTTGATTGATCAATGCCGACAGCTCGCAGGCGCTGCGCTCCACATCGAAATCGTCAAAAGTCAGCGATTGTGCCGTCAAGGTAAGCTGAGCTTGAAGCTGTTCTTGCCATTGCCTCAAGGTGTCACCCTGTGTGGCCATCGAGAATTGCCCCGATGCTTCCCCATTGATACGCGATTCTTGCGTTAAACCATTAAGCAAGGTGTGAAGCGGCAGCTGCTGAAACTCGCCCGTCATGGTCAGCTGTGAGGGAGTCGTTGAGGTGCTCAGCGCACCTTGCAGTTTCACCACTCCGGCTTCGATGTTGGTCGATAGTGCTTTCAGTCGTAGGCTGCCATCCTTCGCACTAAGATCCAAAAGCACATTGGTTAACGGAATTTGCTGATAACTTAACGACGCTACTTTTATAGTCGCACCAATGTTCAACCCCTCCAAGCTCTCTAGGGGCAGAGCGTCTGATGACATTTTCGGGACCACTCGATCGGTTTTAGGATTGCTACCCGAAGCCGCTGGCGCTGTCGACTGTACGCTTTCGGGAACAGGTGTTGGCAAGTAACGATCCAAGACCAAACGATCACCCTCTATATCCACCCGCAAAGCTCCGGCTGCATTCGCCTCTGCTGAGCCTAGCCATAAGCTGTCATCCAAGGCTAAACGAATATTTTGTACCTGCCAGAGGGACTCACTGCCACTGAGTGAAGCGTTCAACGACACACGTGTGAGCGCATCCGCCGCCGACATTTCAGGGAGTTCTATCTGCCACTGAGTGAGCCATTTCGACAGATTCACTGGTGTCAGCGCTAAAGACACATCTGTCGCTAAGGTATCCCATTGCACCTTGCCTTGCAGGTTGACTGTTAGTGGCGCTTGATTAGCGATTGCGGTTAATTCCAGCGTATCGATGTCTAAAACCGATGTTTCAAGATCCACACTGATTGTACCCTTGCTCCGCAATTCAAGAGGGGGCTTATTCGGCAACGCCAACACCATACTGTGCTGCACAGACAAAGGGTGGCCATCCAAGTTCACACCTTGCGCCGTTAGATTAAGGTCTTGAACAGCCACTTGAGTGCCTTGCACCCTATCTTGGTAACTCAGAGACAAGTTCGTCATTTGCAACTGATCTATCGCCAGCGCCAAGGTGCTTGCACTTGAAGATTCTTCTGCCGAGCCGGTTGAATCGGGTTTAGCGGACGGGGCGTCCGCCGTCGATTCCATGAGCGTCTCCCAATTGCCGGTGCCATCAGCGGCCAAAATCATATGCACGTCGGCACCATCCAGTATCAACGCATCGACTTGCACTTGCCCCTTCAACAGAGGCATTAAGGCAACTTGCCCCGACAATTTACGGGCTGTCATTAAAGGTTGATCACCCGTGCCAATAGCCACATCAGCCACACTCAGCCCCAAGCGCGGCCAAAGTTGCCAGCCAATATCGCCTCGCAAATGCAAAGGAACCCCTTGCTCCTGTGCGATTCGCTCAAGATGGCCACGGTAATCGTTAGGTTCAAACAATGTGGTCACCGCAACCACCGCACCTATGAGCAACAGCAAACAAATTCCTACAATTGCCATCAACCCTTTTAGCAAACGTTTCATACTAAGGCTCCGAGCGTATCCATGTGTGATTGAGTGTATCAATCCGCCGTCTTGGACAGTAGTCTTGTTTACCGCCGCCTTAAAACCGAAGGCTTTTAGAGTTAACTCAGCGCCTACCGCAGAGGCGTTTCGTCAAAGAGTAAAAGGCGCTAAACTACGTCGGTTTTTGGCCTATGGCCTGTCCCTTTTAGTTAGTGAGCAATCCCTTTGAGATCAACGAGGAATCCAGCATGAGCGAAGTTCGCAAAGAGCTTAAATACTTAGCCAGCCACGAGTGGGCGCGCCTTGAAGCCGATGGTACTGTTACCATTGGTATTACCGACCATGCTCAAGCAGCACTGGGCGACGTTGTTTATGTAGAGGCCCCTGAGGTTGGCAGTTCTGTAACCGCCGGTGAAGAAGCCGGAGTGGTAGAATCCGTAAAAGCTGCTTCAGACATTTATTCCCCTGTTAGCGGCGAAGTTATTGCCATCAACGACGCACTGGAAGATACGCCAGAAACGGTGAACGAATCACCTTACGATGACGGCTGGTTCTTCAAAGTAAAACCTTCGGATTTGAGCGAGCTCGACAGCGCTCTCGATGTAGATGGCTATAGCGCATTGAACGCAGAAGACTGATCATCGTGTACCGCTTTTTGTGCCAACAAAGGCTCAAAAAGCGGTGTGAGACACGGCCAATCATTGGGCTGTTTGTGAGTTTTTTGTCACCCGCTTATTTTTGTATTACCAGTTGATTGAAGTACAAATCTGTCACTTGATTCCCTTCAGCCTCCGTCTCTAACACGAGATTAATAGCTTCTAAGGCTTGCTGGCGAAGCAACTCTTTACCCTCTAGCGTATCTAGCACTTCTTCGGTTTGCTTGCTAAACAGCAAAATAATCTCGTTGCGTATGTAAGGCAAATGGTGGCGCACCGCATTTTCCACTGCCGCATCAGCTACACGCAACGAAATCTCTGCCTTCAAATAACGCAAGCGCCCTTGGCCGCCATAATTGACCACAAACGCTGGCTTGATCGGTACATAGATCGCCTTCGCCGCAGGAAGGGGTTCACCATCTTCGTCCGTTTCAGTACCCACCTCAGTTTGCGTATCCGGAGTGTCTTGTGGTGGATCCTCGGCCCATGCAATTGCCGTTATCAGCACCAACACCATCATCACCAGCCACTGTACAATGTTCACTCTAACCCTACTCCCACATCATTACTTTTTGTCGCGCCCACGAGCCCATTAGCCACGCTTGAGTTATCAAAGCTTTTCACCTAGTGTAGCCGCTCTGACACGAGAGACGACCATGACATTAACCATCCGCAAGACCTTTCTACTGATTTTTTTCGGCTGTACTGGCCTAAACTTAATAGCCCTCTATTTTCAGTTCGCGATGGACATGCACCCTTGCCCTCTGTGCATCACTCAACGTGTCTTTGTGTTGGCGATCAGCCTGTGCGCTTTGCTAGCGGCTATTCACAACCCTAAAGCACTGGGCCGACGGATCTATGCGGGGCTTGGCGTGGTATTGGCGTTGATCGGTGGCGCTGTTTCTCTACGACACGTGTGGCTACAAAATTTGCCGGAAGATCAGGTGCCAGCCTGTGGTCCTGGCTTGAGCTATATGTTTGAAAACTTCCCCCTAGCCGACGCCTTTAATTTGTTGATGCGCGGGGATGGTAACTGCGCCGATGTTTCTTGGACTTTGTTAGGGTTGAGCATGCCTGCCTGGGTTGCGATCGCCTTCGCCGGCTTGATTGTCGTCAACTTGTGGCAAATGAGACGCCAAGGCTGATGCTAAAAGGGCTAATCATACTGTTGCTGTTTCAACTGCTAGGGGAAGCTGTGGTCAGCCTGTGCCACCTTCCTGTTCCCGGTGCTGTGATTGGCATGCTGTTGCTGTTTTGTGCTCTGTTCATCAAACGTGGAGCTTCCGCCGAATTACAGCGAGCCAGCCAAACACTGATTCAATATCTGAGCCTGTTCTTAATACCGGCGGGTGTGGGCTTGTTCTTTCTCCCTCTAGGTATCCGTCAACATTGGTTTGCTATTTTGATGGCACTTACTGTGGGCACTCTGATCGCTATGTTGCTCAGTGCCTGGTTGATCAAGCGCTTAGCCTCATCAAAGGCTTAACGAGCCCTTGCCAATCCCTGTAAAGGTAACCTGAATGTATGAATGACTTGATAGCGTCTGGCCTTGGGTTCATTCAACACATAACGTCGCGACCTCTAGCGGGCCTGCTGCTAACACTGTTGGTGTTTCAAGTAGCACTGTCACTGTATCAGCGTATGGGTAAGCCGGCCTGGCTACACCCTGTCGCAACCGGCTCTGTCGTCATTGCGTTACTGCTACAACTTACTGATTGGGACTACAGCCATTATGTGGCTGGAAACAATATTCTCTACTTATTACTGGGGCCCGCTACCGTTGCTTTAGCCGTACCACTCTATAATGAATTTCATGTACTGCGTAAACACGCACTGGCTGTGCTGATTACGGTCTTAATTGGAGGAGTATTGGCACCCGCTATTGCCGTTGCCATTGCTTGGGGAATGCAGGCACCCGATGAAATTCTTTTGGCCTTGACGATCAAATCCATTACCACCCCTATCGCAATTGGAGTATCACAGCAAATTGGCGCGCTAGCGTCTTTGACCACGGGCATTGTGATATTTACGGGTGTCATTGGCGTGGTGATAAGCCCAATGGTGTTCTACCTCACAGGGCTGAGGGACTCACGGCTACAAGGTGTGGTTTTCGGCCTGAATGCACACGCTATTGGTACGGCACGCAGCTTTGAGCTCGACCCTAATAGCGGTGCCCTCGCGACAATGGCGATGGGCCTAACCGGCCTTTTCACCGCCCTCACCTTTCCATACTTAATACCGTTACTCCATTGATAATGGCTTGATACCCACCTGCTCTGAAACTGCCAACCAGCAGAGCTACCAACTAACGAAGCTATTAATCAGCATAGCCCCTAACGCTACTCCCGTGAGCGATTCATCTTCATCAAGCGGCTAGATCTATCTCTATCAGACGACCACTAGGCCAGAAAACGCCATTGGTCAAGCTGATCGGACCTTATTTTCATTGGCATTAGCCCATATCAACCGACCTTACTCCCGCGGTCCATAACAGGTCAGTTTTTGCTTGCCGTCCTTATCACAATCGCCTATCTTGGCAAAACGGCTACCGAAAATTTTGCGCAAGCACGGCAAGCACAGAGAGCAACACCAGATTATATAAACGTAGCCGAGTAAGGCCAGCAAGGTATACACAGCTGGGTATAGCAATAAAAAGCACGAGGATGTAAACATGCTAGATAATTGCCAATCAGCCAAAGAGCGCTGGGGAGGTGTCAATGAAATCATTGACCGTTGGTTGCAAGAACGCCAACAGCTACTCGTATTATTTTGCGCCCTGTCTGAAGACATTCAGAGTAATAAAGCCGCCAACCAGGTCAAAAGTCTTTGCGAAATTTTAGTCGACTATGTGTCTGCTGGTCATTTCGAGATCTATGATCAATTGATGAAAGAAGGCGCTGAATTTAATGACACCGCCGCCCTTAAAGAAGCCGACCAGTTGTTTAGAGTCATCGACCAAACAACCGAATACGCACTCGACTTCAATGATAAATACCTTGAGACCGATGACCTAGAATGCTTAGGGCCTGACCTCTCTAAACTGGGTGAAGTACTTGCTGGGCGCTTCGAGTCTGAAGATCGCATGATCGAAGTTTTGCACATTGCCCATAAAGATCTCGTGGCTTGAGGCCATTGAACCCCCTATCCTGAATCGGTTGCTCAGCTTTTTTCTTAGCGGCCGATACTAACTGTGCTTACACAGTAAAAGGATACCTTTATGGCTTTGCCTCGTCCCCCTCGGAAGTTGGTCGCTGCCAGCGTCATTGCCTTATTGAGTGCCTGCGGTACGGCAAATCCCCCGAGCGACAGTACTGAAGCTGCCGTCAAAGGCATTGAGGCCGCGGCGGTTTCTAGCGACGGCACCCTTACGGTGATTGGCTCTATTCACCATGGTGGCAGCCTCTGGCGCAATCAAGATGGGGAACGTCTTTACAACTGGAACCACACACAAGGTGAATACAGCACCTTTGTTGCCGCCGACATCTCACCCAATGGCCAGTGGGCATTAACCGCCGCCGCACATACCCTTGTGCTCTGGAGCCTCAAAGATGGCTCATCGTTTCGCTTCTGGACGGCCCCCGCCGAAATTTTAGACTTATCACTCAGTCGCTCCGGTGATCTTGCCTTACTCGGCACCACTGATCACACCGCCGTGGTATTTGATGTACAGCGTGGTGGCATCAAGCGCAGCTTTTATCATCAAAACCGTGTACGTAGTGTCGACCTGAGCGATGATGCTCGTTTCGCGATTACCGGTTCAGAAGACAATACCGCGGTTCTCTGGGACATGAGAACGGGTGAAGCCCTGCAACGCATTCAACATGAAGACGAGGTGCAGACCGTTGCCCTTAGCCCGGATGGCAGCCTTGCCTTTAGCGCCGCAAAATACGACAAAGCCATCATCTGGAATACCAGTGATGGGCGCATTATCGGAGAAATTCCTCTTGCTGCCGAAAAACTACAACGTGGCCTACGCTTTACGACAGCCCGTTTTAGCGACAACAATCGTCATTTGCTTACCGGCCGACCTGATCGTTTAGTGCAGCTTTGGAACGTAAGTGATGTCAGCTTAGCTGCCGAATGGTCAGTCCCCAAAAGAGACAAGTGGAAACCCACCAGCGCGAGCATTGTTGCGGTTGGTTTTTCAGGTACGGGAAACTATATAGCAGTAGCCTCAAACGGCTTTATTCATCAACTGAAACGTTAAGGCTGTGCGCCTTAAAAGCCAATGAGACAGGAAAACAGAAATCTTGCAGCCTAATAAATACCAATTGGACTGCAAGATTAGATCTTCAAATTATTTAATTTCTAACAATTCGATTTCAAAAACCAAGGTTGCATTAGGACCAATGTCAGGGCCAGAACCACCGGCACCATAGGCAAGATCGGAAGGAATATACACTTCCCATTTCGCACCTTCCTTCATTAACTGTAAAGCTTCAGTCCAACCAGCAATCACCTGATTAACACCAAACTCAGCAGGCTCACCACGAAGGTATGAGCTGTCGAAAACCGTACCATCAATCAGCGTGCCCTTATAATGTACTTTTACTTTATCCGTGGCTTCCGGCTTGGCACCTTTACCCTTGGTTAGTACTTTGTACTGCAAACCACTTTTGGTGGATTTCACACCATCTTTCTTAGCATTTGCCATCAAGAAAGCATCGCCTTCTTTTGTGTTTTTCTCGGCGGCTTCTTTAATGAACGCGGCCTGACGAGCTTTCTGTTTGTCTTGGAAGGCAGTCATTGCGCTTTGCATTTCTTCCTCTGTCAGGCTGGGCTCTTTGCCCTCGGCCGCATCAGACAGCGCTTGCATAAAAGCTTTAGGGTCTATGTCGACTTGATCTTGTTTGAAGCGCAGCCCCATATTGAAACCAAAGATATAACTGACTCTTTCAGTAACTGTTTCCATTTCTTCAGCTTGAGTAACTGAAATACTGCCGACCGTCGCCAACAGAGAAACAGCGGTAGCAAGAACTAGCTTGCGAGGTTTGGATGTAAAAGCAGACATAAGACTTCCTATATTCGATGAACTCTAGCAGCTGAATGAGAACGCAAACAAGTGCATTCATTGCTACAAAGGGCTGTGTTTCCTTCTGGAACAGAGATACAGACCCTAACACATGATTTCAGTTCCTTGGTAGGGGGAGTTTGCCATATCCATAGTGAACCGTTGTTTTCGATTAATATTGCTGCAGCTGACGCTCTCGCTCATTGGCCAGCTCTTGCACATTTTTTGCGTCTTCAATCAGCTTCTGTACCTTGCCGGGTGAAATGGTTAATGGCGATGGTATAGGAGCACTAACGGACTTTTGTGGGTCCTCATCTTGAGCATCGGGCTCACTACTAACCCCCTGAATCAAATTGGTATTTGGATCAACGTTAACGGTATCGAATGGTTCGCCTGCCGGAGGCTGATCCGATAAGTGCCAATGCCCATTTTTATCCTGCCAACGATATACTTGAATCTCCCCTTTACTGGTTGCCTCTAAAAGCGTTGGGATACTCGTGGTCTCAGGTACAAAATCACTGACGCTCAACCAAGGCTGTCCATCTGGCCGTTTTAAAAAAAACAATCCAGATGTCCCTATGACTAGCACCAATACACTACTAATGAGCATTCCCTTCATCGCATTAATTCCTTTAACTCTCTTTTATTTTTTAAACTGGTATCTAACATTTTTTTGACAAAAGTAGCTTTGGCTTCTGATTAGGCGCATAAAATTGAGAAATAGCCGCCTTTTAAGACAGATTAACCCCGCCACCCCTTACCATTTAACAGTAAACACAGGTATCATCTCACTGAGATTGATCTATCATCATACCGTCTTTTTTACTACCGTTTTAAATACTTTTTAATCATAAACTTTGGGCTCAAAGTAAGGGGAATTGTTCAATGGCTGCGCGCAAAAAAATCGTTGATCCGATTGCTGATCTGGAATCACAAATCGATAAGCTTAATGTTCAACTGGAAAAGGCTCGAACAAAGAACCTTGCGGATAAAACCAAAGCGGTTGCCGCCGCCACAAAAAAACATGCCGCCAACCAAAAGAAATTGGCCAGCCTTAAAAGTAAATTAGTGGCAGCCAAAAACGCCGCCAAAACCAAATCGACAGCGGCTGTTGTAAAGCGTGTTGAAACGGCAAAAGCGGCGCTGGATTCACAAACTGACCTTTGTAACGACTCTAAAAACTCTATTGCAGAAGCCAAAGCTGAGCTCGCTGAAGCGGCTGCCGCTGCCAAACAAGCCGCTACGATCACCAAAGCGGTTACCAGAGCCAAAGCTGAAGTCGCGAGTGCCGCTGCCAAACAAGCCAAAGCACAAGCCAAAAAAGATAAGCTGGCAGCCCAAAAAGCCGCCGTAAAAGCTAAGGCTAAAGCCAAAGCCGAAGCCACTAGAGCAAGAGCTGCTGCGAAAAAAGCGGCCATTAAAGCCAAAGCAGCCGCAAAAGCTGAAGCCGCAAAAGCGAAAGCGGCTGAGAAAAAAGCGGCAGTCAAAGCGAAAGCCCAAGCAAAATCGGCTGCTGCAAAAACCAAGGCTACTGCAAAAAAAGCAACAGCGAAAAAGGCCGTCACCTCTAAAGCGGCACCAACCAAAACGCCGACGAAAAGAGCAGCCACAAAAACCACTGTTTCTAAAAAAGCAGCAGCGAAAAAATCACCCACTACCACAACAGCCAAAAAAGCAGCGGTAAAAAAAGCCCCGGCCGCAAAGAAGACCGCCACAGCGAAAAAAACGCCTACAGCCAGCACGGTCAAAGCTAAAGCCGTATCGACTAAGCCACCTGCAAGTGCAACGGCGATACCCGTGGAAAAGCCTGTCTCGCCAGAAGCCGACGTTAAAAAGCCCGCAGACACTAACATTACGAATGAAACATCTAACAGTACATCAGAAGTATTACCCCCTATCCGCCCGAGCCTTTTTGGCGACGATCAGTAAAGGATAGCCAAACCGATGGCTCAGTCAGGACTAGGGTTGCTCTCGCAGTGACGTTAGTTGTGGCTGTGCCATTGATTCAATATCCCCTCTAATATTGGCCCCTGCGACTCAAGAGCAGCTCTTTTCAACCACTGCCCACAAAAGCTGTTTTCATCGAACGACCAAGCGCGATCTTCTATCGCAAGCTTTGTTTTAGCGTTTAATAATGTTTCTTGCTCAAGTCGCCCCAACACTTGCTTTTCTCCTGCTAACTCCCAGGTCAATAAGCTCTGCCTTGTATCGACGTATTGGCGAGGGCAACACCGGCGAAGCCAGCGTCGAAACTTTACTTGTTGTCGCGCGATTCTGGTTGCCTTAATACCTTGTTGCCATTGTTCATGACTCCAGATAACACCCTGCCAATCTAACCATAATGACCATAACAGCAAGGTGACTTCAGCATCGTAAGTATCCTGCAAATCAAGGCAAAGAGACTTCATGCCGCTTGTGCCATACACAGAGACACTAAATTCCCATAAGCTTAACTTAGAGCGGTTCATATTCGATTACGCATGATAAAATTGATCTCATGATTACATTGAACCAGCTCAGCTTACAACGTGGCAGCAAAATCCTTTTGGAAGAGGCTAGCCTACGCATTCACGATGGCCAGCGTGTCGGCATTATTGGCGAGAACGGCAGCGGCAAATCAACACTATTCAAGCTTCTGGAAGGCAAGCTCATTCCAGATCAAGGCGACTGTGACATTCCCTCGGGGTGGCGTATTGCGCATATGAAGCAAGAGGTCACCCACAGCCAGCGCTCTGCGTTGGATTATGTGCTGGATGGGGACACCGAATATCGCCGTTTACAAGGGCTCATCGAGCAACGCCAGACAGATGCAGCCGATGGCACCGCATTGGCTAAGCTGTATTCCGAGCTTGAAGTTATTGACGGTTATACGGCTCCGGCGCGTGCAGAAGAACTGTTGCACGGGCTTGGCTTTCAGGCACAAGACAGCAGCCGTCTTGTGAGTGACTTTTCGGGTGGCTGGCGCATTCGTTTGAACTTAGCACAAGCCCTTATGTGTCCGGCCGATCTTCTTTTACTGGATGAGCCCACCAACCACTTGGATCTAGACACTACCTGGTGGCTGGAAAAACGACTGCAACAATTCCGCGGCACTATGTTGATCATTTCTCACGATAGAGATTTTCTCGACAGTACAGTCGATAATATTGTTCATATTGGTCAACAACAGCTACAACACTACAAAGGTAATTATTCTGCTTTCGAAAGACAACGCAGTGAGCGCTTAGCTCAGCAACAGCAAATGTTTGAGAAACAACAGGAACAGATTGCTCACATTGAAAAATTTATCTCTCGCTTTAAAGCTAAAGCGACAAAAGCCAAACAAGCACAAAGTCGAATCAAAGCCTTAGAACGTTTAGAAAGAATTGCCCCCGCCCATGTAGATTCACCTTTTCATTTTGAAATTCCGTGCGCAGACAAAACTTCGCAACCACTGGTGCAGCTAACACAAGCGACTCTAGGCTATGACACCAAAGAGATTTTACAGCAGATCAATGTTCGCATTGATGCCGAAACACGTATGGGCTTGCTGGGCCCAAACGGTGCAGGTAAATCCACACTGGTAAAAGCCTTGCTGGGAGAGCTGACGCCTCTTAACGGGCAGCGCAGCACTGGTGAACATTTGGCTATCGGTTACTTCAACCAACATCAACTGGAATCCTTAGATGTTAACGCCAGCCCAGCGTTACACATTCAGCGCATTTCACCCAAAGCTCGCGAACAAGAAGTGCGCAATTTTTTGGGCAGCTTTGGGTTTCAGGGTGATCGAGCGTTTGAAACGATTAAGCACTTCTCTGGTGGTGAAAAGGCGCGACTGGCGCTATCAATTGTTGCTTGGCACAAACCCAACTTGTTATTGCTTGATGAACCTACCAACCACTTAGACTTAGAAATGCGAGAAGCTTTGACCTTCGCTTTACAAGCCTTTGCCGGTGCGGTGGTGGTGATTTCTCACGATCGTCATTTGTTGCGTAACACGGTAGATGATTTTATTTTGGTGGCAGACGGAAAAGCCTGTGAGTTTGATGGTGATTTAGAAGACTACCATAACTGGCTCACACAGCGTGCCGCCGGTCAGGAAAAACCCAGCAGCCAAAACGTTAGTTCTAACAACACACCGCCCAAGTCCGATAAACGTCAACAGCGCCAAGCTGCTGCTGCGATTCGTCAACAACTACAGCCCTTACGCAAAAAGCTGCAAAACGCCGAAAAGAAAATGGAAAAACAGCAGCATGAATTACAGCAATTAGAATTACAGATGGCCGACAGCAATCTTTATGAATCCACCCAAAAAGATAAACTTCAGGCCTTATTGAAACAACAAGGTGATCTTCGTCAGGCTTTAGAAAATACAGAAGAAGAATGGATGTTATTAGGGGAAGAATACGAGCAATTAGAAGCCGAGATGCAGAACGAATAAGTTTTCAACGCTGATCCACAACGTAACTTACTTGATTGGCTCACAAAGTTTATGAGCCAATCAAGCCGCCGCTCTAATGATTAAGCCAGCGCCACAACTTCATTAACCAGTTTTTCAATCCCTGTGGCCGCATCAGAAATGCTATTGGCCAACATGTATGCTGGTGTGGTTACCAGCTTATGATCCTGATCAATCACGACCGAAGTAACATCGCTCTCTACGTGCTCTGCACCCATATCCACTACCGCTGCGGCGGTACCCGTGTCGTTACCAATGGTGCACTTTACGCCTGGGCCAAAGATAGTTGCCGCCAGTGTTGGGGCAATACACATCAAACCCACTGGCTTAGCCGCCGCTTTAAAGCCTTTCACTAACGACAACAACGTTTCATTCACGGTCATAGCGCTACCGTTGACGGCAAAATCGGAAAGATTTTTCGCAACGCCAAAACCACCAGGTACGATCAAGGCGTCAAACGAATCGACTTTAGCGTCATCTAAGTTGTGCACAGCACCACGTACGATACGTGCTGATTCCACCAATACCTGCCGTTGTTCCCCCTCAGACACTTCGCCTGTTAAGTGATTCACTACGTGCATCTGTGGAATGTTAGGAGCGAAACACGTGACCTCAGCACCGGCTTTCTCTAAAGAAAGTAACGTCAAAACGGTTTCGTAAATTTCGGAACCGTCATACACGCCACAGCCAGCAAGAATTACAGCGACTTTTTTTGACATAAAGGTGTCCTCACAAACAGTTGATAAAGGAAGTTTTAACGTGGATAAATTGTATATGGGTAACGCGTATACAGCCAAAGCGGTGAGCTAGATACGGTAAAACTAGGCATTTTACAGATAAAAAAATGGCGGGTAACCCCGCCACTTTTAACTTACTGCCACGCAGTCAGCTGCGATTAACGCTGTTTCATAGTTTCAACTTGAGCGCTGATTTCAGCAACAACACGACGGTTCATAGCACGACCTTCGATGGAGTCATTGGACGCTACAGGCCTTTCTTCACCGTAACCCTTTGTCATGACTCGATCAGCAGCGACGTTATGCTGAGTTAACAACACCTCGGCCACGGCGTCTGCACGGCGCTGGGAAAGTTTCTGATTGTAGGCATCAGAACCGCGTGAATCGGTAAAGCCTTGGACTTCTACTTGCGTGCCTTCGTACTGAGCCATAAAGTCAGAAACACGTTTTATTTCGTTGTAATACTCTGGTTTAACAACAGAGCTGTCGTTATCGAAATAAACTTTCAGTTCGATGGCAACAGATTCAACCAACTTCATGGGGCAACCATCGGCATCCACTTTCAAAACCGTTGCGGTTGCAGGGCACTTATCCAGATAATCAAAGACGCCGTCACCGTCGCTGTCTAATGGACAACCTTGCGCATCGACAGGAGCACCAGCAGGTGTGTTCGGGCATACATCAGCAGGGTCCATAACGCCATCGCCGTCAGAATCCAATACTTTAGGTTTTGATTCACCAAACGCATAGTTCAAACCCAGCTGCACACCGAAATCGGTATCTTCTTCATCAAGGCTATTGAAAAGACGCATATCACCACGGAAATTTAAGTTTTCTGTGATCGCACGCTTAACCCCAAGACCTGCATTGATGCGTGTTTCAGATTGCTTGCCAAGGCCTTCTACATCAAAAGTCATGTCACCCATACCGGCAACTACGTATGGACGCCAGCCATCCACATCAGACAAATGATAAAGCGCGTCTAAACGGTATTCGCTTAGGTCCACATCGCCTTTATCGCCATCAATTTCTGTACTGCCATCAAAATACCACAGCTCTGCCGTCCATTTTGGGTCCAACACATAGCCCAAACCAATTCCGCCAAGGTAACCATTGTTAATATCACGCTTTGAATCAAAGTCTTGATGGCTGATAGCGCCATTAATTTCAAACTTGTTGTCAGCAGCCTGTACGACTGATGAAGCGAGTGCGCAGCTTACGCCAATGGCGGCCGCTAACTGAGTGAATGTCGTTTTCATAGAACTGATCCTTGCCTATAAAATAGGTGTTGAGGAGTGGTATTAATTCGGGCTATTTAAGGTGCTTCTAAAGCTTCCATGAAGCGGTCAGCTGCAGCAATAGAAACCTCGACATCTTTAATAAGGTAATTGATGTCACGTTTTAATGTACCAAATTCCGTTTTTAGAGAAGCGATGGCACGAGCATTTAGGTTGTGTTTCAGATATAACGCCTGATCACGCAAAGTTTCAAGTACAGGCGTCATTTTTTGCTCAGCAGTGCGCATTGTACCCAGCATACGCTCGTAATGCTGACGGGTCTCTTTCAATTGTGTAGCACTTTGGCGCTTATAGGTGGCGTTGCTGTATTGGTTGAGCTCGTCTTGCCACTCTTGAAACAGGGCTTCAGCAACATCTTCTACCGCATCGATACGAGCCGTGAGTTGATCCGCGCGGAGCTGGCTTTCATCGTACTCGCTTTGAATAAGCTCATAGGCCTTGGCCAGCTCGCCACCATCAAAATTCAATTCATGAGTGAAACGTTCCAGAGCCGATGTGAACTGCTCTTTCACGTCCACCTGTGCTTCACGAACATTTTCTATTCGATCCACTAAAATATCGCGTTTATGAACGCCAACTTTTTCCCAGGCTCCGTAATACGCGCTCTCACAGGCTACCAAGCTAAAAAGCATGAATAATGTGAATACAATCCTTTGAGTCATAGTCGTTCTCTGATTTGTTGTCGCTTCAAATGTGTTGTGGCAGTGCTTTCAACTCAGAACATGTAAGCCTGAGCCGATGGCTACTTATCTTAATAGTTTGTTTTCTCAAACAGCAAATCCCAAACGCCGTGCCCCAACAGTTCGCCCCGTTTTTCAAACTTGGTCACTGGTCGAAAATCTGGTCTTGTTGAGTAAAGCAAATCACCCGCCTGGTTTTTAAGACCTTCTGTTTTACTCAACACGTCCATCATATGCTCAGCATATGGCTGCCAATCAGTCGCCATATGAATCAAGCCGCCGGGCTTTAGTTTAGTGAAGATTTTATCCACAAAGGGCGCTTGTACGATTCTGCGCTTATTGTGTTTCTTCTTGTGCCACGGATCAGGAAAGTAAAGCTGGAAACGATCAATACTGGAATCCGCAATACAATCATCCAAAACATCAATGGCGTCAGCCATGAACACTTTGATGTTGGTCAGCTCTTCTTTGCCTGCATTATTAATCAGGCAGCCCACTCCTGGCGGGTGCACTTCTATACCGATAAAATCTTTTTCTGGCTCCGCACTGGCCATCGACACCAGTGAATCCCCCATCCCAAAACCGATTTCCAATACTAAGGGGGCGGTTCGGCCAAATGTATCAGCAACATCGATAGCGCCATTGAACAGACTAAGTCCATAATCTGGCCAATAGCGATCAAAAGCTTTTTTCTGGCCTTCAGTAATTCGACCACCGCGAATCACATAGCTGCGAATGGATTTTTTTTTGTACTCGGGGGTCACTTCCAGACTGTTGGTCATGGGGTTCGATAACTCTTTTAACTTTCCATGCGCCAGGCGCTTATTAACAGACACAGCCATCCAGCCATAAAACACAAACCACCGAGAGGGGTCACGGGCCCAAGCCAACGAGGGCCACCAAAGGCCAAAGCGTACAAACTGCCACTAAACAGCAGTATTCCAGCTATAAAGGAGTAGCCTGCACTCACAACCCAAGTCGTCATTACGCCACGCTGCATCAGCAGCGCAACAGCCAGTAACGCCAAGGTATGATAAAAATGATATTGAACGCCTGTCTGAAATGCAGACATCAAGGATTCTGATAGTCGGCTTTTCAGGCTGTGCGCACCAAAAGCACCCAGCAACACCGCGAAGAAACCGCTGCCAGCTGCAATCATGAGAAAATATTGTGACATTGGCACGCTCATCTAGACCGGCATAAAAGAAGCACCATTGTAGTGCTATGAGCGGTAAAATTGAAGCAACAAGCCAAATTCCTATTGATACAACCAGGCAAACGTAGGCAAATGGCACTGAACAAAAAAGTAAAGCCGCTTATGCGGCTTTACTTTTTTGTTACTATTTAATAAAAACAACCAAGGGCTGCCTTTAGGCCTCGAGAACGGCTTTCACTTTCTTCATGGCATTTTTTTCAAGCTGACGAATTCTTTCTGCCGATACGCCATATTGGGCAGCCAAATCGTGCAAGGTCGATTTATTATCGCTCAACCAACGCTGCTGAAGAATGTCTTTCGAACGATCATCTAAGCTTTGCAGCGCCAATGTTAAGTTGTTAACACTGCTCTCTTCCCAGTTGGTGTCTTCTAGCTGACTGGCTGGGTCGTAACGTTTGTCTTCCAAGTAAAAAGCTGGTGCTTTGTACGCCGTATCGTCATCGTCATCAGCGCCGGCATCAAAAGCGGCATCGTAGGAAGAAAGGCGCCCTTCCATTTCCCGAACGTGCTTGATGTCTACGTCCAAATCTTCTGCGACTATTTCGGCTTCTTCGTGGGTAAGCCACGCCAAACGTTTTTTTGCGCCGCGAAGATTAAAAAACAACTTACGCTGTGCTTTTGTTGTGGCCACTTTCACAATGCGCCAGTTGCGCAAAATGAACTCATGAATTTCAGCTTTGATCCAGTGCACAGCAAAAGAAACCAAGCGTACGCCTTTTTCGGGATTAAAGCGTTTCACGGCTTTCATCAGACCAACGTTGCCTTCTTGCACCAAGTCGGACTCGGCCAGTCCGTAACCAGAATAGGATTTAGCAATATGCACAACGAAGCGCAGGTGCGCCATCACCAAGCGACGGGCCGCATCTAGGTTTTGCCTGTAATATAGGTCTTCACCAAGCTGCTTTTCTTCTTCAGCAGACAAGACAGCGAAGCTGTTAACGGCCTGAATATACGCATTGAGGTTTGCCCCCGGTGCGATTACCCCTACAGGCTGTAAACTTGTTCCCATGAGTTATCTCCAATGAATGACGCCTAAACAGACGAAGTCTAACATATTCTTTTAATATGACTAGTTTTCACCCAAAAAGTTCACTGAACCTCAGTGATGCTGGGGCTTTCGGCCAACAAGCAGTTTATCGCGGCTCGATATCCCCTAAATGTCGCCCTACAGCGACCCAAGAACCCAACCAGCCAACAACGACTGCCAATGCTACCAAACAGGTACTCCCGAAAAAGCCCAATCCCTGTAGCTCAAAATTACTTTGGTAACTTCCGGCCAGGGATTCTACCGGTGAACTCAAGAGCAACAACAGTACGTTTAACAACAACAGAGCAATGATTCCGCCACCCAATCCATACCAAAAGCCTGTGTAAAGAAAAGGGCGCCGCACAAAAGCATCGGTGCCACCGACCAGTTTGATGATCACAATTTCATCGCGGCGGCTTTCGATCGCGAGACGAATGGTATTACCAATCACCAAAATCAACCCCAATCCCAACAAGCTACCCAAAGCCAGTACTAGCTTTTCACCCAAACCTAAAAACGCATTCAGGCGCTCTAACCACAGGCGATCAAAAACCACATCATCTACCAACGGGTCCTTTCGCAGCTGTTCACCAAGATCCGAAAGGCGCTCAGTATCCAAGCCCAACGGCAATTTTACTAAGAACGTGGGTGGCAGCGGGTTGTTGTCTAGGCTGCTCAAGGCATTTCCCATTCCCGATTCTTGTTCAAATTCTTGGAGTGCTTGGGCTGGTGAAATATAAACTACGTCACTGACGTCCTGCTGGCTCACTAAACGTTGCCGAAAAGACGCTATGGCTTGATCGCGCACTTGTAGCTTTAAAAAAACCGAGATTTGCGGTGCGCCTTGCCAGCTGTTGCCCAGTAGCTGCAGGTTATCGAGCCCCGCTTTTAGCGTCGCAGGCAACGCCAGCGCCACCGCGATCACCAGCCAAGTCAGTAGGCTTTGAAACGGCTTATTCAGCAGGCGCTGAAGGCTGTCTGAGGCGCTGCTGCGATGATGGGCCAAATAATTGTGCCAACGATCCTTAACTTTGGTTTGGCGTGGACGAGCACCACTCGGAGCTGTGCCGGGCCGCTGGTTAGACGGTTCTTTACGCGCTTTGCGTACTTGCGGCATTAGGCAAAACTCCATCGTGAACCAATTGACCGTCGGCCAACCCCAGAACGCGGCGATTGAGACGGCGAATCAACGCGATATCGTGACTGGCGATCATGACCGTAACACCCACTTCGTTAAACTGCTGGAATAAACGCATAATTTCTGCCGACAACGCTGGATCTAAATTGCCCGTTGGTTCATCTGCTAACAACAGTTTGGGCTTATTCACAACAGCACGAGCGATGCCGACACGCTGCTGCTCGCCGCCGGATAACACTATCGGATTCAGGTTTTCTTTTTTCAATAGGCCCACTTTGTCCAAGGCAGCCCGCACTCGTCGAGCCGCTTCTTTCGGGTTATAACCTTCAATAATCAGCGGCAAAGCGACGTTGTCATAGACACTGCGATCGAACAGCAGTTGATGATTTTGAAAAACGACTCCCACTTGGCGACGCAGGTAGGGGATTTGTCGGTTGGGTAGGCGGTTAAGATTCTGACCGTTCACCAAAACCTGCCCTTGAGTGGCGCGCTCCATCAGCATAATCAGCTTAAGTAACGTACTTTTCCCCGCGCCAGAATGGCCTGTCAGAAACAGCATGTCGCCAGCTTCAATATCAAAACTCACTCGACTCAGAGCCTCATAGCCACCGGGGTAGCGTTTACTGACTTGGTCGAATCGGATCATAATAAATCGCTGTTAAAGTAAACATGAGTGTATCTATTGCTCAAGTAGAGCGCCATATTGCTTGAAATACCATGCCCAGCAAAACCCAAGACCGCTTACACCTTTTAGTGATAATTAAGTATTGCTCTGGAACAGCGCTTGTACAAAATCTTCGGCGACGAATGGCTGTAAGTCATCGACCCCTTCGCCCACACCAATAAACCGTACTGGCAAACCGAACTTTTCACTCAGGGCAAAAATAACGCCACCTTTCGCGGTGCCATCCAGTTTCGTCAACACCAAACCCGTCACGTTTGCCGCCTCAATGAATTGCTGAGCTTGGTTAGTGGCATTCTGCCCAGTACCGGCATCCAGCACTAACAGTACCTCGTGAGGCGCCGATGCATCCAGCTTTGCCATCACGCGTTTAACCTTAGCCAGCTCATCCATCAGATGGTTTTTGTTGTGAAGACGGCCAGCCGTGTCTGCAATGACCACATCAACACCTTTCGCTTGAGCCGAAGCCACCGCATCGTAAATAACAGACGCACTGTCTGCGCCTGTGTGTTGGGCCACAACAGGAATCTTATTGCGCTCCCCCCACACCTGCAGCTGCTCTACCGCCGCAGCGCGAAACGTATCGCCTGCCGCCAGCATGACGCTTTTGCCTTGTTGCTGATACCGCTTGCTCAGTTTACCTATCGTGGTGGTTTTGCCTACACCATTAACACCGACCACCAAAATAACCGCAGGCTTTGTCTCAGGCAGCTCCAGAGGCGATTCCACTTTGCTTAACATGTCGGCAAGCAATTCTTTTAACTTGGCGAACAGTGCATCGGCGTCAGCCAGCTCTTTGCGCGCCACAGCATCGGTTAACTTAGCAATAATCGTATTGGTGGCATCGATGCCGACATCCGCGACCAATAGCTGAGTTTCAACATCTTCGAGCAACTCTTCATCGATTTCTTTACGACCTAAAAAGAGGTTGCCCAAGCCTTCGGCAAAATTGCTGCTGGTACGAGAAAGGCCGCTTTTTATTCGGGCAAAGAAACCCTGTAGCGCAGGCTTATCCTGCTCTGTCGGAGTTGCCTTAACCTCTTCAGCCAGTGGCACTGGGTTACTGGAACTTTCCGCCGTATCATTCGACTTTCGAAAGCGAGCAAAGATTCCTTTTTTCTCCGCTGCCTGCTCAGCCTCTTGCTGCTCCGGTGTGGATTTCGCCGCATCCTCTAGGTTAGAGGCATCAACCTCAGGCTCATCAGCGATATGCACATCGACGTCTGCGCTGGCAACGCGAGCTAAATCAGCGGGCACGCTGGGCTCTGAAGCCTGACTCGACGAAGGATCATCCGTTGGCGGAAGGGCGTCGATGGCGTCGTGCGAAGGTGACTCAGTAGTGGTATCAGCTTCTTTGCTTTTACGAAACCGCTTAAAAAAGTTATTGCTCACTCACTCCACCCCGTAAAATAAGCCATAGCCAATGGCTGAAAAAGTGGCATTTTAGCGGCATACTGGCTTCTACGCATCCTGTCTCTCGGCTTTCTATCAAATAGATGAGGTTTTTTGTTTGAAGCGTCCTACTCATAATCGTTCCAAGCCCAGTACCCAGCCCACGGCCACTGGGCCCTCAACCCTGAGAATCATCGGTGGCCAGTGGCGCGGACGAAAGCTGGCGTTTCCATCCGCCGAGGGATTGCGCCCAACTGGCGATAGGATACGCGAGACCTTATTCAACTGGCTTATGTTCGAAATTCAAGGCGCGCGTTGTCTGGACGCATTCAGTGGCAGTGGAGCCCTTGGTTTTGAGGCGCTGTCCAGGGGCGCAAGCCATACGACTTTCTTGGATAGCTATCGGCCCGCCGTCGTACAAATCAACGAAAACCTGGCATTGCTAGAATCAACCAGCGGCCAGGTCACCCAAGCCGATACGCTGACTTGGTTAAAGCGCACACCAGACGCGCCTTTTGATGTGGTTTTTATCGATCCGCCCTTCCTGCTCGACTTATGGCAAGAAGCCCTAGAACTTCTAGAGACCCAAGGCTGGCTCAGTCAAGAGGCGTGGGTTTACATCGAATCGCCCAAAAATAAAGGCGTGACAACCCCGTCGAACTGGCAACTGAAAAAACAAAAGTCTACCGGCGGGGTTCATTTCAGCCTGTATCAAAGGCAACGGCCTATAGATTCAGCTGGTTCGTAACTCATAAGATAGCTAGATTTCAGATAGCGCTTGATCAGTCAAAAATTGCACAGGTTTTGTACTGTCGCTATAAATTGTATAACATCGCGCCTCCCTGAGCCGCTTTCAGGGTTGATTGGATCGCAATGAGTGAGAAACACCTATGAAGCATGTGGTATACCCAGGGACTTTTGATCCCATCACCAACGGCCATGTCGACTTGGTCGAGCGCGCGTGCCGCCTGTTTGATAAAGTGACCGTTGCTGTTGCCGCAAACACCAAAAAGAATCCCCTGTTCTCTCTAGAACAGCGCGTTGAGCAGGTATCTAAGGTTTTAGGGCACTTGGACAATATCGAGGTGTGCGGCTTCAATATTTTACTGGCTGACTTAGTTCAACAGAAACAAGCCAATGGCGTACTGCGTGGTTTGCGAGCCGTATCCGACTTCGAATATGAATTTCAGTTGGCCAATATGAATCGTGCGCTGAGCCCTAATATGGAAAGCCTGTTTCTGACACCGGCAGAGCACCTGTCGTACATTTCTTCATCATTGGTACGCGAAATTGCGTCTTTAGGTGGCGACGTCAGTAAATTTGTCCCGCCGTTGATCGTTGGCGAACTGACAGAAAAGTTTTCTGATTAGGTCGCGCGCTCGCGCACGGTATCTCAAACTGTGAAGGGCACCAGACCAGCCCGCCCTTCACAGCCGCTGCCTTTATCTGGCCTGTTTGTAGCCCGACTCAGTACACCCCAAACAGCGGACAAAAGTGGCTTTAGCAGGGCCAACAACCAGCGTGTTCGTTGCTTCTTTTACGTTTCCGCCTGCAGCAGAAAACGGCAGTGACACCAGCCAGACAGCCGACCCCAGCACGGTAGTCGCCGCTAATGCAGGCCGTACAAACAAAACATCACCCGCCATTGCCAGTGCTGAAGGGGACTCTTCTACGGCTCCTGCGGCTTGACTGATAGGGGCCAACAAAGAAGAGACAACAAACACGGAAGCCAAAAGTTTCGCTTTCCAGCTTTTGGGACACTGCAACATAGGTTACTCCTGAATAAATTTTCGGTTATACGCTATCGCTGCGTACCACCGTTCATCGATACCCCGATTGTAGTCTTAGGATTGACAGTGCGTACAGTACACAGTCGACCTTTGGCCCAATCGAATTTCTTTTAAGGGGGCTTCACAACGCCTACAAGGCTCACCGGAACGGCCATACACCTGCAGAGTTTGCTGGAAATACCCTGGCTT
>CBFHKY010000006.1:102167-133984 GCA_965656525.1 Pseudomaricurvus sp. | reverse complement strand
TACCATCACCGCCTACGAAATCTCGCAGAGTGGTGCCGCCCTGATCGATAGACCGCGCGAGTACTCTTTTAATTTCCGCCACTAAAACGGTCATGCGTGCCATAGAAACCCGTCCTGCGGCCCTAGTAGGCTTTATCCCTGCCGCAAACAGCGCTTCGTTCGCATAGATATTGCCTACGCCCACCACCGTCTTGCTATCCATGATAAACGCCTTGATCGCCTGCTTGCGCTTACCCGCACGCCTGTACAGATATTCTGCATCAAAGTCATCCAGTAACGGCTCTGGCCCTAGGTGTGCCAACAGCGGATGCTCCTCTAGGGGTGCATCTGTCCACAACATCGCCCCGAATCGCCTTGGATCGTGAAAACGCAGCACTTGTTCTGGCCCAAAATCAATATCCACGTGATCGTGATAGCCTGGATCTTCACGTCGCTGAACAATTCGCAAGCTGCCCGACATACCTAAGTGCACCAATAAGTGACCGTGCTCAAACCCAAAAATAAGGTATTTGCCGCGCCGCACAATACTCTGTAAGAGCCGACCGATTAACTGCTGAGCCAAGTCAGCGGGTATTGGCCAGCGCAGGCTAGGCTGCCGCACGGTTAATGCCTCTATCTGCCGATTAAGGACATGGGGCGATATACCGCGGCGAGTGGTTTCAACTTCAGGTAACTCGGGCATGAATCTCTACCGTGTGTTCGAATACAACCAAAGTAACAGGCACAAAAAACCCGGCCAGAAGCCGGGTTTTCATGAGGCATGATTTAAACAAGCGTAAGCTTACTTAATTTTGCCTTCTTTGTAGACCACGTGCTGACGAGCAACAGGATCGTACTTTTTAATTTCCATTTTCTCTGGGGTATTGCGCTTGTTCTTATCAGTGGTATAGAAGTGACCAGTACCAGCGCTAGAGTTTAAACGGATCTTTTCACGTGCACCTTTAGCCATGATTCAACTCCTTATACTTTTTCGCCGCGAGTGCGAAGCTCAGACAGAACGGTTTCAATACCTTTCTTGTCGATGATACGCATACCTTTAGAAGACACACGCAGTTTTACAAACCGCTTTTCAGACTCAACCCAAAAACGGTGAGAATGCAGGTTTGGCAAAAAACGACGCTTAGTGTGGTTTTTTGCGTGAGAAACGTTGTTACCGGTTACTGGACGCTTACCAGTTACCTGACATACCTTGGACATCTTACTTGCCTCATTCAAACAGGTCGTCGCTGCTAGGCAGCAACTTGCAAACTAAAAACAGTTCAAAAACAGCGACTTACAGGCCTTCAAACGGGGCTGAATCCTTCGCAAAACTACGTCGGCTGGGGCCCTGAATCAAGCAGCCAGCCAAAAAGTATTTGGGCCAGTCACAGAGAGCGGCGTTTTATACCAAAAGAGAAAGCGAATAGCAAATTTTAGCTTCTTTTTTGTGCAATTAATTTCTAATTTCGTGCTTAATCACTGTAAATACGCCCTGAGGCCAAAAAGACAACATCAAACTCCAGAGTTCACAACAGGTGCACAAAAGCGTTTTTCAGTAACCCTTAAACCACCCTATAAATAACCCCGCTCGGCAAAGGAGACGACCTGACCCTCGCCCACCACCATGTGATCAAGCACTCGGATATCCACTAACGACAGCGCCTGCTGTAAGCGCTCAGTGATCCGGCGATCTGCCTGACTCGGCTCTGCGACACCAGAAGGATGATTGTGCGCGAATATCACCGCTGCCGCATTCTTTTGTAACGCCAGCTTCACAACTTCTCGCGGATAAACATTAGCCGCATCTATTGTGCCCTGAAAGAGCTCTTGATAACGGATAAGGCGATGTTGGTTGTCTAGCAGCAACACCGCAAAAACCTCCCGTGATTGATGCCTCAACTCTGAGCTCAGATAATTTTTTACCAGCTCAACCGATGTAAAGCCGGCACCTGACTCCATAACACTGTACAGATGCCTCCGCCCCATTTCGAGCACGGCCTGCAGCTGGCTAAATTTGGCTGTTCCCAGCCCCTGACCTTGGCAAAAGCCATCGCAGTCGGCTTCTAAAATTTGACGCAAACCACCAAAGCGAACCAAAAGATCGCGAGCTACATCGACCGCTGATTTTCCGGCACAGCCGGTACGCAGAAAGATCGCCAACAGTTCTGCATCCGACAAGGCTTTTGCCCCCACGGACAACAGCTTTTCCCTTGGCCGCTCTTCAGCTGGCCAGTGTTTAATGCTCATGCACATCCTCCTTGATGGGGCGACTTAAGCCGCCTAACCTGATAGTTACCCTCATTCTGCGCGTCGACACTGTGTCTAGCTTCATCCAAAGTCTCGGCAATGGTATCTTAGACACCTGTTGCGCCAATCACTATCTGGAAAAAAGTATGAGTTCTCTCAACAACAAACGCATTCTACTTGGCATTACCGGTGGCATTGCCGCTTATAAGAGTGCCGAGTTGGTGCGACGACTCCAAGATGTTGGCGCCGATGTACGAGTAGTGATGACCCCTGCGGCGCAAGAGTTTATCACCCCACTCACGCTACAAGCGTTGTCGGGATACCCCGTTCACACTCAGCTTCTCGACCCCGAAGCCGAGGCTGGCATGGGTCATATTGAATTAGCAAGATGGGCAGACTTGATTCTGATCGCTCCAGCCAGCGCTGACTTCATCGCTCGCTTCGTCCAAGGGCAAGGCAACGATTTATTGACCACCGTGTGCCTAGCCACGCCCGCTGCAATTTGTTTAGCGCCCGCCATGAACCAAGGCATGTGGCACGCGCCAGCGACTCAACACAACCTACAACTGTTGCAGCAAAGAGGCGTGACGTTATTCGGCCCTGCTGAGGGCTCACAGGCGTGTGGTGACGTTGGCCCCGGTCGCATGCTAGAGCCAACTGAGCTCGCAGAGCTGGCCGGCAAGCAGTTTTGCTCTGGTGCGTTGTCGGGCAAACGTGTTGTCATTACCGCTGGTCCAACACGGGAGCCCATCGACCCCGTACGCTACATAAGTAACCACAGCTCGGGAAAAATGGGTTATGCATTAGCAGAGGCCGCCATTGACGCAGGGGCGTCAGTCACTCTCATCAGCGGCCCAACACAGTTGCGCTCACCAGATCGTTGTCTCTGCATCCATGTGGAAACCGCTGAGCAGATGCTAGCGGCATGTCTCGAGCACGCTCTCGACTCCGATGTATTTATAGCCTCTGCCGCTGTTGCTGATTTTCGGCCCGCTCAACTGGCATCACAGAAAATAAAAAAGGGCAGCACTGACACCATGAGCATCGAGCTGGTGAAAAACCCTGACATTATTCAAACTCTCGCCAATCACGCTCAACGGCCGACTCTTGTCGTCGGCTTTGCAGCAGAAACCAGCAATGTACTGGAATATGCCCGCGATAAACTTAGCCGTAAGAATCTTGATCTGATCATTGCCAATGATGTTTCACAGGCTGGCATTGGTTTTAACAGTGATGAAAACGCCGTCACGGTGATTGATAAAGAACAGAGTCTTGCTCTATCGCAGCAATCAAAAACACAACTGGCAAGAGCACTGATTGCACACATTGCCACCCCAAAAGCCCACAGGACTCTTTAACGTGAGCCTCATACAAAAACTGCAGTCAATGTTGCCCTCCCTTACTGGAGTAAAAGGTTCAGAACCCGACGATAAGCGGCGCAAAATCCATAATGCTACAGCCATTCCTATGTTGGTGGTTTTCTTGTGCGTCGCCGCTAGTGCCTATTGGTTTTTCCAGGCAAACACGACCGCTGGACAACAACAGCTCGACAAACTTGCTCAACAACAGGCGGATCAACGTGTTAAATTCATAACCACTTTTATCAAAAAGTTACAGGTCGAAATTGACAAGCTGGCTCATCGCGAAGTGTTAATGCGCACACTTGGCCGAGAAGACAAACCTTCTGATGTGTTTAATCTTCTGCGCACAACTTTTCCAAAAATAGATACCATTCGCTTGCTTGATCTTGAACGAGCAGACCATCTGCCTTTTTTAGATGCCAACAAAACCAGCACCCCTTTTAAGCGTTTAGGCTTTACAGAACTCGACATGATTTATCGTGCAGAGCAAGGGGCCGTTATTTATCCTGAAGTTAAAAAAGTCGATAAAACCTGGCAGCTGTTGTTTGTTACTGCCATTAGCGAAAGCCCTGATGCCCCCGTTGCTGGCACACTGCTGCTCAGCTTCCCTGGCAACCTATTCATTAAAAATCTGGGGGCTATTGCACCGGAGCTTGGTAGCACCCAGCTGCTGCGAGAAAGTCAAAGAAAACCTGTTCCTCTGTTTTCGGTTGGCAGTGGAGATGTTGGGCCTGTGATTGAAAAAACGGTTCCCAATAGCGTCTGGAAAATACGTTTTAAGCCATCGTATGCATTACAACAACACGCTCAAAAAAGCATTTTTCTTGTGATGGCTTTTCATATTGTGGTGGGTGCTGTTTTGCTTTGGGTAACATATTGGATAAGCGGTTTTTTTGACCCTTCACGGCGCGTCCAGCATCAACAACAGGTCGAACCGCTTGACCCCAGTACACACTACGATACCGACGAAGAAGAAGCTTTGCGCAATCTTCTACTGGCCGCGGAAGATGAAAATGTACTGGGCATGAGTGAAAAGCCCAATCGTAATAATCAGACAGCTGTTACGGTTTCTCTTTCAGACGATCTACCACCACTACCAGAAGAAATTTTCCGTGCTTACGATATTCGCGGTATCGCCCATGAACAAATCAGCGAAGACATTGCGGAGCTTATTGGAAAATCTATTGGTACCACCACCTTAGTCGCTGGTGATAACAGCATCTTTGTTGCTCGCGATGGCCGCCTTCACAGTGAAGATTTATCCCTAGCCCTCATTCAGGGAATCTTAAGTACCGGCTGTAACGTGATTAACTTGGGTGTCGTGCCTACACCTTTATTGTATTTCGCGACCTGCGAATTACCCCAAACCAAAAGTGGCGTGATGGTCACGGCAAGCCACAACCCCGCACAATACAATGGTTTTAAAATGGTCATTAATGGCACAACGCTATTTGATGATGCCGTGCAAGCCATTAAACAACGTATCGAACAACAGGATTTTTATCTTGGTGATGGTGAAGCCAGCAACATAAGTATCACCGATGCTTATGTTACTCGTATTCTTTCAGATGTTGCACTTTCAGGGTCTGTGAAGCTTGTTATTGATGCCGGTAACGGTGTCACTGGCGACGTAGCTCCTTTATTATTTGAAAAAATGGGGTGCGATGTAGAGCGCTTGTATTGTGACATCGACGGCCACTTTCCAAACCACCCACCCGACCCTACCATTGCAGACAACCTGAAAGATCTAATAACCCGAGTCAAACTTTCCGATGCCGACTTGGGCATCGCGCTGGATGGTGACGGTGATCGCGTAGTGGTTGTGACACCAAAAGGGAAAATTATCTGGCCGGATCGTATGCTGATGTTGTTTGCGAAGGATATTATTACGCGCAACCCCGGTACCAATGTCATCTTTGATGTAAAGTCCACGCGTGCGCTTAACGATTTAGTAAGCGATTACGGTGGCAACCCCATCATGTGGAAGTCTGGTCACTCTCATATGAAAAATAAAATGCTGGAGACCGGCGCCTTAGTAGGTGGTGAGCTTTCCGGTCATATCTTCATCAAAGATCGCTGGTATGGCTTTGACGATGGCATGTACGCCGCTGCTCGCTTACTGGAAATCATGACCTTACGAGACCAAAACATCGATGCGCTGTTTGAATCGTTTCAGACCATGCCATCAACACCTGAAATTTTAATTCCTATCGCTGAAACCATGAAATTCAAAGTCATCAAGCGTTTGGCCATGCAAGGTAATTTTGAAAATGGCACTTTGATTACCATTGATGGTTTACGTGTGGACTTCCCTAAGGGCTGGGGATTAGTACGCGCATCCAATACCAGTGCAGCACTCACTGTTCGTTTCGAGGCTGAAAATGAAAAAATTATTGAACAGTTAAAACAACTATTTAGAAGAGAATTGCTTAAAATCGATAATTCTTTGAAACTTCCTTTTTAATTAACATCAACTCATAAGAGCAGGTTACATACATGTCTTTAAATCGCGATGCCGCCATTAATGTCGCTGAAGTTTTAACCGAGGCGTTGCCTTACATTCAGCGCTTTACTAATCGCACGATCGTCGTAAAGTTTGGCGGCAACGCCATGGTAGACAAAGCGCTACAAAACAGCTTTGCACGCGATATTGTATTAATGAAGCTTGTTGGTATGAACCCAATTGTAGTGCACGGTGGTGGCCCACAAATTGGTGAGCTATTAGATAAGCTCAATATTCATTCCGAGTTTGTTGAAGGCATGCGAGTGACCAACAGCGCCGCTATGGATGTGGTAGAAATGGTTCTTGGCGGCTCTGTGAACAAACAGATCGTAAATCTGATTAACAGCAATGGCGGTCAAGCGATTGGTGTTACAGGAAAGGACGGCCAACTCATTCACGCTCGCCAGTTGAAAGTTTCACGCCAAACGCCAGATATGCAAGCACCGGAAATTATTGATATTGGCCATGTTGGTGAAGTTGCGTCCATTAATAAAGCCGTGATTGATATGCTTATCAACAGTGACTTTATTCCGGTTATTGCACCGATAGGGGTAGACACAAAAGGTAATTCCTACAATATCAACGCTGATCTTGTAGCAGGTAAAATTGCTGAAGTGCTGCAGGCTGAAAAATTGATGCTGCTCACAAACGTTGCTGGTCTACAGGATAAAAAAGGCCAAGTATTAACTGGGCTAACAACCAAACAAGTGGACGAATTGATTGAGGACGGCACTATTTATGGCGGCATGCTGCCCAAAATCAGTTGCGCATTGGATGCCGTCAAAGGTGGTGTCACCAGCGCTCATATTGTGGATGGACGTGTTGATCACGCTGTTTTGCTGGAAATTTTCACAGATGAAGGTGTTGGCACACTCATCACCAATAAGCATTGATCTATGCGGTAGGGTGTACTTAACAGCGCTATGCACTGTCTCAGTGCATAGCGTAAATTTTGATTTACGCGCCGCTTTTCATATTGAAGATACCTTTCGAAGCCGCTAGGATTAGATCTGCTACAACGTTGTGACCTTGCTCTTTTTTTAACATTCCTTCGACTTTTCCTATGGGAACATCGTTGAAGCTTTTGTGTGTAATCGATAGCAAAGCAACCGTCGGTAGCCTCTAACCCTTACCGTACTGCACGCGATCAGTGTATAGCTGATCAAAAACTGCTGTGTACATAAGCCACAAAAAGAAGACACTATGAGCAAGACCAGCAACAAAGTTTCCCGCCGCCAACAGATTTTAGAATGCCTGGCTCACATGCTGGAAGTGTCACCTGGTGCTCGTATTACCACCGCAGCGCTTGCAAAAGAAGTAGGTGTTTCAGAAGCGGCTCTTTACCGCCACTTTCCCAGCAAGTCTAAAATGTTTGAAGGCTTGATCGAGTTTATCGAAGAAACAATTTTCAGCCGCGTTAGTTTAATTATGGGAGAGGAAAGTTCTGCCTTAGAGCGCTGTAAAAAAATTCTTACTCTGCTACTGACTTTTACCGAACGCAATCCGGGCATCACTCGCTTGTTAACAGGTGATGCTCTTACGGGCGAAACAGAACGACTAAGAGCGCGAGTCGTTCAATTATTTGATCGTTTGGAAACGCAAATAAAACAGATTCTTCGTGAGGCTGAAATCCGTGAAGGCAAGCGTCCTAACCTTCCTATTACATCGGCTGCCAATCTGCTTGTATCTTGTGCAGAAGGACGCATCGCACAATTTGTACGCAGTGAATTTAAGCGCCCTCCTACCGAACTTTGGGATGAGCAGTGGCCTATTTTAACTGACGGTTTTTTTCACGAAATCTTACAACCCACTAGCTAAAATAAAATACTCTACGGCGCACCTGCGGCTTAGATGAACACTTTTTCTGTTTAAAAAATAAGTTTGCTAAATGTTGTTTTACTTCATGCAACAGTTTCGCCCAGACTCTTTCGCTTTATAAAGCAGCTCGTCAGCGCGAGCAAAAGCCGCTTCTAACGTATCGCCTTCTTGCAGCATCACCAGACCACAAGAAATGGTTACTTGTACCGGGTTTTCTTTAAACCGGAATGGTGTACCCGCAATGGCCTTTCGTATTTTGTCCATCAGTAGATAAGCGTTCTCTAAATCCGTTTCCGGCAATAGAACCACAAACTCTTCACCACCAAAACGTGCCATAAAATCTACGCTGCGCAGTCGCTTTGTAACGGCCTTACTGAGCACTTGCAGTACTCGATCACCGGTTTGATGCCCATACGTATCATTGATGCGCTTAAAATGATCGATATCCACCACCACTAAAGATAATGGATTGCCATAACGCTGCCACCGGCTCCACTCTAAATGGGCGCGTTGGTTATAGGCCTCGCGGTTGGGTAAACCCGTTAATGTATCTGTGATGGCTTTTTGTTTTTGTTGCTGCAACTCTTCTTGCGCTTGTGTCGCTTCTTGCTCTAATTCTTGCACTCGGGTAAATAACGTCGATAACTGCTGGTCCACCGTGTGACTGGATTCGGCATTATGCTTAGCCTCTAGCGCTTTCTGAATACTGGAAAGGCAATATTGAATATCTTGCTTCAAAGACTCGACCTCGGTCGTAACACTAACCGAGCGGCTTAAGGAACCTAGATGTAAACGCAACTCAGCTTCAAATTTTTCTTCTTCTTGCTGTCGTGCAAGATTGGACTGAACCGTAACGCCAAGCGCATCCAGTATTCCCCCCAAAACCTCATCCAGCTGTTTAAGGTATTGTCGGTATTCTTCATCAGCCAGTAAATACGCCTGCAAAACCAGATCGCGAATGTCTTCTAGCGTAGGAACTAACTCGTACCAATTCAAACCTCGCTCAATGCGATCACGCGCGTTGACGGCTTTTTGTTCGGTACAGGCCACAGGCTCTACATTGTCGAGTAAATCCACCAGCACTCGCTGCACCTTATCCGACACTCTCGAGAACGCTGGTTCGTGGACAGGCCGCTGAAAGGTGGCTTCCAACTCTACTTCCGTGCGAGTCTGTAAATCACCCTCGATTGGCTGCTTATTCGCGTTATCCACGCCCTTTGTAACCTGTGAATCGGCTTCTTCTGTAACCGGGTTACTCGCAGACTCGCTACTCGGCTCTCGTACTGGCTCTAGAGGCACAGCCTGCTGATCAGGCGCCGTTGATTGAACTTTTGGTGGCTCGGGGGAGAGCTCTGACTCTGATACGGGAGTGTCAGTGGTCGGTGTGAACAATTTTTTGAGAAACCCAACTTTCTGCCCGCCATGCTCAACACTGCGCCTTAATACTTCATCTTGAAAATAACTTAGCGTTTTCAGTAAAGCGGTCGCATCAGTACCTGATTCCGACTTTAGGTTGTGTATAAAGCCTTTGAGCTCTCGCTTTAAGCCATTATCCTGAGTGTGTGACTGCAACGCTTTCGCCATCACCAATACTGTTTCGGCGGCAGGTGTTTTTTTGGGGCGTTTGAACAGCGATGGCGCCTCATCTGCAGTACGTCGCAGAGTTTCGTCGAGTACATTCAACGCTCGCTCTAGAGCTTGTCCGCCTTCCTTACTGGCCTCACTGACACCAGTAATGTGTTCGTCCAAGTCAGACTGGTGAGCTTCGGCCGCTAAACACACTCGACTGACGGCTTTTTTCAACAGCGTCAGTTCACGCTGAAACTTATCCTGCACAGCCAGAGATTGCAGGTATTTTTCTCGCCAATTGGTAGATTCTGCAGACGACATAACTCTCCTTGACGGCCAAACACAGTAGACGAATGCATCAAGTATAGATAAGAATTTAATCGATATAGGAGTTATGTTGCGCGACGTGAGGTAAAGATAGCATGAGCTCGCCGGATGGAGAGCTCATAGGGGGAGCACGGAAGGTATTTAGGGCTTATCTGCACGCGCTTTGGCCACTAGGAAATCAGCCACTTTCAGCATTTCTTTGTGGCCACCGGCCAAACTGGCCGAGATACGGTATTTACCATCTACAACCATTTCTGGTGTGCCCGTAATTTTGTAACTGCGTGCACGCGCATCGGCCTGCTTCACTTGGCTGGTCACCCCGAAGGACTTGAACGTTTTCATAAAGCGCTCTTTATCCACACCAAAGTCAGCAAAAAATTCGGCCAGTGACTCTTCAGTGTTCAGCTTTTTGCGCTGCAGGTTTAACGCGTTAAATAAAGGCTGATGAACTTCGTCCAAAATACCCAGCGCTTTTGCGGTATAAAAGGCTCTCGCATGGGTTTCCATGTCGGCATTCCACATAGCGGGTGAGCGGCGAAAGATGACATCTTCGGACAAGTCTTGTTTCCATTGTTGAATCAGTGGCTCAAATTGAAAACAATGACCACAGCCGTACCAAAACACTTCTGAAACCTCTACTTTATTGGGATCGAGTGTACGTACAGGCGTAGCAAGCACCTCGTAATGAGTTCCAGCTTGATAGCTTTCTTGGGTGGCCTGATCTTCGGCACAGGCGGCCAAAGACAACATCATGGTCAGAACAGCGACAAGAATTCGCATGTATACATACTCCATTCACAACAATATTAATAAATAGCCAACCCGTCTTGATACGCAAGACTATTGGATTTGGCGCTTAAACAACTCGGGTTTTGAACCGTAACGGTTAGCCAGGTTCCCCTTAACCGTAAGAATTTATGGTATTCAATCAAACAACGCTTAATAGCGGGATACAAAAAAAGCGGCCTTAGCCGCTTTTTTTGTATCCATAGTATCAGTGCAGGCCTGAAATATAATTCGCCAACGCTTTGATTTCCGCATCGCTCAGGTGTTGAGCCACTTGGCGCATGATTTTTTGGTCACCGCCATTGGTTCGCTCACCCGCACGAAATGCATGCAGCTGTTTTTCAATGTAATCACTGTGCTGGCCGCTTAACCGCGGGTAGCCCGCAGGGCCATTACCCAATGCACGCGGAGAATGACAACCCGTACACGCAGGTGTACCGACATCTGCCTTGCCCGCACGAAACAGCTTTTCACCCAACGCCAAACCATCGACTTCTTCACCGCTGTTGATAGTAACCGTCAGAGGCTTAGCACCAGACAGTTGCGTGGTTTTACTGTTATAAAAAGCGGCAATATCGGCTAAGTCTTGATCTGTCATATTGGTCAACAAACCCGTCATCTCTACGATAACACGCTCACCAGATTGAATATCGTGAAGCTGCTTGAGTAGATATTTTTCACCTAAACCCGCAAGCTTTGGAAAATTGGGCGCTGGACTGTTGCCGTCTGCACCGTGGCAGGCCGCACACACAACCACTTTAGCTTCACCTGCAGCGGGGTCGCCTGCAGCCAGAACACCTTGAGCTGCCGCGATTAAACCTACAGCCACCATTGCTTGTTTAAAGAAGTTTTTCATTGGCTAATCCGTCACTTATCTTGTCTGTGAGTAATTGTTTGCGGCCCGACCACCCTCTTTGCTATCTACGCCGAGCGGTCCAAGCTACAATTACTGCCATTACTGCAGCCTAAACCGCGTCATTATATACAAACCGCCTAAAATCTCACTATTTTTACAGGGTTATCTCGTGAGCCGAATTAATTTCTCCAATGCCCACTTTACACAAAGCGCACCTTCTATTCGCCAGTGCCCGCCCGAAATCGGTGCCGAAGTCGCCTTTGCTGGCCGCTCGAACGCTGGAAAATCCAGTGCCATTAATGCGTTAACTAGCAATCACAAACTCGCGCGCACCAGTAAAACTCCTGGCCGAACGCAGTTGATCAACTTTTTTGCGGTGAGCGAGCAACAAAGAATTGTGGATTTACCCGGGTACGGCTACGCCAAAGTTCCCCTCAAAATGAAACAAGAGTGGGAGCGCAATTTGGCTGAATACCTGCGCGAACGCGAGTGCCTGCGTGGCTTGGTGTTAATGATGGACGTACGCCACCCAATGCAGGAATTTGATACCACTATGCTAAATTGGGCTATCGAGGCAGAAATGCCCGTTCATATACTGCTCACCAAAGCAGATAAGTTAAAAAAAGGCCCAGCTCAAGCCACTCTATTAGCCGTCCGCAAGCACTTGAAAGACGCACAAGTGGATGACTTGGTCACTGTACAGCTGTTTTCATCGCTCAAACGCGACGGTATTGATCAATTGGTGAAACAGTTAGTAATGTGGCTGGCGCTTAGTGATGATGACTTAAAAAACATTAACGCTGTAAAGAATGCAGTGGCTAACAGCGAAGCTGACGCCGAAGATACCTACCCACCTAACGAACTCTAGGCAAATAACACCACAGGTATCAGTACACGATAAAAAGAGAAAAAACCCGGCAGCGGGGTTGGGGGTACTGCCGGGCAAAAGTTACCAGCGGGCTTGGGGAACACCGCTGGTAGAGCGGCAAAAGGTCTAAATCCCGCTCTTATCATCTGTGACTCGTGCGGCGTTATCCAGTTCCCCCGTCTGTGTAAAATAAGCTTTATCTACCTTTCTTCCTCGCAAAAAAAAGCCCCAGCGTATACTGGGGCAATTCAAATCAATTTACATCAACCACCGACAACAGGTCGGTGTAAGCTAGGAGAGCAAGACACCATGAAATATCTTGATTACTGTGACTTGCTTCACTTGTAAGAGTTCAAAAAATAATGAATAAACTTTTATGACAACGCACAGCTGATCGCAACTTACTGAAAACATTAGGCTTTTAATAAATCAAAACTTAATGTGCCTCATCCCAATTATCCCCCATACCAACCTCTACCAGTAGGGGAACATCGAGCGTCATAGCCGACTCCATTCGCTCGGCCAACCCTTCTGACACCACTTGCAACTGAGCTTGCGCCACCTCTAACACCAGCTCATCGTGTACTTGCATAACGATACGGGCATCCAAGCCGGAGGCTGCCAGCCAGTCGTGCACACTGAGCATAGCCAATTTGATAATATCGGCGGCAGACCCTTGCATGGGGGCATTAATCGCCGTGCGCTCCGCTGCCTGACGACGCATACCGTTGCGAGAATTGATTTCTGGCAGATACAAGCGCCGCCCCTTTAAGGTTTCTACATAACCTTTCTCAGCCGCTTCTGAGCGGGTTTCATTCATGTAGCGCTGCACTCCAGGGTAGCGCTCAAAGTACAACTCGATGTACTGCTGTGCTTCATTGCGGCCTACATGCAGTTGTTTTGCCAAACCAAAAGCCGACATACCGTAAATTAACCCAAAGTTAATGGCTTTGGCACTGCGACGCTGTTCTTGAGTCACCTTATCCAGCGGCACCTGAAAGACCTCGGCAGCGGTGGCTTTATGCACATCCAGCCCCTCAGAAAAGGCCCGCTGCAGACCTTCATCACCGGAAAGGTGAGCCATAATGCGCAATTCAATTTGTGAGTAATCCGCAGCCATCATCTTGTAACCCGCTGGCGCGACAAAGGCCTTACGAATGCGCCGCCCCTCTTCGGAGCGAATTGGGATGTTTTGAAGATTGGGATCTGAGGAAGACAGCCGCCCAGTTGCCGTGACCGCTTGATGATAAGACGTATGAACTCTCTGCGTCACCGGGTTCACCATTTTGGGCAATTTGTCGGTGTACGTGGACTTCAGTTTGCTTAAACCCCGGTACTCGATCAACAACTTAGGCAAAGGGTAGTCCAGTGCCAGTTCTTGCAGTACCTCCTCCGCGGTTGAAGGTGCGCCTTTCGGGGTTTTTTTAATGACCGGCAACTTCAGTTTTTCAAATAAGATTTGCCCCAACTGCTTAGTCGAGCCCAAGTTAAAGGGTTCGCCAGCCAGTTCATGCGTTTGTTTTTCTAACTCATCCAAACGCTCGGCAATCTCAAGGCTTTGCTCGCCCAATAATTTGCAGTCCACTAATGCGCCGGTACGCTCAATATCCGACAGCACTGCCACTAAGGGTAACTCAATGTCATCAAAAACTTCTTTTAAGCGGGGCTCTTGCTCCAGCTGTGGCCACAGTGTTTGATGCAGGCGCCAAGTAATGTCGGCGTCTTCTGCTGCATAAGGTCCAGCTTTATCCAGTTCTATTTGATTGAAAGTCAGCTGCTTTGCGCCTTTTCCTGCAATGTCTTCGAAGTGGATGGTTGTGTGGTCGAGGTGCTTCTCAGCCAGGGTATCCATGTCGTGGCGATTCGCGACAGAATCCAACACGTAAGACTCCAGCATAGTATCGAATGCTATACCGCGCAGATGAATGCCATGGTTGGCCAACACGCTGCGATCGTATTTTAGGTTTTGCCCTACTTTTTTAGCTTTATCGTCTTCCAGCAGTGGCTTTAATTGATCCCACACCCAGCGCTCACCCAGCTGTATAGGCGCATCAAGATAGTCGTGCCCGAAAGGTACATAAGCGGCTTTTCCGGCCGCCACTGCGAAAGACACTCCCACAACTCTGGCTTCCATGTAATTCAAGCTGGTGGTTTCAGTATCAAAAGCAAACACTTCAGCCGCCTTCAACTGCTCCAGCCAGTGCTCAAAACGCTCCTCTGTGAGCACTGTTTCATACTCCGTTTCAACGGCTGACACAGGAGTTTTTACTGCAACCGAGTCGTCAGAAACTGCTGCATTATCCTCCGAAGCCGCTGCTTTCTTTTTCGCTTCTGGTGCTTCCAATTCACGCACCCACGTTTTGAATTCCATATCTTGAAACAGTGCCAACAATGCTTCGTTATCTGCTGGTGTACGTTTCAGGTCCGCAGGGCCACAATCTAGCGGTACATCGACTTTTATGGTGGCCAATTCATAAGATAAATACGCCGAATCTTTATGCTCAATGAGCTTTTCGGGCATTTTTTTCGAACCTCTGAAACCCAGATCAGGTATTGCCCCTAAGTTGGCGTAAATCTGGTCAAGGCTGCCAAGTCCCTGCAGTAGCGCCAATGCCGTTTTTTCACCCACACCGGGAACTCCGGGGATGTTATCCACCTTATCCCCCATTAGAGCGAGAAAATCGATGATCAATTCAGCGGGTATGCCAAACTTATCGACCACTCCCTGCTTATCCATGACCGTTTCTGTCATGGTGTTAACCAGTGTGACGTGATCACTGACCAACTGCGCCATATCCTTATCGCCGGTCGAGATCACCACCCCCACACCTTGATCCGTTGCTTGATACGCTAAAGTACCAATCACGTCGTCTGCTTCGACGCCTTCAATAATCATTAACGGTAAGCCCATCGCTTTTATGATGTTGTGGATAGGCTCTATCTGCACGCGCAAGTCATCTGGCATAGGGGGGCGCTGTGCCTTGTAGTCAGCAAAGATGTCATCGCGAAACGTTTTTCCTTTCGCATCAAAAATTACCGCCACCTCTGAGCCGGGATAATCTTTGTCCAGGCGTCGCAACATATTGATGACACCCTTAACCGCGCCAGTAGGCAGCCCCTTAGAATTTGTTAACGGAGGCAACGCGTGAAAGGCTCGATACAGATACGACGAACCGTCGACGAGAACCAGTGGTGTTTTAGACATGTGAGCTACCGTTTTAATGAGTGTCAGAATTTTGGAGGAACACATTCTCTAACAGCTGGTTTGTAAGAACAAACCCATCGTTAAGAGGTGATACGCGCCAATGTGAATTTATTTTCTCCGGTAACACTTTTTTACATAGCTATCTTCATTACATCATAGTGTTACCTATGCGTTACCAAGCACTATATATGGTGTTACCTGTTACTTTTTGACAAATTATTGACACATGCCTGCCCTATGTTAAAAAAAATATCAACAACTAAAACTGGCGAAGCCTAAAAGCCTGTGTTACCATGTGTAACATACAGTAACAAATCACCTGGTCGGCAGGTTCCAAGCCCTGACGATCGGAATCAACCACCCCATTACGGAGGATCAAACATGAAAAAACTTGGTTTGATGATTGCCGCGGCACTCCTCGCTCAAAGCGTGGCAGCCAATGAGGTTGGTTCCAGCTACTCCAACGTTGCAGTACTCGTTGCGGAAACTGGCGCCAGCTCAAGCTGGGCAACTAAAGATATTCTGATTGCTGAGCAAAACGCTCAGAAGATGGAAGACACCTTAGAGCAAGCAAATGAAAAGCTGGCTTCCAAACTGGAAGAACGCTTCAATCAAGTTCTTCAAGTGTCGCTAGAAAATTAAGCGTTGTAACAGTCGCTCTTACCTGCCCAGCTCACCCTCCTAACTCCTAGAGCTGTGCAGGTTTTTTTATTGCCCCGCCCCAAAAGCTATCAATTTTCGGTAAACGGTTTTGTTCTAGACCTTCATGACTGGGCCTCTTACTGAACGTACCCGACACCATAGTGATACTCGCTCTTATTGAACGCACGCCTTAATCTGTGCGACTAAGTTTTCTATCAACTCGGAGTAAGTGTTCGCTTTCCCCTCAAACCCTATAATATCAATCGTTTTTAAAGAGTATCCATGCTGTTTGGCCAGCCTCGGGGGCCAAGTAGCGGTAGCTGGCCACTCTTGCAGTAAGCAGTCGCCTGAGGTCAGAGTTTGTGAAAGTTGCCATAGGGAACGCGCGCTGGGAGGAACATCTGGCGACCCTGACAGTACCATTGGCTCGGGCAAATTAAGTTCGTCCACCAAATGGCCAAATGCGGGGTGTATAGCAGCGTAGTGCTTCGTTGCTGCACTGGCCTTGATCTCCTCGATGGCCTCAAGCCGATCAATTTCCCGTGCCGCATTGAGTCTGTATTCAGCCGCCTTTTGCGGATTGTGATTCGCAAAGGCCTCAGCCAACGCCTGCAGCATTAGAGTGCCAGCCTTGATAGAAAGCCACAAATGAGGATCATGATCACTGTGTTCAGCATGTTCTAACGATGAATGTTTATGGTCGTGGTGTTCGGTGTGCCCCTCCTGCTCAGGCAGACTTACCCCCCAAATGGCCTCCATACTCACGTGCTCGCCAGCTCGGGCTTGGCCGCCTAGAATCCCACCCAAGTAAGGCTCAAACTCTGGACCGACCCAGATTATCAGATCGGCCTGATTCAACACTCGACGCTCAGAAACACGAAAAGCGAAATTATGAGGCGTCACACCAGGTTTCAGTAACGTGGTTACTGACACGTCGTTACCGACGATTGCATTTACCATTAGGGTCAATGGATACAAACTGGTGACCACTCGGAGAGGCTCCGCCATTAGCCCTCCTGACCCCATCACCATACCCAGTATCCACACCCACAAAGTCTTTTTCACACTACTCACTAGAAAACGCCCGCTTAATGACAGCAATGTTATATAATAACACATTGTTTTATCAGACCATCGAGCTTCTTTTACCATGCCAGAATCAATGCCGACATCCATTGCGGGCCAAAAACACGACCACAGCCAATGCATTCATACCGCAATGGCCACCGCGCAATCGTTATGTCGTCAGAACGGTGCTCGATTAACGACCTTACGGGAACAGGTTCTCTCTTTGATTTGGCAAAGCCATACGCCGCTCGGAGCCTACGATTTGATGGATAAGCTATCCGCAAAATCCACCCGCCGAGTCGCACCACCCACGGTATACCGTGCGCTGGATTTTTTACTGGAGCAGGGGCTAGTGCATCGCATTAATAGTCTGAATGCCTACGTGGGCTGCACACACCCTCGCCAAGCTCACGCGAATAATTTCCTGATTTGCCGTGCTTGTGGCGTGGCCATTGAGTTTAACAGTTCTGATTTGCAGTCTACGTTGCACGCTACCTCCAGTGCCTTGGGTTTTGTCGCGGAAAACCACTCCATAGAAGTCGTTGGCCTTTGTGAACACTGCAGTCAGCCCCACCATGCCATAGAGGGCGGTGAGGAGACACCGTCATGAACGTAGCGGGAAGCTCAACTCTGCTGGTTAAAGGCTCAAATCTTGGGTTGACGTTTGGTCACCAGATCATTCTTCAAGACGTAAACCTAGAGCTAGAGCGTGGCAAAGTCGTCACGCTGATTGGGCCTAATGGCGCAGGAAAGTCCAGCCTCGTTCGTTTGGTCTTGGGTCTGCAAACACCCACAACAGGGAACATTAGCCGGCGCGATGGTTTATCCATTGGTTATATGCCACAAAAGCTGCATTTGGACGCCAGTTTGCCGATCACGGTTGAACGCTTCCTAAAACTGGCCGTAAAAAGCCATTTGGCCATCGACTCCTGTTTAGAATTGACCGGCGTAGCCCATCTAAAGCAAAGCCCAATGCATTACCTTTCTGGCGGTGAAACCCAGCGGGTTTTGCTCGCAAGGGCACTGCTGAGAAACCCAGATTTGCTAGTGCTCGATGAGCCGGCGCAGGGGGTGGATATCGCCGGGCAAGCGCGGTTGTATGAATTGATTACCGACATTCGCGACCAACACCAATGCGGCGTATTGATGGTTTCCCATGATTTACATTTGGTCATGGCCGCGACCGACACAGTGATTTGCCTGAACCAACACATTTGTTGTCACGGACACCCAGAGGCAGTCAGCGGCCACCCCGCTTACCTTGAGCTGTTTGGTAAAACGGCACCTACGGGTATCGCCGTTTATACCCATCACCACGATCACGATCACGATATGCACGGTAATGTAGAGGGCAGCCAATCCTCATGCCGTCATGATCATGAGCACGACCAAAAGGATCAAAACCATGCCTGAGTTTATGTTATTGGCTTTGATCGCCGGTACTGGTGTTGCAGCTCTGGCTGGCCCTCTGGGGGCCTTCGCAGTGTGGCGGCGTATGGCTTATTTTGGTGATACGTTGGCACACTCAGCGCTTACCGGTGTGGCCTTTGGGCTCATTCTGTCGATCAATACCCATATTGCCCTGACCGCATTCTGCCTGTTGCTAGCCTTGCTCTTGGTCACACTGCAACAAAAGCAGGCACTGGCCACGGATACCCTACTGGGCATCATGTCTCACTCCATGTTGGCGTTGGGCTTGGTGGTTATCAGTGTTTTCGGCGAAGGGCGAATTGATTTATACGGCTTTTTGTTCGGCGATCTGCTGGCGGTAACCATTGAAGACTTGCAAACCATTGGCATTACAGCCGCTATTATTCTGCCTTTGCTGATCTATTTGTGGCGACCACTGCTGTCCATCACGGTACACGAAGAACTTGCCAGGGTAGAGGGCATTCCCGTTACCCAAGTCAAAGCGGCACTGATGCTGATGATGGCTCTGCTGGTCGCGGTAGCCATGAAAGTCGTTGGCGTGTTATTGATCACCGCTCTACTGATCATCCCTGCAGCGGCAAGCCGAAGGTTGTCCCGTACCCCCGAGCAAATGGCGCTGCTTGCCAGCCTCATTGGCATGCTCGCTATTGTCGGTGGCTTAGCCGCCTCGTTTTTTTGGGACACTCCCGCCGGCCCTTCAGCCGTACTCTGTACCAGTGTGGCGTTTTTATTGACGCTGTGTCGTAAAGCCTCCAGCTGAATATGCCTTTGATGCCTCTGCGTTCCCTGCCACACCGGCGAGTGCTCAGCCTCGCGTGGCCCATGATTTTGAGCAATCTATCCATTCCCTTGTTGGGGCTAGTGGATACCGCCATTCTTGGGCATCTTCCCTCAGCCGTCTATTTGAGCGCGGTGGCACTGGGTTCCAGCTTGATCGCGATTATTTATTGGTCACTGGGGTTTTTGCGCATGGGCACCACCAGTCTCGTCGCCCAAGCCTATGGACACGGCAATGGCGAAGAGGTGGATAGGCTCCTCATTCGCAGCCTGATTCTGGCGTTTAGCCTGGGTCTCGTAATAGTGGTACTGGCGAACCCATTACTGACATTCGCTATTCAATGGATGAAACCCAGCCCAGAGATTGCCCCCTTAGCGGTAAGCTACTGCCAAATTCGCTTATACAGCGCCCCCTTAGCGCTGGCCAATGTTGTCTTGATGGGTTGGTTTATTGGGCAACAAAATACCCGCATCCCGCTGATCATTCTGTTATTCGTCAATGTCATCAATTTGATTCTGGATTACGGTTTTGTCGTGTTGTTGGGTCTGAACAGTGACGGCGCTGCCATAGCCACAGTGTGCGCCGATGTCGTGGGCTTATTATTGGGGTTAAGTTTTGCTCGCAAACACTTCAGCCTTGATGGCACAACGCTGCTGGTAACGATACGTGCGCCCTTGCACCACTACACCAAACTCTTGCAAGCGAACCGTTACCTCTTCGTTCGTACCTTGAGCATCTTATCCGTATTGGCTTTTTTTAATGCTCAGGGTGCGCGAATGGGCGGCAGTACACTAGCCGCCAATGCCATTATCTTTCAGCTGTTGATGATTACATCCTACGGCCTGGATGGCATTGCACACGCCGCCGAGGCTTTAGTAGGAGAGGCGTTTGCTCAGGCCAATCGCGAAAGATTGGTCGCTTTGATTGTTACCAGTGGCCTGTGGAGCTTTCTTATCGCGGCTACGCTATCCATCTGTTACGCGCTTTTCGGCAATGCCTTGTTGCGTCTGTTTACCGATTTAACACCTGTTCTGACAGAGCTTCATGCGCACTTTATTTGGATTGTGCTTTTACCTCTCGCGTGCCTATGGGGGTTTTGGTTGGATGGCGTGTTCATTGGTGCCGGACAATTCAAAGCCATGCAAAATACTATGCTGTTTTGCGTACTGGCGGTGTTCTTCCCCTTATGGTGGCTAACCCAAGCTTGGGGCAATCAAGGTCTTTGGGGGTCTTTTGCGGTGTTTAGTCTGGCTAGGGGCTTAACTTTAGGCTGGCAGTTGCCGATATTAATCAAAGCGTCTATTCACAATAAAAGTTAGCCGGCTGGCACATCCTAAATTTGTCGCTAAACTTCGTAAAACTCAACATAGGTCATGGTTAAATCAGCTCGTAATGATAGTCTTGACTCGTAAATGACCCAAAAAAAGCAAATTCTTATTCTATTTAAGCTGCTTTATAGATTTTTATAAAACCAGAACTTATACTTATTGACACATAAAAAAACACCTTCAAGCACAAGAGTCGTTAAACGACAACTGATTTACAGAAATTTGGAATGCTGTAGATCCAATGCGCAGGGTGATTTTGTAGGCTTAGCAAGTATGAAACGAGGCTTACAAACCAAAACCTGATGTACAGAAGCTTGCTATTAACTGGCTCAATGTTTCACATTTTCCACCAAGTTATCACCACATCGTCACGCCAGACAGCAACTTAGAGCATCAATTTCAGTAGCCATCGATTTGGGGCTGTTTCCGCTGTATGGACGCAATGACAGAAATAACATTTATCCGCGAAACCATTGAATTGGCAAAAACGAACGAAGCCATAAGTGGTCAGTTCACTGAGCTTATGGCTCGGCGTGCCACTTCGTTGCACGGCTCCATCACGCTACCCAAAGAACACCCCGAAATCGCACTGGTGGATTTTGTTCGTCGCTACATTGAGCACGTACCAGACTTTATCGAAGCGATTTCTCGCTTAACTTACGAAGCCGGTGTGTTTGAGTATGCAGAGGTTTTTCTTCGTGTGGCCAAAGATTTCTTCCTCGCGCCTCCAGAGGTGATTGATGGGCAAGATGGCTTAGAGGCCCTCATGGACGAAGCCTATTTGGCTCACCGTTTGATGGAAGAAATCAACGATCGCTTTTTGATGCACGCCGGATCACCGCTAGCACCACTGGATATGACATGCGCCAACGTCATTATTCATCATTTAATTGGAGACAACTTTGCCAATGAACTGGATAAATCAGTACAGTTTTTTGTCGAGCAGTCGCTGAAGAAAGAGCGTGTATTTAAAAGTGAGCGCTTCCAAACCTACCTAGAGAAACACCGCAAAGAAGGCTGGCACTACGAAACTTCCACATGGCCCTGCCTAACGCAAGACCTGAGCGTTTCATTAACACTGAACTCAGGCCGTACGGCCGGTCTCGTGCTCAAAAAGAGCACGTAAACGCTCAAAAGAGCGCCTATGGTTTAACGGGCGGAAATTGTATTACCTGAACTTCGGCTTTTTTCTCTTCCTCCGATTTATTAACCCGTGTTTCTAGCTCGCGAACCTTAGGTGCAAAGTTCATCACATCACTGTAATCACACGCCACACATTCTCGTACATCTTTGCCATCCAAGTTGTAAACTCTTATGGTGTCCATAGTTGAACACTTTGGGCAGACTGCACCAGCAATAAACCGCTTTATCACATTATTTGTCATCACTTACACCTGTAAACTCATACCTTGACTCAAAACTAATGCCCAGTATGTACGTTGCTTGAGGTCAAAAAGTCTCGTTATGAACGCAGCGGCTTTCAATTAGCGTGCGCCATCGATTTTTGTGCCCGAGGAACCTATTTTACAATACCGCAGTGCCGTAATAGAGGCTCTGTGCTGGGCTCACGACCACGAAAAGCGCAAAACAATACCATCGCTTCTTTAGAGCCGCCCTGCTCCAAAATATCACGACGGAAATCTAAGCCAACCGACTGATTAAAAACCCCCTCTTCTTCAAACCGAGAAAAAGCATCCGCCGAAAGCACTTCTGCCCACTTATAACTGTAATAACCCGCTGCATAACCGCCGGCAAAAATATGAGAAAAGCTGTTTGCAAAACGATTAAAGACCGGCGGCTTTACCACCGATATTTCATCGCGAACTTGATCCAACACGGCCAGAACGGATTCAGGGTTGTCTGGGTTATAGCGACTGTGCAAACGCAAATCAAACAGTGAAAACTCAATTTGACGCAACATTTGTAATGCTGACTGAAAGTTTTTCGCCGCCAATAGGTTATTCAACAGCGTTTCTGGCAGTGGCTCACCCGTTTCGTAATGCCCAGATATCAAGGCAATTGCGGCAGGCTCCCAGCACCAGTTTTCTAAAAACTGACTGGGAAGCTCAACCGCATCCCAGGCAACACCACTAATACCACTAACGGCTTGCACATCCACTTTGGTTAACATGTGATGCAAACCGTGACCGAACTCATGAAACAGCGTTGTGACTTCATCGTGCGTCAGTAAGGAAGGTTTATCACCCAAGGCGGGGGTAAAGTTGCAGGTCAAGTAAGCCACCGGCAACTGCAACCCTTGCGAAGTCATCTGCCGCGTACGACACACATCCATCCAAGCGCCCCCACGCTTGTGGGCACGGGCATAAATATCCAGATAAAAACTGGCGATCACTTCGCCTTCCTCTAAGACTTCGTAATAGCGAACATCACCGTGCCAGACATCCGCTTGGGCTTGACGTAGCTCAATAGCAAACAAGCGTGATGCAACGGCGAACATACCATTCACCACCGTTTCCGCTGGGAAATAAGGGCGCAGCTCTTCTTGAGACACCGAAAAAGTTTTCGCCTTGAGTTTTTCACTGTAATAAGACTGATCCCATGCTTGTAACTGATCGATGCCGTCTTCTTGCTGGGCAAAGGCCTGCAACGACTCTAGATCTGCTTTTGCCATCTCACGACTGTTTTCCGCCAACTCCAGCAAAAACTCTTCAACTTGTTGGGGGCTGTCTGCCATTTTGGTCGCTAAAGAAAGTTCAGCATAGTTGGCAAACCCCAGTAGTTGGGCCAGCTGGTGGCGCAACTTCAGTGTTTCCTCGATAAGCGCCGAGTTGTCCCACTGGCCCGCTGTTGGCCCTCGCTCGGAAGCGCGGGTAGCGTAGGCGGTATACAGCTCTTCGCGCAAAGCGCGGTCTTGAGCGTAGGTCATCACGGCTAAATAAGAAGGCACATCCAACGTCACCACATAGCCTTCTAGTGACTTTGCTTGGGCGGCTTGGCGAGCTAACCCCAAAGCCGTTTCCGGCAAGCCGGCCAGCTCATCGGCGCTGACGATATGCTTAAACCAGCCTTGAGTGGCATCGAGCACGTTGTTGGAAAACTGGGTGCTGAGCTCTGATAACCGCTGTTTTAACTCGCTATACGCTTGTTTTTTATCCGCGGGAAGATCAACACCCGCCAGACGGAAATTGCGTAACGCGTGCTCCACACTGGTTTGCTGGGCCTGCGAAAGGGAAGCAAACTCATCGCTGTCGGCTAGCGCTTGGTAAGCCGCACACAGCTGAGGGTTTTGGCTGATCTCTGTGCTGTACGCGGTCAACTTAGCAATACTGTTCGTGTACGCTACCCGCAACGCTTCGCTGTTCAGAACCCCGTTCAAATGCCCCACTGGGGACCAAGCTTTGCTGAGGCGATCATCTTCTTCGTCGATAACTGCTGACAATGTTGCCCAACTGGCGCCATTGTTTTGCACATCCGCCAAGACCTTGCGCAGCGTCTTGCGACCATCGTCAATCAGCTGCTCTATAGCAGGCTCAACGTGCTCCGCATTAATCGCCGAAAATGGAGGTAATGTGGTGTTTTCCAACAGTGGGTTGATCATGAAGACAACGACCTCTAAGAGACAGTGAAAAGAATCTCTATGATACACTTTGATTTTGGTTTTTGCGGCCCCCTATCGAATCATTGTCTATTTGACCTCGAAGCCGCCCAAATACACGTTGCTCAACGCTTGCGTCAACTGAGGTAAACCACCTATGACTCACTCCATTGCCACCTTTAACGGTATTACTCCAAACGTCCACCCCACAGCCTATGTTGACCCGATGGCTCGTATTGTGGGTGACATCACACTTGGTGAAAACAGCTCTGTATGGCCATTTGTTGCCGCTCGCGGCGATGTTAATCATATGCGTGTGGGCAAGCGCACGAACATTCAAGACGGTACGGTGCTGCATGTCACCCACAAAAGCGTCAAAAACCCCAGCGGCTGGCCTTTATTGATCGGCGACGACGTGACAATTGGTCACGCTGCTGTGTTGCACGGCTGCACCATTGGTCATCGTGTTTTGGTGGGGATGGGGGCAATTGTTTTAGATGGCGCCGTAGTAGAGGATGATGTGGTGATTGGTGCTGGTAGTTTAGTGCCACCGGGTAAACGTTTAGAGAGTGGTTATTTGTACTTGGGCTCACCTTGCAAACGCGCTCGACCTCTCACCGAAGGAGAGCTAAATTTCTTTACTTATTCGGCCAACAACTATGTAGAGCTGAAAGCCCAATACATTAAAGATCAACAGACAACTTAACATATGCCGTACAGGCAAAAGCGCTCTCGCTTGGGGCGTCTCTGAGTAGGGACGGTTAAAAACAGAAACGGTAACTAACTCTGTGTGCGTGTTGCTGGATACAAGGTGTTTTATCGCAACTGCCGCGAACGAAACGACTCTTGCCATTCATTCTTTTTCTCGTTATTGCCGTCGTTCAGTGAAAATATCTCTCCAGCGCCGTTCGCAACCAACTGCGCTGATGTTCGGATACGGAACCTACATTAAAGCGCTTTCGTACCACCTCGGCATAGCTGCTGTCATCGGTTTGGATGTGACTGAGCAACCAATGCTTTAAGACCTCGGCCAACTCTTCGGCAACTGGCTCGCCACCGTCAAAACGACTCTTTAGTTGATCGATGAGTTGGCGAAAATTTTGATGCACCAATTGGTGTTCCGATAACTCAGCATAGTCAGCCTCTTCCATTAATGCTTCTTCAAATTCAAAATGACTGTAGGTATAGTCCACCAAGTTATTCAGTACGTCCCCGAGTACATTTGATCGACTGCCATTCACAGGGGTGTCGTAGATTTGATTGATGTAATCAAAAATTCGCTTATGCTGTTGATCAATCACTTGTATCCCAATCGCATAATCGTCTGACCAGTAAAACTTGGGCATACCTTTCTCCCGAAAATGTTATGGCTTCATTATTGTGTTTTTAATCACAAATGACGTCTTCATGTATAAAAGACAAAACAATCATCCTGATGAACTGCATACCAAGTGAGTCACCCAAACAAACGACTCATCCAGCCACCTTTTTTGGCTTTTGCGTTTCGAGTCGCCATTTCCATATTTGCCATCACGATCGCACTGTAGTCTTTATCATCGTGTTTGATGTGATTCACTAACCACGCTTTTAACGTGTGCATCAGTTCATCGGTCACATCCTCACTGGCTCTTGCTCGCTTCTGATAACCTTCCACCCGCCGCGTGAACAGAGCGTGCACTTTTTTATGCGCTTTGATAAAAGGGTAACCCGCTTCTTCCAGAAGAGTTTCTTCAAAGGCAAAATGTGAAAGGGTGTAATCCACCAGTTCATCCAGCACCTCCAACAACTCTTGTTGACTGTGATGCTGACTCGCATGTTCCACTTTATTGATGTATTCAACGATACGCTGATGCTGGCTATCAATTACAGGTATGCCTATTTCTAGCTCAGCTGTCCAGTTAAGCGTCATGTCGTTACTCCCCTGCCCTTAAAGTTCTCAATCTTCTGAGCCGGAGTGTATTGAATGTGTCCAAGGCGGTTTTAGATATGAATCAAATAATGCACCGATTTAAACCGAAATCGGCACATAGGGGGGGGCAAAACTGGTTTGAACAGAACACTCACTATTGCCATGAAAAGAAAATAGAAAGTAGGCAGTAGCGGCGTTCTAGCGCAACTGCTCAATCACCGTATGCGTTTCTGGGCGAACTCCACGCCATAAAAAAAAGGCTTCGGCGGCCTGCCCCACCAACATACCCAAACCATCCGCACAGTGTGCGGCCCCCTGGGCAGAGGCCCAGCGTAAAAATACCGTCGGTTCGCGACCGTACATCATGTCGTAGCAACAAGCGGAATCATTTAATAAACCCTCTGGCAAGGGCGGTAACGAGCCGTGTAGGCTGGCCGATGTACCGTTGATGATTACTTCAAATTTTTGCCCTGCTAAATCATCAAAGCGGCAAGCCGAAACAACACCGTATTGTTTAAACTGTTCTGCCAATTGCTCGGCTTTAGTTACCGTACGATTTGCAATCACAACCTCTTTGGGCTGCTGTTCTAAGATCGGTTGCAACACACCTCTTACCGCGCCACCTGCACCCAAAATCAAAATACGCTTGTTCGATAAACCCCAACCTAACCGCTCAACCATGTCGCTAACCATGCCTTGGCCGTCTGTGTTGTCACCCAGCAGTCGTCCATCTTCCAGTTGCATCAGCGTATTTACCGCGCCAGCATTTTGAGCACGTTCGGTTAAGTCATCAGCCAATTCAAACGCTTCTAATTTAAACGGGACCGTAATGTTAAGCCCCTTTCCACCATCCAGAAAAAACGTTTTTACCGTGTTCACAAACGCATTTTCTGCCACCAACCGCTTACTGTATTCCAACTGCTCGCCCGTTTGTTTAGCAAACTGTCGATGAATTTGGGGGGATTTTGATTGTTCTATCGGATTACCAAACACACAATATTGATCTAACACTTACACCCACTCCTGCGGCTGAAGGTACACATCGTAAAGCTCAGCTTCGGCGGTTCCCGGCTCTGGCTGCCAATTGTAATCCCAGCGAACCAATGGCGGTAAAGACATTAATATAGATTCCGTGCGGCCGCCGGTTTGCAAACCAAATAAAGTGCCACGATCAAACACTAGATTGAATTCCACGTAACGGCCACGGCGGTACAACTGGAATTGGCGCTGCTCATCCGTAAAAGGAATGTCTTTACGCTGTGCCACAATAGGGCAATAGGCTTTGGTAAAACTATCCCCCACGGCGCGCATAAAAGCGAAGCTTTCGACAAAGGGTTGTTCGTTAAAGTCATCAAAAAACAAACCACCAACACCACGTGGCTCATTGCGATGCTTTAAATAAAAATAATCATCGCACCATTTTTTAAAGCGTGGGTAAATATCTTCACCAAAGGGCTCACAGGCATCTTTTGCCGTTTGATGCCAGTGACGACAGTCTTCCCGGTTACCGTAATATGGTGTGAGGTCATAACCACCCCCAAACCACCATACGGGTTCTTCGCCCTCTTTTTCAGCAATAAAAAAGCGAACGTTTGCGTGGCTGGTTGGCACAAACGGGTTGTTTGGGTGAATCACCAGTGATACTCCCATCGCCTCGAAAGAACGCCCCGCCAGCTCTGGACGGTGCGCCGTCGCCGAGGCCGGCATTTTTGTGCCAAATACGTGAGAAAAGTTAACGCCGCCTTTTTCGATCACAGCACCTTCGGTCATCACACGGGAACGGCCGCCACCGCCTTCTTCTCTGTTCCAGCTTTCTTCCATAAACCGAGCGCTACCATCTTCCTCTTCTAGCGCTTGGCAGATGTGGTCCTGCAACTGCAAAAGGTATTCTTTAACCGCGTACTTATCCGGTTGGCTCATGTTATTGGATCCTATTTATAAACGTTACCGACCTGTGGCGCATCAACTCGGGCGAATAATTTGCCCGCTGATTAGGTCTCGTATCTGGGTTGGATTACTTTGTGGGCCAACGGCGCCAGGGGTAATTAGGTCGACACTGTCACTAAAGTAGCGGCGTACCCGCCATTGGTTCATGGCCGGCTTCAAACCCTGTGGGTTGGCTGATGTGGATACAATTGGCCCGCCAAACGCACGGCAAAGCCCCGCCACTAAAGGGTGAGCAGACACTCGTAAAGCGACGCTTTGGTACTGCCCTTTGATCCAACTGGGGATTTGATTATCGACATCTGGCACCAGCCACGTGTGAGGCCCAGGCCAAGACGCTGTGAGGGTCGCTTGCTGCTCTAAGCTAAGGGGCCGAAGATAATCAGCAAATTGCTCAACGTCTGCAGCCACTAAAATCATGCCTTTTTCGATATCACGCTTTTTCAATGCCAATAATCGATACACGGCTTGGTCATCAAACGGTGAGCAGCCAAGCCCCCATACCGCCTCGGTGGGGTAAGCAATAATACTACCGCTCCATAACAAATCGGCGGCGCGTTGAATTTTGGGGTGGCGTGACCAATCCATGCGGGGATCTCTCTGCTTTCGGATCATTGTTACTGTGATTTCAGGGTTACCTTGAGATCACTGTTGCCTTGATTTCAAAGTAACCCTGAAACCAAAGCTGCGCTGAAATCAAAACCTCGCAACTTACCTTAAGCCATTACTGCGCACAAGCTACAGTCCTTTCAACTGTCTAGCACCACCCCCAATGAACGCCTGACCACCCCAGCGTCTTGTTGGATCAGATCTTGGAGCTCCAACCCCATCAGCACACTAAGCAGCTCCCCTACTGGGATGGCCAACCGCTCAGACAATTCATCTAAGTTCGCGCCTTCATCACCCAGAGCCTCCCAAAGCACTCGCTCCAAACCTTGTAACTGTGCCCTGATGGTATCGGGTGCAGAAGGCATCGACAGCCGTTGATTTGGTGCGGACAGCCAATGGCTCAACTCGCAGGCAATATCTTCAGCCGTTTCAACCAATACCGCCCCGTCACGAATCAGCGCGTGGCAACCTCGGCTGAGTGGGTTGTGTATCGAGCCGGGAATAGCAAACACTTCGCGCCCCTGCTCTAATGCTTTGCGAGCGGTGATCAGTGAGCCGCTTTTGATGGCGGCTTCCACCACCAAAACCCCCAAGCTTAAACCGCTCACAATTCGATTGCGACGGGGAAAGTTGGTGTTGATAGGGGGTGTTCCGGGTAAAAACTCACTGACCAGCGCACCACCCTGCTGTTGTATTTGGTTTGCTAAGCGCAGATTCGAGCGCGGATAAATTTGATCAATACCCGAGCCCAAAACGGCAACTGTAGAACCTTGGGCATCTAAGGCACCTTGATGAGCAGCCGCATCAATACCCAAAGCCAGACCACTGGTAATGGTTAACCCCACAGAGGCCAGATAACGGGCAAATAATTGGCTATTCTGCAAGCCGCTCTGGCTGGCTTGGCGACTCCCCACAAAAGCCACTTGCGGCGCACTTAATGCAGCAGGGTCGCCTTGCACATACAGCAAAGGGGGAGCCTGATCGATACAGCTGAGTAAATCTGGATACTCCACATCTGTGGGTGATACCCAAATCGCGCCCTGCTCCAACACGGCCTGATGACTTTGCTCTAGCTGTTGCCAATACACACTGCGTTCTCTGCGCTCCCAAATATCGCGCAGAGAAGAATGACTGGCCGAAGGTAGCAGTGCCAATAATGTGTCTTCTGGCGTATTCCAAAATACGTCAGCGGTGATGCCGGCTCGCTGCAACTTCCAATAAGTAGCAGGACCCACACCGGGAAGACCCATGATTGAAGGAATTAGCAGAGATTGAGCCCTACCAGAGAATTGACTGAGGTCCTTATCCATAAGGTGTCCATCCTTAGAAAATATGTTGCTCACCGATACATCCGTTTATCGGCGATTTTGGTAGGCCTTTTTGGTGAATACACCAGTGCCCAGACTGAAAATAAGCTTTCTAAAACAAGTCGTTAGCAAATGCAGCGATCATGGGCGTCGCACAAGGTCTTCTACTTTTAAGGGGCGAGACGCTTCTAATACCAAAGCAAAACTCATCTTTTCAAAGGTACGAAAGACCATCAACAAACCTGCTTTTTCATCTGGCAGCTTGACGACCTCACCCGTCACACGGTCTTTCACGAAACCGCTGTTTTTATAAATCGCCAAGACATTACCAATTTGCAGACCTTCACGTTGACCACGGTTGATAGTCACCACATCCATACGTCCTACCTGAGATAAACCTCCCTCAACCGACATAATCATGCCGTTGACATCATTTTCGGGCGGCGAAGGGAAGAAAGTGGAATCGATGGCGCGCTCTTCATGAGGCAGCAAACGATCTTCGATTCGAATTTCTTCGGTCGTGCGTGTGACGTCGAATGTAGCTACATCCCCATCGAGCGCTCGCATTTTTACCGTGCCCATGTCCAAAGCCTGTAGCCCTAAAACTTCTTTCGTCTCAGGATCGATAAAACGCTGCCCTGCACGGTATACGCCGTACACGCCAAGCTCTTCCTCGAAATCTCCACGGGCATAAACCTGATCGCCCGCACCCACGATCAAGTGCTCTTGAGCACCCACCAATATGTAAGGTGCAGAGCTGAGGTCGCCCGGCTGAACCACACGGCTGCGCGACAAGAACTGATTAATTTGATCCAGTGAAATGGCTGGAATGGCTTCGGCTAACGGCATTACACGCACCGCAGGTTCAAGCTTCACCACGCCCGGCGACATTTTATAGCGACGCGCGTTCGCACCGCGCTCCACCGTCAAGCGCGGGTTGCCATCCAGATAAATCAACCGAATAGTATCCCCAGGATAGATCAGGTGTGGGTTGTCGATTTGTGGATTCGCGTGCCAAATTTCTGGCCACATCCACGGATTACTCAAAAAAGATTCAGAAATATCCCAAAGTGTGTCGCCTTTTACAACGGTATGGCTGTCTGGGTGATCTTCTCTGAGCTGTGGTGATTCTGCCATCACGACCGAACTGAGCCACATGGCCACGAAACCAATAATGATTTTTTTCATAGAAACCGATCCTGTTTGTTCGGTCAGCCGGCAGTTAGACGTTATAATGGTGCTTATCGCGTCCAGTATTTCTGTTTGAGCGGCTGATTTGAACGACTGATTCTGTTGGAATCACTCATGGATGAACTCTTCAATGAGCTTCTGCAGTACCTCGTTGGTATAACGTTTCAACGCCAAACGAGAAAAGACCAAGATTGTACTGCCTCTCGCAGTCATTCTAACCTGTGTACGCCCACAAATGCTGTATGATTCATAATGTTAGCAGCGCTTATTATCTTATTACTAGAAGTTTGTCACAAAGGCTTATGGCGATACTCAACATACTCGAATTCCCAGATCCGCGGCTGCGCACAGTCGCTCAACCTGTCACTGACGTGGATGACGACATTCGCACGCTCATCGATAACATGTTTGAAACCATGTACGACGCGCCAGGTATTGGCTTGGCGGCCACGCAAGTGAACGTACACAAACAAGTCGTGGTGATGGACATCAGCGAAGACGGCACTCAGCCACTGGTGTTTATTAATCCAGACGT
>CBFHKY010000006.1:100761-102071 GCA_965656525.1 Pseudomaricurvus sp. | reverse complement strand
AGTTGAAGTGCTGGAAGCCGACACCCTGCCCTACGATGAGGGGTGTCTGTCGGTGCCCGGCTTTTACGAAACGGTCGATCGTCCTGCCAGTATTCGCGTGCGTGCATTGGATCGTCAAGGCGAACCCTTCACGTTAGAGCCCGATGGCCTGCTGGCGATTTGTATTCAGCACGAACTAGATCACCTGAAAGGCAAGCTGTTTGTGGATTATGTATCACCCATCAAGCGCAACCGCATTCGCAAAAAGCTCGAAAAAGCCCAACGACAAAAAGCCTAAGGTTACCCCCGCCACCTTTGACGCTTCACTTTTACGGATATCACCATGCGCTTAATTTTTGCCGGGACACCGGATTTTGCCGCTCATCACCTGCAGGTACTGATTGACAGTAAACACGAAATTGTTGGTGTCTACACTCAGCCCGATCGCCCTGCTGGCCGCGGTAAGAAGCTGCTGGCCAGCCCTGTGAAACAGTTGGCCCAACAATTTCAGTTGCCTGTTTACCAACCCGCCAGTTTAAAAGGTGTGGCAGAGCAGGCCGAACTGCAACATCTTAACGCCGATGTGATGATCGTGGTGGCCTATGGGTTATTGCTGCCACAAGCTGTATTGGACACCCCTAAACACGGCTGTATCAATGTGCACGCCTCGTTGCTTCCCCGTTGGCGAGGTGCCGCGCCGATCCAGCGCGCGATTGCAGCGGGTGACCACGAGACCGGTATCACCATCATGCAAATGGATATCGGGCTCGACACTGGCGACATGCTAGTAAAGACTCACACTCAAATTAGCGCCGATGATACGGGAGGGAGCCTGCACGATACACTGATGCAACAGGGCGGCCCAGTATTGTTGCAAGCACTGCAGCAGATAGAATCCGATACCTTAGAGCCCGAACAACAGGATAATGAACTCGCCTGCTACGCCTCTAAACTCACCAAAGCCGAAGCTGAACTAGATTGGTCTTTAAGTGCCATCGAGCTGCACAATCGCATACGCGCCTTTAATCCGTTTCCTGTGGCTTATTTTACCCAAAGCGATGATCGTGTGCGGGTCTGGCAAGCACAAAATACCGAACAGCTCAGTCAAGCTACGCCCGGCACCATTGTGGCTGCCGACAGCTCCGGTATTTTGGTGGCTTGCGGCGGTGGCTCTGTGCTCAAGTTGCTCAACTTACAGTTTCCTGGAAAAAAGGCCTTGCCGGTAAAAGATATTTTGAACGGCCACAGCCTGCTTTTCACACCAGGTAACACCCTCGGCAGCAACTCTGATGAGCCCTAGTGACAATGGAGCACTAAGCACAATGAAAAAC
>CBFHKY010000006.1:98251-100753 GCA_965656525.1 Pseudomaricurvus sp. | reverse complement strand
CTTTTCACACCAGGTAACACCCTCGGCAGCAACTCTGATGAGCCCTAGTGACAATGGAGCACTAAGCACAATGAAAAACCAACCGCTATGACCACTAGCTCTTCAGCACATCCAAAACCGCTGCTGCGGCCCGTTCGCGCTCAAGCCGCACTTTCTTTGGCACAAGTTATTCAACAAAAAGCTTCACTGGCTAGCCTGCTGCCTTTGGCTGTGGAGCACGTGGCCACCGAAGAAAAGGCCCTGCTGCAAGAGTTTTGTTATGGCTGCTGCCGTTGGTATCCGCAGCTGCAACTGCTGCTAAGCCGGCTGATGGACAAACCCTTAAAACCTAAAGACAGTGATGTTCAGGCACTGCTTCTGATAGGCTTGTACTCGTTAAAATATCTGCGTACTCCCGATCACGCGGCCATCAGTAAAGCTGTGGATGCCTGCAAACCGCTTAAAAAACCTTGGGCCGAAAAGCTGGTTAACGGGGTACTGCGAACGTATCAGCGCACTCAAGACACCCTAGAGGCTGAGATCAGCAAGAGCCCAGCCAATGTGAGCGCTCACCCTAACTGGTTACGTAAACACATTGAAAACTCCTGGCCCGATCACGCCAGTGCCATTTTTAACGCCAACAATGCCCATCCGCCCATGACACTGCGGCTCAACACCACACAGCAAAGCCGTGAATCGTACTGTGTCGACCTAGCCTTACCACACCATCAAACGCCTTTTAGCCCTTATGGCATCACACTGACCTCAGCAACCGATGTCCATTTGATTCCGGGGTTTGCTGACGGCCAAATCAGTGTTCAAGACGAAGCCGCACAACTGGCCGCTGAGTTACTAAGCCCACGACCAGGTGATCGGTTGCTCGATGCCTGCTGTGCACCCGGCGGGAAAACCGGACACCTACTGGAGATCAGCGAAGCCTTTGAACCATCGCTCAAAGAAGTGGTAGCCCTCGACCTTGAACAGCGACGTTTATATCGCGTGGAAGAAAACTTACAGCGGCTGAAAAAAAACGCTACCTTGATCTGCTGCGATGCCTTAGCTGTGGAGCAATGGTGGGATGGAGAACACTTTGATCGCATATTATTGGATGCGCCCTGCTCGGCCACTGGTGTCATCCGGCGTCACCCTGACATCAAACTACTGCGCAACGCGACAGATATTGCTAAGCTAGCCGCTCTGCAACTGCAACTGCTGCAAGCTCTGTGGCCAACACTAAAACCTGGAGGGCGTCTTTTATACGCCACCTGTTCAGTGCTGCCCACCGAAAATACCGAAGTGATTAAAAAATTTATTGCCAGTATCGACAACGGCACCCATGTGCCCATTGTTGCCGATTGGGGGCTGGCGCAACCATTTGGTCGTCAACTGCTGCCACAAACAGGTGGTCATGATGGCTTTTATTACGCCTGTATCGAAAAATCCGCCACCACCTAATGTGGTGAACACGGAATCGCTATACGTAGAGAAGGTCAAACCTAGACCATGAAAATCATTATTTTGGGGGCCGGTCAGGTCGGCGGGACATTGGCAGACAACCTCGCCAGCGAAGCCAATGACATCACTATTGTCGATACCGACGAGTCGCGACTCCGAGAATTGCGTGATCGCCTAGACATTGGCGTTATCACTGGGGAGGCCTCGCACCCCAACGTTTTGGTACAAGCCGGTATTGAAGACGCGGATTTATTGATCGCTGTGACCAACAACGATGAGCTCAATATGATCGCCTGTCAGGTCGCCTACAGCTTATTTCGCACGCCAACCAAGATTGCCCGCGTGCGCGCTAACGCTTACCTCAATCGCCCTGGCTTGTTCGGTAACGATGCCATTCCTATTGATGTATTGATCAGCCCCGAGCGCTTGGTCAGCGATTACATCTTCCGCCTAATTGAGCACCCTGGTGCCCTGCAGGTACTGGATTTTGCTGACGGTAAAGTCCAGCTGGTGGCCGTAAAAGCCTATTATGGTGGGCCACTGGTGGGGCAAGAATTAAGCTATTTGCGCCAGCATATGCCAGCCGTTGATACGCGCGTGGCCGCTATTTACCGGCGCGATCGTGCCATCACACCAGAAGGCACCACCATTATTGAAGCCGATGATGAAGTGTTTTTTATCGCCGCAAAGTCCGACATCCGCGCGGTAATGAGCGAGCTTCGTCGCTTGGAAACCCCTTACAAGCGCATCATCATTGCCGGTGGCGGCAACATTGGTTACCGCTTAGCACGCTCACTAGAATCTCGCTACCGCGTTAAGTTGATTGAATTTTCGGTGCCTCGTGCACATTACCTATCTGAAAGACTGCATCGCACCATCGTATTACACGGCAGTGCATCCGATCAGGATTTGCTGCTGGAAGAAAACATTGAAGACACCGATGTGTTTTTAGCGCTCACCAACGACGATGAAGCGAACATTATGTCGTCTATGCTCGCCAAACGATTGGGCGCACGCAAAGTGATGGCGCTGATCAACAACCCAGCTTATGTGGACTTAGTACAAGGT
>CBFHKY010000006.1:95470-98153 GCA_965656525.1 Pseudomaricurvus sp. | reverse complement strand
TATGCTCGCCAAACGATTGGGCGCACGCAAAGTGATGGCGCTGATCAACAACCCAGCTTATGTGGACTTAGTACAAGGTGGTGAAATTGATATCGCCATTTCACCGCAGCAAACCACCATTGGCAGTTTGCTCACACACGTACGCCGCGGTGATATTGTCAATGTGCACTCCCTTCGTCGCGGTGCGGCTGAGGCCATCGAGGTGATTGCCCATGGCGATCTGCGCACATCCAAAGTGGTTGGCAAAGCCATCGAAGACATCGATCTGCCCTCCGGCGCAACCATTGGTGCCATTTTGCGTGAAACGGAAAAAGGCAGCCAAGTATTGATTGCACACGACGACATTGTGGTGGAAACCGGCGATCACGTGATTGTGTTTTTGGTGAACAAAAAACACACCAAAGACATCGAGCAGTTGTTTCAGGTCGGCTTTACTTTTTTCTAACATCCATTCATGTCGAAGAGAGCAGCACTATGCACATCAAGCCATTACGGGTACCAACACTGTGCGTACGGCCTTCTTTATTAACCTTCTGAGCCCAGACAACGATCATGCATTTTTCTGTTATTTTTCGCGTGCTCGGCATTTTGCTGATGCTGTTCAGCCTGACGCTGTTTCCACCGATCTTGGTATCGCTGTGGTTCGATGATCAAAACCAATTAGCGTTTTGGTGGGCCTTTGTTATTACTTTTCTGACTGGCTTGATCGCGTGGTTTCCGGTTCACAACAGTAAAGCCGACTTGCGAACTCGGGATGGTTTCCTGATTACGGCTCTCTTTTGGGTCGTCTTGGGGCTGTTTGGTTCGCTGCCGCTGATGTTTTCTAACGGTTTAGATTTGTCGTTTACCGATGCCACATTTGAATCGCTGTCGGGTCTAACCACCACCGGAGCCACGGTAATCACAGGGCTCGACACCCTGCCCAAATCCATTCTTTATTATCGTCAGCAATTGCAGTGGTTCGGCGGTATCGGAATTATTGTGATCGCGGTGGCCATTCTGCCTATGCTCGGTATTGGTGGTATGCAGCTTTATCGGGCTGAAGCCCCGGGGCCAGTAAAAGACAATAAGCTCACACCGCGCATCACCGAAACCGCTAAAGCGCTCTTTTTGATTTACCTCAGTTTTACCATTATCTGTATGTTGGCGTACAAGCTTGCTGGGATGAGCTGGTTTGATGCGATCTCGCACGCCTTTTCCACTGTCGCCAACGGCGGCTTTTCCACCCACGACGACAGCATGCACCACTTTGACAGCTCAGCTATTTTGATTATTTGCTCGGTGTTTATGATCATCGCGGGGGCAAACTTTTCGTTGCACTTTCTCGTCTGGCAGGAAAAAAGTCTGATCCACTATATAAGGGATGCCGAGTTTCGCTTCTACTTTGGGTGGATTGTAGCCGCAACGTTTATTACTGCCGCCGTATTGGCTCTTACACAAACCTATGCCCTCCACACCAGTGCCGTCATGGCGTTTTACAACTTGGCCTCAACTCTATCAACGGCTGGGTTTTCCTCTGATTTTACGGCGTGGCCTCTGTTTCTACCCTACATGTTATTTTTATTGGCCTTCGTTGGTGGCTGCGCCAGCTCGACAGGTGGTGGCATGAAACAGATAAGAGTACTGCTGCTGTACAAACAAGGTGTACGCGAAATTCACCGACTGATTCACCCCAACGCCATCCTTACCATCAAGGTCGGGAAGCTGTCTGTATCCGAGCGCGTCATTGAGGCCGTATGGGGCTTTTTTGCCATGTACGTGGTGGCGTTCATTGTGATGTTTCTGCTGCTTATCAGTACCGGGCTGGATTTGATGACATCCTTTTCAGCTGTGGGTGCTTGCATCACGAATTTAGGCCCTGGCATGGGTCAAGTGGCGTCTAATTTTAGCAGTATCAACGATCCAGCTAAGTGGATTTTGTGCTTTGCTATGCTGCTAGGGCGATTAGAAGTCTTCACACTATTGGTGTTATTCAGCCCCATGTTTTGGCGTCGTTGAAGCGTAACCCATACAACACCTGTACGCACATCAATGCAAATACACCATTAGCGCCGACGCAACATTAACGGAGCAAATATGCATTCACACGAGCTACAGCAGTGGCAACACAGTCACAACTTTGCCCACCGCAACGAGAAAGGCGAACAACGTACACTGTATGTACTGATTTTGACCGCCATTACCATGGTGGCCGAAGTCGTGGCCGGTAGCGTTTATGGCTCCATGGCTCTACTGGCTGACGGTTGGCACATGGGTACTCACGTTGCCGCCTTTTTTATCACATTATTTGCTTACCGCTACGCGCGCCAGCACGCTAACAACCCAGCGTATTCATTTGGCACAGGCAAGGTTAATGTTTTAGGGGGCTTTGCCAGTGCCATTGCACTGGCTGTTGTGGCTTTGATTATGCTCATTGAATCCGTTCAACGGATCATTGATCCACACAACATCCAATTTAACGAGGCCATTGTCGTGGGAATTATCGGCTTATTGGTCAATGTAGTAAGTGCTTTTTTACTAAAAGACGATCACAGTCATCACTCTCACCATGATGATCATCACCACAATCATGATCACAACTTAAGCGCGGCCTACCTACATGTACTGGCCGATGCATTGACCTCTGTCTTGGCCATTGCCGCTTTGATTTGCGGTAAATATTTAGGCTGGAATTGGTTAGACC
>CBFHKY010000006.1:93488-95217 GCA_965656525.1 Pseudomaricurvus sp. | reverse complement strand
GACTCAGTTTGACAAGCTGGCCCACATTTCCGTCGAAGTGAATGTTTGCCATTCAGCGGCATAAACAACGTATGGACGCATTGAGTTTGCTTAATGCGTCTCTTATTGCAGCGCGCTGTTTAGGGCTTTTTTCGGTAGCGTTTTGGAAACCCTTCTGGCTGTTTTCTAAAGCGTTTGTATTCCCACTGATACTGAGCCGGAGCCTTATGAACGCAGCGCTCTACCGATTTATTCAGCCCCACTAACGCCGTGTGTGAAACATCACTGTAAATGTCGGGGTCGGTATCCATAAAGTGGATTTCAAACCCGCCCCTAACTCGCACGGCAAAGCCTGCGATAACGCGGCACCCTGTACGCTGTTGTAAGTTATTCACCAGTGTCATGGTGAGCGCTGGAGTGCCAAAAAACGGGGCAAACGCACCGCCATTCGGGCGCGGCACTTGATCCGGAAGAATGGCTGTAAACCCCCCGGCTTTCATGGTTTTCATCAACGCCATTACCCCTTTGCGATCGGTTGGCACTAGCGTCGCACCGACCTTCTCACGACTACTTCGAATAATAGGCTCTAAGCTAGCCATATCGGGTGGCTGATACAGACTTGTGAGCGGAGCAACCTGAGACATGTAGAGCCCCAGAACTTCCCAATTACCCAAATGGGGCGCCAACACCATCACACCATCGCCACTGGCAAGACTTTCGTCCAGCAGCGACTGGTTGTGAACAGCCAGAATACGCTGTGCCGTCCAATCGTAGTCTCGCAACCAGACAGCTCCCGTCTCTAAAGCCAGCTTTCCAGTTTCTATAAGGCTGGACTGAGTGAGCGCCTTTTGTTCATTCGTATCCAAATCCGGATAACACAACGCAATATTTTCAGCCGTCACTCGCGCTTGAGCACTGTTAACGTGATAAGACACCCAACCCATAAAAGCCCCTAAACTGCGACTTAGCGCCAACGGCAAACGGGCACTGGCCTTTAGTAGACCAACCGCTAAGATTTCTTTAAGTGGAGGTTTATTAGCTGTCATTGTTATGGCTGCGCGATGAAGGAAACCGAGCCGCGAAGCTTACCCAATGGTGGCCGCTGCAACAACTCTTCTGCCGATTTGCAGGAACTCGACTCACTTTATAGGCAATAATGACAATTTAGCTTTTAAGACGAGACAGGCTCAACGAAAACCCTTTTTAGCCTTGAATCTGAGCATTAATATCCGATAACAGCGATTTTCTGATGCTTTTGCCGCCCATTCCTTGGTTGAGTCTGTCGCTAGGGCTATAATCTCGCTCCTATTTTTATCCATTTTCTTGCCAAAACCGGAGGGACAGACAGCTGTGTCTGAGACCAAACAACCCGATGTCAGCACTTTTCAAGGGCTGATTCTCGCATTACAACAATACTGGGCTCGTCAGGGCTGCGTCGTGTTACAACCTCTGGATATGGAAGTCGGCGCCGGCACCTTTCACCCTGCCACTTTTTTGCGTGCTATAGGTCCAGAAACCTGGAACGCCGCCTATGTTCAGCCCTGTCGCCGTCCAACCGACGGCCGCTACGGCGAAAACCCGAACCGATTGCAGCACTACTACCAGTATCAAGTGGTGCTCAAGCCGTCCCCCAGTAACATTCAGGAGTTGTACTTAGATTCTCTGCGTGAACTGGGCATTGATCCTCTGGTGCACGACATCCGCTTTGTGGAAGATAACTGGGAATCCCCCACGCTGGGCGCTTGGGGGT
>CBFHKY010000006.1:83598-93390 GCA_965656525.1 Pseudomaricurvus sp. | reverse complement strand
CTGGGCATTGATCCTCTGGTGCACGACATCCGCTTTGTGGAAGATAACTGGGAATCCCCCACGCTGGGCGCTTGGGGGTTAGGCTGGGAAATCTGGCTCAACGGTATGGAGGTCACTCAATTTACCTACTTCCAGCAAGTCGGTGGCCTTGAGTGTTTCCCCGTTACCGGTGAGATCACTTATGGTCTTGAGCGCATTGCTATGTACTTGCAAGGCGTCGATTCCATTTTTGATCTTGTGTGGACCATTGGCCCCGATGGCAAAAAAGTCACCTACGGTGATGTCTTCCACCAAAACGAAGTGGAAATGTCCCACTACAACTTTGAAGAAGCCGATGTAGACTTTTTGTTCCATACGTTTGACGTGTGTGAACGCGAGAGCCAACGCCTTATCGAGAAGAATTTACCGCTGCCCGCTTACGAAATGGTGATGAAAGCTTCCCACGCATTCAATTTGCTGGATGCGCGCCACGCGATTTCAGTGACGGAGCGTCAGCGCTTTATTCTTCGCGTGCGCACCTTGGCCCGCGCCGTGGCTCAGGCCTACTTTAACGCAAGATTACAACTGAATTTCCCGCTGGCCGAAGAAAGCGCCAAGCAACAAGTGTTGCAAATGGTTGCTGACAACAACAAAGACACCGAACAATCAAGCAACACTGATGGAGGCGCACAGTAATGGCTAACGATTTTCTGGTCGAACTGGGCACTGAAGAGTTGCCACCTACCGCGCTGCGTTCACTAATGAACGCCTTTACACGAGGCATCGAAAACGGGCTTAAACAAGAGTCCCTGTCTTTTGTTTCCATTAAAGGTTATGCCGCGCCCCGGCGTCTGGCCGTGGTTGTGCGACAACTGGAAGCGCAAACCCCCTTAAAAGATGTTGTGGTATGGGGCCCACCAGCAAAGATTGCCTTCGATGCTGACGGCAATCCCACGAAAGCCGCTGTCGCTTTTGCCAATAAAAATGGTATCGGGGTTGATGCGCTACAAACAGAAAACGACGGCAAAGTGGATAAGCTGGTGTATCGCTCCAACGCCGGTGGTATCAACACCACCGAATTGCTGCCCGCCATTGTCAGCGCTGCTCTGGATAAACTGCCAATTCCAAAACGCATGCGGTGGGGAGCAAGTCGTACAGAGTTTGTTCGGCCTGCTCATTGGCTCGTCATGTTGTTTGGTAATGAAGTGGTGGATGCCTGTATTTTGGATCTTCATGCCAGCAATGAAACGCGCGGTCACCGTTTTCACTACAATCAAAATTTGTTGGTTGAAAACGCCGATGACTATTTGCAAAAGCTACCTGAAACCGCTCGCGTAGTTGTGGATTTTGATCAGCGCCAGGCACAAATTCGCGAACAAGTGATTGCCCAAGCCAACAAGGTGGGGGGTGTTGCCGTATTGGATGACGACTTACTGGATGAAGTGACAGCCCTAGTGGAGTGGCCCGTCGCATTAACCGGTCGCTTTGAAGAACGCTTTTTGGAGGTTCCTTCTGAAGCATTAATCTACTCAATGAAAGAGCACCAGAAATACTTCCCCGTGGTGGACGCCGCCGGTGAACTGATGCCTTACTTCATTACCGTTTCTAATATTGAAAGCTTAGACCCCACGCAAGTGATTGATGGTAACGAACGAGTGATTCGTCCGCGCTTGTCTGATGCGGCATTCTTTTTTGAAACCGATAAGAAGATTTCACTGCAAGCCTTTCGTCAGCGTTTAAAGCCCATTGTGTTTCAAGCGCAGTTGGGTTCTATCTTCGATAAAACCGAACGCATAAAAGCATTAGCGAGCTACATCGCCACAGCATTAAATGCCGATGTAAGCAAAGCAGAGCAAGCAGCTCAATTGTGCAAGTCAGACTTAGTATCCAACATGGTTGGCGAATTTGACAAGATGCAAGGTCTTGCCGGTTATTACTACGCGATCAATGAAGGCTTAGACCAAGACATAGCGGCAGCGATGAAAGAGCACTATCAACCGAAGTTTGCCGGCGACACCCTGCCAGAAACTCAAACAGGTACTATCATTGCTTTGGCTGACCGCATTGATACCCTGGCTGGAATTTTTGGTATTGGGCAAAAACCTACTGGCTCTAAAGACCCGTTCGCCTTGCGTCGCGCCAGCGTAGGTGTATTACGGTTACTGGTCGAAAAACAGCTACCTTTGGATCTAAAACACCTTCTCGCCAAAGCGGTTGAACTGCATGGCAGCAACTTAAGCCAAGAAGTCGATACCGTAAACGCTACCTTTGCTTATATGGTTGAGCGCTTTCGCGCGTGGTATGAAGAAGACAAAATACCGGCTGAAGTTTTTCAGGCCGTACAAGCCAAGCAACTGTCGCAACCGCTGGATATTCACAACCGAGTTTTAGCGGTTGATGCTTTCCGCCAGCTACCCGAAGCTCAAGCTTTGGCTGCGGCCAATAAGCGTGTTTCGAATATTCTCGCAAAAACTGACGATGATCTTTCAACAGCGGTCAATAGCGAGCTACTAACGGAAGACGCTGAAAAACAGTTGGCTAACAGCCTTGCGCAGAAAACGACTGAAGTTCAGCCGCTGTTATCAGACAATGACTACACCGCAACACTTGCCGCGTTGGCCAGTTTGCGCGAACCCGTAGACGCGTTTTTTGATCAAGTCATGGTTATGGCTGATGATATGGCTTTGCGTAACAATCGCTTGGCACTTCTAAAACAGTTGCGCGAATTGTTTTTGCAAGTTGCCGATGTGTCTTTGTTAGCGGCCAATAAAAACGGCTGATCCTAAGCAACTGGCTTTTTCATACTTATAAAAAGTCAGTTGCTTGCTCGTAAGTTAATCAACGCCGTATTTTTTACATGGAACACATGTCTTATGTTGTTGTTACGTGCCTTACTTTTCTATTTTTTATTCAATACCGTCGTGACGGTGATGAGTATTATAGGGCTACCTTTAATGCTTGCACCTTACCGCATCCGTGGACAGTACTTCATAACGTTTAACCGTTTTGTGATGTGGATTTTACGCTGGGTCTGTGGCATTAAAATTGAAATTGAAGGTCGCGAGCATATAAAAACAGGTCAGCCCGTTGTGGTCATGGCAAAACATCAATCCACGTGGGAAACATTTTTTTTGCAACTGGCTTTTCACCCTACCTCGACGATTTTGAAAAAAGAATTACTGCGCGTCCCATTTTTTGGTTGGGGACTCGCACAAATGCGCCCTATTGCCATTGATAGAAGCAATGCAAGGGAAGCTCTAAAAACCGTTAAGACAATGGGCGTTAAACGATTGGCTGAGGGCAACAATGTGCTAGTGTTCCCTGAAGGCACACGAACCCCTGTAGGCCAGGTGGGCAATTATGCTCGCAGCGGTGCAGACATTGCCATCAGTGCTGGTGCCTGTATTGTGCCTGTGGCACACAATGGTGGCTTGCACTGGCCCATGCACTCTTTAATTAAAAAGCCTGGTACCATCAAGATAGTGATTGGTGCACCGATTTCGAGTGCAGGTAAAAACAGCAAAGCACTGACAGCAGAAGTGAAAGAGTGGATCGAAGAACAAGTGGCAAAAATGCCAACATCGTAATATCGGTTCACCCTTGGGTGTTAATATGAAACTTCAATGTCTGGTGTTAGCGGTAAGCTGTTCTTTTGCTTCTTTAGCATGCGCTTGGGGCTCTACGGGTCATCGTATCAGTGGACACATTGCCGAACATTATTTAACGCCCGAAGCTAAAACGGCCGTATCTGAGCTACTACCCCGCGAAAGTCTGGCTTCTGCCGCACTCTACGCAGATGTGATGCGCTCAAACCCGAGTGTCTTTTGGCAGAAAACGGCCAACCCTTGGCATTATGTAACGGTACCTACAGGTACAGATTATCAAGCATCGTTCGCGCCGCCCCAAGGTGATGCCTTTACTGCGCTGAACCACTTTCGGCAGCAATTAGAGAATCCTCACTCTACCCGTCAAGAACAACAATTAGCACTTCGCTTTATCATCCATATTATTGGCGATTTGCATCAGCCGCTGCATGTCGGTAATGGTAAGGACCGTGGTGGCAATAGCATCACGCTAACATTCTATGGCAAGACCACCAACTTTCATCGCCTATGGGACAGCGGCCTTTTAAGGCGGCAAACACGTTCGGATCAAGAATGGTCTGAACATTTGTTAATCGGCCTGTCCTCGGATCAGGCACAACAGTGGTTAACAACAGACCCTTATGTGTGGATAAAAGAAAGTGCAACCCTCAGGAAATCCCTATACCCCGTTCCAAATGCTATAGGCGCCAAATATCAGAACACCTACTTACCTTATGTGGAGCGTCGTTTACAGCAAGCGGGTGTGCGTATAGCCGCGTATCTTAACGAGCTGTACGGTGGCCCTCCAAAAAAAGAGCCTCAGCATTAAGTTTTAATGGTGTCAGAAAGCTGAGGAAAATCGTATTCGGTCTAAAAACGCTTATCACTTTTACACCTATACATTAATAGAATCACAATAACTCTTTTAATGTTGTGTTCCTTCCTCGGTGGGACAACTGAGCCAACAATAACTCAGCCGTGGCTAAAGCATCACTCAATGCGTTGTGAGCCGGATAAACAGGTAAGTTGTAGCGCGCGCGGCAAGAGCCCAAGCGTAAAGCACCCTGACTTATTGGTTGCTCTCGAAGAATGAATTTCTTTTTTTCCAGCACCAGGGTGTCTACGGTGGGCAACAATAAAGGTGCTCCAAAACGTTTTCGACAAACAACATTCAAAAAATCCATATCCAGATCGGCGTGATGAAAAACCAAGACACAGTTTTTGGCAACCGCTAATAAGTGATCGAACAATCCGCCCACATCATGACCACGCTCTAAATCTTGATCGCGAAGATGGTGAATAACTGCACTTTGACCAACACTGTTTTCTGATTTCAGTAAGTGATGTTCTGCACTGTGCAGTTGGATTTGACCTTGACGGATCATCACCCAACCCAAACTTAATAACTCGCCTTCATCCGTGTTCAATGCTGACATTTCAGCATCTATTACTAGAAAGTTCTGTTCGTGCCAATATCGATTAAGGTGTATCGTTGATCCCTGCCAGCAATTTTTCAGTGGTAAAAATGCCGTTGAGTTCCGGCAACAGTAGCGAAAGTATTGCCGCAGTAATTTCATTCGCCACATTAGCCCATGCCTTGGCGATAATTGAGCCGAGCGGCACTTTGTGCATCTGCAACGATACCAAAAGCATCTTTGAGTTGACGGCGACTTATTTCACTGAGGTGTTTTGGGTTCAGATAGTTCGTAATTGGCTGTGCATCACAAATTTGTTCAACTTGTAGTTGCACTCTTGTCTGCATAAGTAAGCGCAGAGCATCTTGCATATTACGGCTATCCACAATAGCCATATGTTTGCCTTTCGCTAGCGCCTCAAGGCGATCCAACGTGTTGACAGCAGATATATTATTCGCCAACGCCTGCAGACGAATAAGATCAACAATGGGCAATAAACCGCGCTTCTTTAAATCCAACTGATGACGGTGATCCCCATTACGCTCAACCACAAATTGACGAAATAAACCTAAAGGGGTTTGTGCATCTAAGGCGTTGTGGGCAAGGGCGGCCAAAAAAATTGAGTTACTGGCGGCGAGGCTCAACATGTGCGTCTGTAGTTCATCAGCGAGAGATGAGTTGCCCCACACCGCACGAACGTCAAAAAAAATACTCACTCGCATAGTGGCATCGGCGGTTGGGCTGCGTGTCCAGCTCGATACTTTGTTCTTCCACAGAGATAACGATTGACGCCATTCGTCTGTCATTGCCATGATTTTTCCATGACAAAATACGTAACCACAAGTATTTAGACCGCTGCATACGTAGGTGGCTAAGGCTTTAAACCAGGGTTTATCTTGTTCTTGCAGTTTATCACTGATAACCAAACCGTTATCTTGATCTGCATTCAATAATTGCTCACCTCTCGCCTGAGAACCAAACCCTAACCAACAAAAATCTACAGGAGCTTTTCCGTTTTTTAAACAAAAAAGCTCTATCAACCGACAAGTCACACTATCGCTGATCGCGGTTAAAATACGACTGATCTGATACGCTCTTATACCACTGTGAAGCCATTGCACGACTAAGTTCGGCAAGGTATCCACAATACTTTTAATACCCGCGATGTCATCTTGGCGACCAATATGCTGAACCAAAAATACCGGGTCGTTTTGACGCGCCAGCATTAAATCTGACGAAGTAATGATGCCTAATACACGTTCATCTTCAACCACCGGTAAATGATGATAATTGTGTTGTGTCATCAATAATGTTGTATCAAATACTGTTGATGACGGTTCTATACATTCAGGGTCAGCCGTCATAATTTTTGTCACTGGCAAAGATAAATCCAAACCTTTGGCCACGGCTCTACTGCGAATATCTCGATCGGTTACAATGCCTAACAGCTTATTGTTTTCCATAATCAAAATAGAAGACACTCTATGCTGTGTCATTTTTAGGGCACAAAATTCTATCGTTTCTAATGAATCAATACTTAACACTTCTCGGCACATGATATCGCTAACTTTGCGCATCATTTCATTAGGGTTGGGCTCGTGTCTTGAGGCGCGGCGTAAACGCCGGCTACGCTGGGCGTGAAAAAAACGATCGAAATCACGATTAGTTTGTCGCAACGCTTGGTAAGCCGTTTCTTTTAGACTATAAATCAAGCCGTCTTCAATCATGATGGCGAAAATACCGGGGTGCCCCTTCTGTAAACTGAGCAGGTTAAAGCTAGACGCTTGATCGATACGATCAATGAGCCCCTCATTACCATCACGCAGCTCGACAGCACCACTGCGAACAACACGAAGTCCACCTGTAGCGTTTTTTGGATCTTCTGCGAGACTGAAGCGGTGACCCCGACGGTAATAAATAATATCCAATGACGGCAGCAAGTGATCCAGCTGAGCAACTGTTAACGCATCGAAAGGGGGAGCTTCTTGCAGAAACTCTTTTATGTGTTGTAGCTCTGGATTAGGAAATTGGTTATTCATACCGTAACCCGCTATTCACTGGCCCTAAAATCTTTTTCAAATATAGTTTGGTAAACAGAAAAGCTGGTCGCAATATCACCAAAGTAAATGCTGTCGTTTGCAGCAACCACTACGTGAAGGCGATCCGTTTCTGGATTCGGACGCTGAATTTCAAGCTCCCACTGCTGACCGAGAGCACCCTGTTGATACATCGATAGTGGGTGACTGTCTTGACCTGATTCGACTAGCGCAATCCTTGCTCCCTGCAAAGAAAATTTGCTCTTTAACGTTAACAGCGCCATTTGGTTTGAGCTTTCCTCAAGGGTAAAATCTATTTTAAACTCACCGTTTTTGAGACTGCACTCGCCACTGCTGTAACGGCAATTGGGCAATTCAACTAAAGGGTAACTCGCCCCCTCTATCGCTTCGTGTGGTTTTTCACTGACCATCTGATCAACAGCAAAATAAGAAAGTATCGCCAAAATTGGGGCAACGATTAACGCCACCACGATGTGTTTATTTTTAAATACATTCACGTTGTTCTCCACGCTTATCCGTATTGGGTGATGCGATTACTCGTGTTTTACAAAACAAAACAACCCCCAAGTGGAGGTTGTTCTGCTGATACTGCAGTTGTCATCCGATTTATCAGTGAGAGTTAGCCGACTCTACTCCGCTAGGCACGCGGATATGCTCTACCAGCTCCTGAATTTCTTGAGGTGGCGCCGCTGTTACTCTGGATACCATATTGGCAATAGCAAAGTTAACCATAGCACCGACGGCACCAAACGCGTTCGGCTCAATACCCATGAACCAATTAGGTGACATGCTGCCTAGATATTCGGTACCTGGAATGAACATAATGCCTTTGTGCTGGAATACATAAAGCAGTGTTACCGTGATACCAGCGACCATACCCGCCACAGCACCTTCTTTATTGATGCGTTTACTGAAGATACCCATCATCAAGGCTGGAAAAATAGACGAGGCTGCCAAACCAAAGGCCAAGGCTACGGTTCCTGCAGCAAAGTCTGGTGGGTTATAGCCAAGATAGCCTGCACCGGCAATGGCAACCGCCATCGCAATCCGACTGGCCAGCAGCTCCTGCTTCTCTGATATATCCGGTGTTAATATGCCTTTGAGCAAGTCATGGGAGATCGCTGAAGATATCGCTAACAGCAAGCCAGCCGCTGTAGATAACGCCGCCGCAAGACCACCGGCAGCCACTAAGGCAATAACCCAGTTGGGCAGCTGAGCAATCTCTGGGTTCGCCAAAACCATAATGTCACGATCCACTTTTACCATTTCATTGGTGGTTGTGTCAGAGGTGTATTGAATACGACCATCACCGTTTTTGTCCTCAAATTGCAAAAGACCGGTTTTTTCCCAGTTTTTAAACCATTGTGGACGCTCGTCATAAACTAAGTGCTCACCTTTAACCGGCTCGACAGTATTCATTAGGTTTAAACGTGCCATGCCCGCAACAGCAGGTGCTGTGGTGTACAAGATTGCGATAAACACGAGAGCCCAACCTGCGGAGGTACGTGCATCTTTTACCTTGGGTACCGTAAAGAAACGAATAATCACATGCGGCAAGCCAGCAGTACCAATCATCAGTGACAAGGTATACATGAACATATTCGTGGTGCTAAGCCGTTCCGACGTGGTGTACTGAGCAAAACCCAACTCGGTGACGACTTGATCTAGACGATCCAAGAGATACACATCCGTACCGCTCATGGTGCTGCCTAGCCCCAACTGAGGAATAGGATTGCCGGTAAGGTTCAGTGAAATAAATACGGCCGGTACGGTATAAGCAAAGATCAACACACAGTACTGGGCAATTTGTGTGTAGGTAATGCCCTTCATACCACCGAGAACGGCATACATAAAGACGATCACCATACCGATCAGCAAACCGACCTCGTACTTCACTTCTAAAAAGCGGGAAAAAGCCACACCCACACCTTTCATCTGACCAATAACATAGGTTACTGAGCAGATAATCAGGCAGATAACCGCCACAATACGTGCACCGCGAGAATAAAAACGATCACCTATAAACTCGGGAACCGTAAACTTGCCGTACTTACGTAAATATGGAGCTAACAACATAGCCAAAATGACATAACCGCCCGTCCAGCCCATCAAGAAAACTGAACCACCATACCCCATAAAAGCGATCAGTCCTGCCATAGAAATAAAGGAAGCCGCCGACATCCAGTCAGCCGCTGTTGCCATACCATTCGCTACCGGATGTATGCCACCGCCGGCAACGTAAAACTCTTTGGTTGACCCTGCACGCGCCCAGAAAGCGATACCGATGTACACGGCAAAGGTAAAACCTACAACAATATACGTGAGTGTTTTGAGATCCATAACTGTCACCTCGATTAGTCTTCGTGAACGCCGTATTTACGGTCCAGATCACCCATTTTTTTGGAATACACGAAGATCAACACAACAAACGTGTAGATCGACCCCTGCTGAGCGAACCAAAAGCCCAACTTGTAACCACCCAATTGGATGTTATTGAGAACATCAACCAACAACACACCAAACCCAAAGGAAACCACAAACCACACCACCATCAACTTAACGACTAAGCTAATGTTTTCCTTCCAATAGGCTTTTGCATCTTCTTCTGATTTAAACGACATACTTTTATCTCCCGGTATGACAGGTTGAGATCAAAACTGCTGGGTATAAATAATATTGTTAAAACAATTAAGATCTCACTTAATCACAACGTTAACGGTTTTTTATCAACTGACCTATTAGACCTAAGTCTAGAAC
>CBFHKY010000006.1:18927-83499 GCA_965656525.1 Pseudomaricurvus sp. | reverse complement strand
CCATATTTGGCCGTTACCTGTAAGCGGGTTTCTTCACCGCTATTGCCATTAACTTCCTCACGTTCACCCATCATGTACTCTGCGCCTAGAGTCAATTTTTTTGTGGGTGAATACATTAGGTTAATATAGGCGTTACTGATTTCTTTCGCGGCACCAGCGATTTCTTCGTCATTATTTTGAGTGAACGCATAGGTGACTGAAGAACGTAACTGATCACTCCAATGATGTTGATAACTGACAAAACCACCACTTGTTGTACGAACATCGATGTCTCCAGCTGCCGAGTCGTAAGCGCCATCGTTAAACGCCGCAAGAGCAACATAGCGACCAAGTTCACCGTGGTTGTACATCATTTTTAGATTGTCCCCGCTATCAAAACGGTAAACGCCGCTTAAACTAACACCAAAGCCATTTTCACTTTGGTTATCTGTAAAGTCTGATTCACTCACCACAATTTCACGAAGCACCCCGGCAAGTGAATAAGAGAAGTTTCCAGCTTTACCGTTGTAACGTGCAATCACATCAGGCATAGCACCCCCGCCGTCAATCTCTGTCGCTTTTCCTCCTGTAGTACTACCGGGCTCTTCGAGCGCTAACATAACTGAGCCGTGGCTCAGTTTGTGTGTCCAACGCACTTGAGGCTGACGAATAAATACCGTTCCTGCTGTTGGCCCAACAAAATCGGCGGCCTCTGGTAACGCTGCGGTATTAAAGAGTGTGGACCAGGTTTGGCCAGCTAATAAACTGCTGTTATCGTTATAATCCCAAGTAAAAAACGCATGTCGCAATCCGCTACTGCCCTGATTGGTCACACCGCTACCATCACCACCGTTAAAATCTAATTCAATGTAAGAGCCAATTTTTCCGGCGTCTGTAACGGTACTGGTTTTAAAATGGAAGCGGCTAAATTTTGCCGTGGCATTTAAACGAGACTTTGTTGATCCTAGTGTTTCATCGGTACCTATTGAGCTTGGAACAATTAAATAATTATTAGAGATCTTTCCATGATCACCTTCAGCCCAAACTGAATCGAGCTTGATAAAACCACCGTATTCAAAGGTTGTACCCGATGCAGTTTTAACACTGACACTATTGTTGTTGGATTGGGTATTGTTCGATTTTTCTATCGCCGACTCGGTTAACGTTTTTTGTTCAGAGACCTGTGCTTTTAACACATTGAGTTGTGCTTCCAGTGCTTCGATACGATCTTGCATATTGGCTGATGCCAAACTAGGAAACATAGACCCAGTTAATACACACAACCCAATAGCACGGCTTATCGCTTTTTTCTTAAATAACTCTCTGTTGTTGAAATTGCTTTTTATACTATTGTTCATAGTTCCGCCTCTTCTTAGTTTTTTGAGCGTATTTTTACATCGGCAACAGTAATAAACACATCTATAAACAATTGGTATCCAACCTTGGTCTATATTCGACTAAAGTCTATGTTGAATACTGAGTGAAAAACCGTAACCCAATAAAAAACAAACGGCGCAACAATAAAATCTAGACCAATGTCTAATAGCTAGATCCGTGGTCACCCACAACAATAGCTTCACAGATTGATTTATGAGGCATTGATTGTGAGCAGTAACGAGATTTATCCGGTTCCTGAATCCACCCGTGCAACCACTTTGTTAGATAACGAGGCGTATCAAGCGCTTTATCAACAATCGATTTCTGACCCTGAAAGTTTTTGGTCAGAACAGGCAAAAATTGTGCAGTGGATAAAGCCTTTTTCTAAAGTGAAAGATGTTTCCTACCAGAAAGATAATTTACACATTCGCTGGTTTGAAGATGGTGTTCTGAATGTTACCGAAAGCTGTTTGGATCGCCACCAGCAACAACGTGGGGATGACATAGCCATCATTTGGGAGCCGGACAGTGAAAATGATTCTGCACGGCACATTACGTTTAATGAACTGGCCGCTGACGTCTATCGTCTAGCCAATGGACTGCGCTCATTAGGTGTTCGACGCGGCGATGTCGTAACCATTTATATGTCTATGGTTCCGGAAGCAACGGTCAGCATGTTGGCCTGTGCCCGTATCGGTGCTATTCACTCTGTGGTATTTGGTGGTTTCTCACCAGAGGCTCTGGCCAGCCGTATCGAGGATGCTGGCTCACACTGGGTTATCACCTGCAATCAGGGTTTACGAGCAGGAAAAACAGTGCCCCTTAAAGACAACGTGGATCAAGCAATCGCCCACTGTGATGGCGATCAGGTTCGTCACGTGATTACTTTCAAGCACACAAGTGCTGAGGTGAATATGGTGGCCAATCGCGATGTGGACTATCACACGCTGCTACAACAGCAGGACGATTATTGTCCAGCGGAAGCCATGAACGCCGAAGATCCACTGTTTATTTTGTATACCTCGGGTTCAACAGGAAAACCCAAAGGGGTTATGCACAGCTCTGGCGGCTACCTAGTCTATGCTGCACTCACTCATCAGTATGTATTTGATTACCGCCCCGGTGATATTTACTGGTGTGCTGCCGATGTCGGCTGGATCACGGGGCACTCGTATATTGTTTATGGCCCCCTAGCCAATGGTGCCACCATTATCATGTATGAAGGTGTACCAAACTACCCGGATGTTGGTCGTATTGCTCGAATCATCGATAAACATCGGGCCAATATTCTTTACATTGCGCCTACTGCAATTCGCTCACTTATGGCCCAGGGGGATGCCGCTGTTGAAGGTAATAAACTCGATAGCTTGCGATTGCTCGGTACCGTAGGTGAACCGATTAACCCAGAGGCATGGCGCTGGTATTACCGCACGTTTGGACGCAGTCAAATACCGATTATGGATACTTGGTGGCAAACTGAAACCGGAGGCGCAATGATCACTCCCCTACCGGGTGCTACAAATTTAAAACCCGGCTCCGCCACCCGCCCTTTCTTTGGCATTCAACCAGCGCTGGTGGATGAAAAGGGCAATGAGTTGGAAGGTGCCGCCAGTGGTAATCTCGTGATTAAAGACAGCTGGCCCGGCCAAATGCGCACCGTTTACGGAGACCATCAGCGCTTTATCGATACTTACTTTTCTACATTTGAAGGCCATTACTTCACCGGCGATGGTGCTCGCCGCGATGAAGACGGGGATTACTGGATCACAGGGCGTGTTGATGATGTTCTTAATGTCAGTGGTCATCGAATGGGAACAGCCGAAATTGAAAGTGCGCTGGTTGCTCACGATGCCGTTGCAGAAGCTGCGGTTGTTGGCTTTCCTCACGACTTAAAAGGTCAGGGAATTTATGTCTATGTCACTCTAAATTCCAATGTCGAACCCAATGATTTAATGCGCAGTGAATTAGTCAACTGGGTTCGTAAAGAAATAGGACCGATCGCAACACCAGATATTATCCAGTGGGCACCAGCTTTACCAAAGACCCGCTCTGGAAAAATCATGCGTCGCATTCTGCGTAAAATTGCGACCGATGAATTCGAAAACTTAGGGGATGTTTCAACCTTGGCAGACCCTGCCGTTGTCGATCAGCTGATTCTCTCTCATAAACAGTTACGGCTCTAACTTTCACTAAATGTCGTTTTGGTGGCCCCATTTATGGGGTCTTTTTTTACACACCACCTCAAAATAATGCATACTAAAGGCAGCTGTTTTTCAGTAAAAATAAAAAGCTCTCACATAAGAACAATAATACAGTTGATAAACCGCCTATGAAGTCGTTACCGCTGAGCATTATTATCGCCGACGATCACCCGTTATTTCGCAATGCTTTGCGCGCTACCATCGAGCGCGAACTGCAACAGCCTGAACTGATTGAGGCCGACGATTTCCACAGCCTACAAGTAGCCGTGGAACAACACACACAAGCCGATCTTATTTTGTTGGATTTACACATGCCTGGTGCCGAAGGCTTTAGCACCCTAGTGTACCTGAATGCACACTTTCCCCAGTTGCCAGTGATGATAGTCTCTGCCCATGATGAACCAGAGATTATGCGTCGTGCTATAGATCACGGTGCCTGTGGTTTTTTACCCAAAAGTTCAACCACCGCCACAATGAGCGAAGCCATTCAGCAAGTGTTACAAGGTAATGTTTGGGTTCCTAAAGATCTAAATTGTCAGCCCGGCGCCAGTAAAGAATCCATTGATATTGCTGATGCTTTGGCAAGCCTCACACCACAACAATTCCGCGTTGCGAATATGGTCAGTCAAGGCTTGCTCAATAAACAAATTGCATTTGAATTGAGTGTATCTGAGGCAACGGTTAAAGCGCATATGACAGAAATTTTTCGAAAACTTGGTGTGCACTCACGCACACAAGCGGCACTAGCTATTGAACAGTTATCGGTCAGCTCAGCAACACCACTCAAAGATTTCCGCCAATAAAGCGCGATATTATTCCATTACGGTTTTAACAAGCGCTTTTCTTTTACGCAGCGCTTAATCAAGTTGCGTAGGGCAGCTGGCTTAACAGGTTTAGCCAGATAATAACATTGTGCGCTCTCAACCTTTTCGGTAATACTTTCATTATTGTCGGCACTGATGACAATCGTTGGAACCGTCTGTTGCCAATGCAGCTGCAACGCATCGAGCACATCAAGACCAGTTCCCTCATCTAAGTGATAATCCAATAGTGCAACATCTGGTAAGCTTTCCATGTTCCAGCGCGACAATGCTTCGCCTAAGTTTGTTGCTGTCACCACGTGACAACCCCACTGAGCGAGCAGTGATTGCATACCGTTGAGAATATTGACTTCGTTATCCACACACAAAATGCTCACATCTTTTAAGTGTGGATCCTGTGTTACATCCATCTGCTCTTGTATGACTTGTGGTTGGCCCATGGGGACGGTAATACTAAACATCGAACCCTTACCGAGCACACTGCTCATTTGAATCGGATGCGACAGCAACTGTGAAATGCGTTGAGCTATCGATAACCCCAACCCCAATCCTTGGTTGCTGCTGTTTGTTCCCGGCAAGCGTTCAAACTCTTCAAAAATTCGCTGCTGATCTTTTTCAGCAATACCCGGTCCGGTGTCCCAAACTTGAATAATCACAGCGTGATCGCTGCGACGGCACCCCAACAGCACTTTTCCTTGCTGGCAATAACGCAGTGCATTAGAGATAAAATTTTGTACCACACGACGCAGTAAATGACTGTCACTAAAAATCCACAGAGAGCAGTCCACCCAAACAAATTCCAGATTTTTTTGCTCTGCCAGTATTTTTGCTTCTTCGGCCAGTGGCTGCAAAAAACGATACGCACTGAAGTTTTCTCGGTGAGGCCTTTCTTTTCCAGAAGAAAGGCGAGCGATTTCACGCAGCGAGTTGATCAATTGCTCCGTTTGATTCAAAGCCGAATCAAGATTGTTAATATCTTGTTCTAGGTAAGTCTTTTCTGAATTGGTTTCATACGGGCTGTTAATTTTTTCTTGCAGTGAGGCAACAAACAAACGGGCTGCATTAACCGGCTGCAAAAGATCATGGCTGGCTGCAGCAATAAACCGAGTTTTACTGTCGTGCGACTCATACAGTTCTTTTTCTACCCGTGCTCGTAATTGATTTTCTCGTTGCAGCGATAAGTTAGCATCACGTAATTCACCCGTGCGTTGTTCAACACGCTCTTCAAGTGTTTCCTTGGCCTGCTCTACTTCACCTAACACGCGATGGTATTCACTGATATCCGTATAGGTCGTTACATAACCCCCGTTAGATAAAGGTGTACCTTGGAGTTCAACCACTCTGCCGTTAGGTAAAACGCGCTCTATACGATAAGGTTTTCCGCGACGCAACTGCACAACACGCTTTTCAACTTCTTGCTCTACATTTTGACTTTCACTGGATAAAATTCCACGCATGGCGTTGTAATGATAAATTTTTTCGATAGCACAACCGACGTAGAGCAAACGTTTAGGGTAATCAAACAATTGTTGGTAATGTTGATTCCAAGCCACCAGCTTTAAATCTGCATCTACCACACTGATCCCCTGCGGTATGGTTTCAAGTGTGGTACGCAGTAAATTTTGACTAAACTGAAGTTGACGTGAACTGCCGCCAACAAGGTTCACAAAATCCTGCAAATGCAGCGGTTTTTGCTGCGCCAATAATTGCATCGCTTTATGTGCTGAAGCCGAACCAATAATGGCCGCTAGATGACTCTCGGCTAAGTTAACCGCAAACTGTGGTGTCGGGTCGTGAGGCAATAAACGATGACCCACGCGCTGCTCAAATTCTTTCCAAATTTCTGCGGTGCGCTCGCCCCCCAATAAAGGCTCCATAATTTGTTGTAACTGCTGTACTTGGATGTTTGAAGGTTCCAAATCCACAGACTGGTTTTTGCCTCGCCAATGTAAACGCGTAAACACCACAGCCTGTCGTTCATCCAGCATACTGAACCGACTGCGACGTGAAACTTGCACAAAAACCAAAGTGTTGAGCATTAAACTCCAAAATACCCCGTGACTGATGGGATCTAACCACCCCATGCCCAATAAGTTGTGCGGCGACAGCCAGTTCACACCCCAAGGCCCGGCATCTACTAGCGTTTCACCCAGTGGTAATACCGGTAATAACAGACAGTAGGCCCACAACAACATACCGATCACAACACCGGCATACACGCCACTGGAGTGTCCGCGAGACCAGTAAAGTGCCCCCACCACAGCAGGTAACAGTTGTGCCGTCGCGGCGAAAGAGATCAGTCCCATTGAAGCCAAACCGCTGACACCACGTGTCGATAGATCCAACAGCCAACCCAGTAGTAAGAGCCCCAATATGGCAACACGGCGGATGTTACGCAATGCATTGGCAAAGTTGTTACTGCCCTTATGTGTGCGCTTGGAACGAAGACGCAACATGAGAGGAACAATCAACTCATTAGAGATCATTGTGGATAACGCTACCGTTGCCATCACCACCATTCCGGTTGCTGCCGATATCGCACCAATAAATGTCAACGCTAGGATGATTTCTGCATCCGCCCAGCGAGGCAAACTCAATACGTAACTGTCTGGGTTAATGTCGGTACCGTGATACAAACCGGCGCCCACATTGGCTAAGGGAATCACCAACACGGCAAATATCGCTAGATACAAAGGCATCAACCAACGAGTAAAACGGAGATCACTGCGATGATGGTATTCCACTACCATTACGTGAAACTGACGAGGCAAACAGACAATAGCCGTTGCGGCTAATAACATTTGGGTAAAGAATAGTGGCGATGTTAATTGCTGCCATTGAAAGTTGGGCATTACCCCCTCGGAAACAATATCACTGTCAGTAGACAGAGACATTGCGAGAGCGGCGACAGCGATAAAAGCCACCAACTTGATAATGGACTCTACTGAAATGACGGAGATCAAGCCTCGTAACCTGTCCGGGCCATCACTCACTCGCGTGCCAAACATAATCGCAAACCAAGCCATCACGAGAGCGATAATCAAGCTTGAGCTGTATTGGTTTACATCTTCAAAAATGGCTGTAGGTTGGATCGCGTGCCAAGCGATTTCGACTGCACGGAGCTGTAATGCCACGTAAGGCAAGGTACCAATCACCAACACGATGGTGACAGCGGCTGCCAAGTTTTGATTCTTGCCGTAACGCGAACCAATGAAATCTGCTATCGAAGTGATTTTATTGCGCGAACTAATGATCAGCAGCCGACAGATAAATCGCCAACCAAAAATGATCAGTAATATCGGGCCTAAATAAATAGGTAAATAGTTCCAACCATTATCTACAGCTTGACCCACAGCCCCAAGAAAGGTCCATGAGCTGCAGTACACACCAATCGATAGTGTATACACCAATGGTCTTAACCACGGTAGTTCCCAGCGGCCTGAGTAGCGTTCCACCAGCCAAGCAATGGCAAACAATGCCGCACCGTAAATAACGACCAGTAGTAGAAGCGTTTCGCTGTTCATTATTATCCTTTTATTTCAGCACCGAGCAGCTTAGCGGAGTTTGATCACGAATAAACCTCGACCTTGGTCGTAGACGTTGAAATCACCCTCTTTTCATTATTCATGCTTTTATGAATATTTGTACTCACGAGAAGGTTTCAAGATACACAGCGCCGCCAATTATTGTAAGTACTTACAAACCTAACCCCATTCATTAGCTTCTTGTTTGATCATATTTCTATACCTATAAAAAAGGCTGAGCTCTTTACAGAGATCAGCCTTTTTAAGAACGATATAACGGTTATTACGCGTTAAACATCCAAGTTGGCCACAGCCAGTGCATTGGTTTCAATAAACTCGCGACGAGGTTCTACATTGTCCCCCATCAAACAGGTAAACATTTGATCGGCACCAATGGCATCATCAATGGTTACTTGAAGCATGCGGCGAGTTTCTGGATCCATTGTGGTTTCCCACAACTGCTCTGGGTTCATCTCCCCCAAGCCTTTATAGCGCTGAACACCATAGCCACGGCGCGACTCCGACATCAACCATTCTAGTGCTTCTTTAAACGTATTCACGTCGCTGGTGCGTTCACCGCGTTGGATATAGCCAGTTTCCTCGATTAAGCCGTCGAGCTTTTCACCAAGCGCTAAAATCGATGCATACTCACCAGACATAAAGAAATCATTGCTGAAGATAAAGTCTGTTGGAACACCATGTGCGGTGATACGAATGACCGGATGCAGTTGATGGCGCTCTGTATCTTCTTTTAAGAAACCTTCATAGCGATGACTGCCTGACGCCACATTGAGGCTCAGGCTTTCCAGTAGTGCATCCAACCACTCTTGCAGTTGTTCACGGTCGTCCAGCTGATCTTCTCGCAGCGACTTTGTGTAGATTAACAACTCAAGTACTTCTGGTGGGTACAGGCGAGACAAGCGATCAATGGTGGCCATAACAGCTCTGTATTCCGTTACCAGAGTCTCTAGGCCTTCCCCACTAATACCAGGGGCATCAGCGTTTACATGCAGTGACGCGTTTTGCAGAGCGGCCTGTGTCAGAAAGCGGGTTAATGCATCATCATCTTTTAGATACTGCTCTTGTTTGCCCTTGGCAATCTTATACAGCGGTGGTTGCGCAATAAAAACATGACCACGTTCGATCAATTCACGCATCTGGCGGAAAAAGAACGTCAACAATAACGTCCGAATGTGTGAACCATCAACATCTGCATCCGTCATGATAATAATGCTGTGATAACGCAATTTGTCGGCATTGAACTCTTGGTTACCAATGCCACAGCCCAGTGCAGTAATGAGCGTACCCACTTCGGCACTGGACAGCATTTTATCAAAGCGTGCTTTTTCCACATTCAGGATTTTACCCTTCAACGGCAAGATCGCCTGAGTCTTACGGTCTCTGCCTTGTTTCGCAGAACCACCGGCTGAATCGCCCTCCACTAGGTAAATTTCAGACAGTGCTGGGTCTTTTTCCTGACAATCCGCCAACTTACCGGGTAAGCCTGCAATATCCAGAGCCCCTTTACGGCGAGTCATTTCACGAGCTTTACGAGCGGCCTCACGAGCTTTTGCTGCTTCGATCATCTTACCGACAATCAATTTAGCCTCTTGTGGACTTTCAATCAGATAATCCCCAAAGCTGCTCCCCATTTCTTGTTCAACAGCCGTTTTTACTTCAGATGAAACCAGTTTATCTTTGGTTTGCGAAGAAAACTTAGGGTCAGGCACTTTCACTGAAATAATCGCGGTTAAACCTTCACGGGCATCATCCCCTGTGGTGTTAACCTTATCCTTGCGGCCAATACCTTCTTTTTCGATATAACTGTTCAGCGCACGTGTCAGCGCTGCTCGAAAGCCCGCCAAATGTGTTCCGCCATCCCGCTGAGGGATATTATTGGTGTAGCAAAAGATATTTTCTTGGAAGCTATCGTTCCACTGTAGGGCAACCTCTACGCCCACGCCGTCTTCTCGTTGCGTGGTAAAGTGCATCACTTGGTTGATGGGGGTCTTGTTGCGGTTGATGTGCTCAACAAAAGCCCTTAATCCACCCTCATATTCATAGACTTCTTCTTTGCCGCTACTCTCGTCTTTCAGCAGAATACGAACACCAGAGTTCAAAAAGGACAACTCTCGTAAGCGCTTAGCCAATTGTTCAAAGTGAAATTCGATATTGCTAAAGGTCTCTTCCGACGGGAAGAAGTGAACTTCGGTACCCGAGCTGTCCGTTTCACCAACGACTTTTAACGGTTCATCAGGGACACCGTGGCGATACACTTGCTCGTAAACTTTACCGGCGCGTCGAATGGTTAATTTTAGTTTTTTCGATAAGGCATTCACAACGGATACGCCCACACCGTGCAACCCGCCTGACACCTTATAGCTGTTATCATCGAACTTACCGCCAGCGTGAAGTACCGTCATAATAACTTCTGCTGCTGAAATACCCTCTTCGTGTATCTCGGTGGGAATACCTCGGCCATTATCGGACACAGATACCGATTGATCAGGGTGGATAATCACTTTGATTTCACTGCAGTGTCCAGCCAGAGCCTCATCGATAGAGTTATCAACGATTTCAAAAACCATATGATGAAGGCCCGTGCCATCATCTGTGTCGCCGATGTACATACCTGGGCGCTTGCGCACCGCGTCCAGTCCTTTAAGTACTTTAATACTGGACGAGTCGTACGTATTCTCATCTGACATGTTCATTCCCACCTTATCGGTCATGCTTTTATTGTGTTTTAATGCCTGAAAAACCACTATCGGAGTTTTCTAGCTGTTTAACCTTGCCGTGTTCCACGTGGAACACTCTTGTTTCAAAAGTTTCTATACCCTTCCAAGAAGACCGGATTGCCTCTAGATCAACACCAGTGACACACACTTGGCAACCCATCGAGGTTAGCCAGTCCGCGAGTGTATTGCGAAAATCAACATCCAGCTCAGCGGGTAAATCATCAATCAAATACAGACAACGACGACCTGTCATCTCAGAAAAAACCATTCCCTGAGCAATGAGCAGCGCGCTGACCACAACTTTTTGCTGGCCTCTCGACAACACATCAATGGCTTGGTTGCCATCAATAAGAATTTTAACATCAGCCCGATGGGGGCCTTGTCGAGTATACCCGAGATCCATATCTCGTTGCTGACACTGAGATAACAACTCAGCATAGCTCAACGATTTATCCCAGCCTCGATGGTACTTAAAAGATAAACCAGTTAGCGGTGAAAGACTCTCTGTCACTGTATTGAATGTCTGACACAGTAAATCAAAGCACTTAAGTCGATAGCCGTGCATTTCCTCGGCCAAAACCGCCATCTCCCTATCCCAAGGAGCAAGCTGTAAAGGATCAATTTTATCATGCCTGAGCAGACTATTGCGGTGTTTTAAGCATTTTTCGTACGCTTTCCATGCTTGGTGGTATTTAGGTTCCACGTGGAACACTAGCCAGTCTAGAAACTGTCGTCGGACCTCCGGTGCCCCTTCCAACAAACTGAAAGAATGTGCATTCAGTACACGGATCGGCAAAGCGTCCGCCAGAACAGCTGCTGAACGACAAACAGCACCGGCTTTCTTGATCAGGGTTTCGCCATTTCTATCTCGTTGTACCCCTATCGGTACTATATTCTGGTGCCCACCCAAAACCTCCCCAAAAACTGTAAAACCTGCCGCATCGTGATTAATGATGGTTTTATATTTCCGAGAGCGAAAAGAGCGACCTTGGGATAAGGTACTGATAGCCTCTAGCAGACTGGTTTTACCGCTGCCGTTTTGGCCAAAGAAGATATTGAGCTGCGGGGACAGCTCAATATGGACAGAAAGAAGATTACGAAAATTATGCGCCGACAAGCGACGGAGTGTCATTATCTGGAGTACCTAACAGCGTTACAAACGCATTGGCATAACAACATAGGTTGAGTCACCACCTTCGGGCTCTTCAACCAATGCACTGCTATTAGAGTCAGAAAGGATCATTTTAATATTGTCGCTGCTCAACACGCTGGTTACGTCTTGAAGGTAACTAACATTAAAGCCAATTTCCAGCGAATCACCACCGTACTCTACTGCGACTTGCTCTTCAGCTTCTTCTTGCTCTGGATTATTGGCAACGATGGTTAGCTGACCACTGCTCAGAAGCAACCTTACACCACGAAACTTTTCATTGGATAAGATAGCTGTACGGCCAAAGGCCTGGCGCAGTTCATTGCGATCGCCCAATACGATTTTATCGCCGCCTTTCGGCAGAACCCTTTCGTAATCAGGGAACTTACCATCGACCAGCTTTGACGTGAACGTGTAGGCTTCTGTGGCAACGCGGATATGATTACCGCTTAGCACCACCTCTACACTGCCCTGCCCATCCAGCAAGCGAGAGAGCTCAATAACCCCTTTGCGCGGCAATATCGCTTGTAATGGCTCAGTAACAGAGACATTGACAGGGCGAGTGCACATAGCCAATCGATGCCCATCTGTTGCAACCGCGCGTAATTGACCTTCCTGCACCTCCCACAACATGCCATTAAGGTAATAGCGAACATCTTGTTGTGCCATGGCAAAGCCTGTGCGGTCGATCAAACGCTTAATATCTTGTTGCTCACACTGGAACGTCAGGTCACCTTCGCTCTGCTCGACATTTGGGAAGTCGTTGGCAGGCAAGGTCGATAACGTGAATCGGCTGCGGCCAGATTTCACAACAAACTTTTGGTCTTCGTCAGTGAAACTCAAAACAGCGTCGTCAGGCAGAGATCGACAAATATCCACCAGCTTACGAGCAGGTACAGTAAGTTCACCTGGCTCTACCGCTTCGCTAAGCTGCAAACGAGCGACTATTTCTACTTCTAAGTCTGTACCGGTTAAAGACAGTTGATCACCATCAAGAACGATCAGCACATTGGCTAATACGGGTAATGTCTGACGACGCTCTACTACCCCAGCCACCAGTTGTAATGGTCTTAATAATGCTTCACGAGATACGCTGAATTTCATACCTGAGTCTCTTATTAGTTTCCTGAGTGTTCGTTGTTATTGTGTCCCTGAATCACGAGAGGATTTACCTGCGAAAAAAACAACCCCCCAACCGTTAAAAACACCAACCCCAACCGTACTTGTGGATATGTTCGATGAGCAGGGGTTAGTATCTCGAAAAAAGCTTACGAAGTCAGTGAACGCTGTAAATTTTTCCAATCTTCGCGCATGTCTCCGTCTTCTTCTCGAAGTTCTTTAATTTTTCGGCAAGCATGCAATACGGTTGTATGATCTCGCCCACCAAAAGCATCGCCTATTTCTGGCAAACTGTGGTTGGTGAGGTCTTTCGCTAAGGACATGGCAACTTGCCTTGGTCTGGCCACCGAACGGCTTCGACGCTTCGACAGAAGGTCACTGACTTTAATTTTATAGTACTCGGCCACGACACGTTGAATGTTATCAACACTGACTTGTTTGTCCTGCAGAGCCAAAAGATCTTTCAGGGCTTCTCGAACCAACGGAACATCGATCCCAACACCTGTAAAGTGAGCATTTGCGATAACTCGCTTTAAGGCCCCTTCTAACTCTCGCACATTCGAGCGAATACGTTGCGCAATAAAGAAAGCGGCATCGTTCGGTAAGAACATGTTGGCCTGTTCCGCTTTTTTCATAAGAATCGCCACTCGAGTCTCTAACTCAGGGGGCTCAATCGCCACGGTTAAGCCCCAGCCAAAGCGACTTTTTAGTCGTTCTTCTAGGCCATTGATTTCTTTGGGGTAACGATCACAGGTCAAAATAATTTGCTGACCACCTTCAAGCAAAGCATTGAAAGTGTGGAAAAACTCTTCTTGTGAACGCTCTTTACCTGAAAAGAACTGAATATCATCAATCAGAAGAGCATCTACCGAGCGGTAGTAGCGCTTAAAATCATTAATGGCATTTAATTGCAAAGCCTTGACCATATCCGCCACGAATCGCTCTGAGTGCAAATAAACCACTTTAGCATTCGGGTTTTTATCCACTAATGCATTACCAACCGCATGCATCAAGTGCGTTTTACCCAGACCCACACCGCCATAAATAAAAAGAGGGTTATAAGCACCACCCGGGTTCTCTGCCACCTGTCTGGCAGCCGCCAAGCCCAACTGATTCGACTTACCTTCTACAAAGCTCGGAAAGGTAAATTTATCATTAAGATAATTGCGATGCTTGAGTCCACCCCCCACTTCAACGGTGGTTGCACGTTCACCGGTATTTGTGGAGGTAATAATACCTGACTCATTGCCTCGTGAACTTGAGCTCGCACCATAGCCTGATGTCAAACCTGAAAAATCTTCAACCGCTGGTGGGGGTCGAAAGTGACTGGGTTGAGAGTCTGCTATTAAAGCGCTTGAGCTGTCTTGATTCGACGATTCTGTTTTTACGACAGCAACAGGGGGGGTATTAACTCTGGCCGCTGGTCGACGCTGAAAGCGTTTAGTAACCGGAGGGCCATTTACCGATATTTCGACTTGAAAACCAAGGCCGACTTCGCCCTCGCTGGCAATCAACTCTTGAATACGATGTAAAAACTTATCCTGTACCCAGTCCAAGACAAATCGATTGGGCGCCACCAATTTTAAATATTGATCGCGTGACTGTTCATCCACTTGCAGCGGACGAATCCAAGTATTGAATTGTTGAGTCGGTAGCTCATTCTGCAGCGCATCAACGCACTTTTTCCAGACAACTTCAGGCAAAATTCCCCCTCCGACAGCCCCCGTTTGAATGACCATCAAATCCCTAAAACACGATAAAACTATTCATTTAATAATCCCTCTATTCTACGCTTAAGTGGTACAGGTTATCCACAAAAAAGATTACACAGATAACGCACAAAAAATAAAAATACTAATAATTTCAAATAGTTAGACTAGTCTTCAACCCAATTAAAAATTAATTTTCACCACAAGAAAAAGAATAACCCACACCATAACTGTGGATAAGTCTGTTAATAAACCCTGTGTATGCTGGTTGTTTCTTGGGTGTACTTTTCTGCTTGCGATTGTCTAGAGTTTAACCAAATAAAGCATTGCTTTTTGCGGCTCGATTCTTTAGAATTCGCGCCTCTTTTTCGGACATGGCTGGGCTAAGCAGTTTGCGAAACCCTGCGGTAGATCACATTTGTGGTCCACACCATGAACAACAATTACCGAATTACTAAGCATCTATTTAGCAGGTAAGTCTCATGAAAAGAACATTTCAGCCAAGCGTATTAAAGCGTAAGCGCTCTCACGGTTTCCGCGCTCGTATGGCCACTAAAAACGGTCGTAAGCTTCTTGCTCGTCGTCGTGCACGTGGACGTAAAGAGCTGGCCGCGTAATTGGCTTCTTAAGCCTCGCGTTATATAGAAGAAGTATTCTTGCTTCTTCTATATATGAGCGCTTTTTTTACAACCTAAGCGCAGTGAGTGAGGTTTATCAGTGTCGAGTCAATCGTTCAGCAAATCCCTTCGATTACTCAATTCCAAAGATTTTCAGGCCATTTTTGATGATGCGCCTTTCCGTTCTGCACACCCTTCCATTCTTCTTTTAGCCCGCCCAGGTGTAAGTTCAACACCAAGACTGGGACTGATTATTGCTAAAAAGAACGTTCGCTTAGCGGTGCAACGAAACCGTCTCAAACGTCACATTCGTGAAACCTTCCGCTTACGTCAAGATCAGTTGGGTTCAGTCGATGTTATTGCCTTGGCACGCAAAGGGCTGCATGAACTCGATGACCGTCAGTTAGATCAACTGCTTAATAAACAGTGGAATCGGGTCATACGCAAAGCGTCTGCCGCTCAGACCGATAAAGGCAAGCAGTCGTGAAAGTCATAGCGATTAGACTCATTCACGTCTATCGTTACCTCGCCAGCCCTTGGGTTGGCAACCAATGTCGCTTCTACCCTACCTGTTCACATTATGCTGAAGAAGCCATTGATCAACATGGTCTTGCAAAAGGTTGCTTCCTAACAGCGAAACGCCTGTTAAAATGCCACCCTTGGCATCCAGGGGGGATCGATTTAGTGCCAGAAACTAACTCCGATGACCACAAGCCAGACTCAAAATCAAACAATCACAAATACGGCAGTAATTAAATGGATTGGCAGCGAATAACATTAATCGGCGCTATTGCTCTGGTTTCCGTACTACTGATTAATAAATGGGGTGATTATCAGCAACGCAATCAACCTGTCATTTCTCAGGAAACCATTTCATCGAATAGCATTCCAACGATCAGCCCTGTACCGGCAACGGCATCAAGCTCATCCGACACCACATTAGGCGATATTCCTCAGCCCGTTGAAAGCGCACAACCAGCACCTTCAACCAATACCCCATCCTCCACATCACAACTCATCCGTGTAACTACGGACACTTTAGAGTTGCTGATTGATACTAAGGGTGGCGATATTGTTAAAGTGGCATTACTGGACCAACAGGCCTCGCTGGATAAAGACGATGGTCCTTTCATCTTGCTCAACCGCACACAAGCGACAACCTACGTGGCGCAGAGTGGTTTAATCGGTCAGAACGCCACCGATACTAGCGAGGGGCGTCCCGTTTTCCAAGCAGCTCGCGAAGCTTATATCTTGAGTGACGGTGAAGACACTCTGAATGTTGATTTGACCTTAAAACAACAAGATGGTGTGTTGATTACCAAGCGTTTTACGTTGCGTAGGGGCAACCACTTGGTTGAGCTCCAATACCTCATTGACAACCAAAGCAATGAAACTTGGAAAGCTGGCCTATTTGGGCAGATTAAACGCGACAGCCACAACCCCGTAAAGGTCGATGGTTTTGGGATGAAGCCTTTCTTAGGCGCGGCCCTGACAACGCCTGAAGAAAATTATAAAAAACTGAGTTTTAGTGACCTTTCCGATGAAGACATGGTTCGCACCAATGGTTTTAAAGCTTCGTTAGAGGGTGGCTGGGTGGCCATGGTGCAGCATTACTTCATCAGTGCTTGGGTGCCGGATCAATCTCAACAAAATCATTTCAGCTTGCGCAAAAGTAAAGGTGATATGTTTTTGATGGGGTTTACCAGTCCACAGCAAGAAGTGGCACCGGGTACTCAGGGTAGTTTGAATGCCAGCTTTTATGCTGGCCCTAAAGACATTTATCGATTGGAGGAAATTTCTCCGTATTTGGATCTAACCGTCGATTATGGCTGGCTATGGTGGATTGCGAAGCCACTGTTCCACGTTCTGACTTTTATCCACGGATTGCTAGGCAGTTGGGGTTGGTCGATTGTGGCACTGACTGTGTTGATCAAACTGGCGTTTTTCCACCTGTCTGCCACAAGCTATAAATCCATGGCCAAAATGCGTAAATTTGGCCCGGAAATGCAGCGCATGAAAGAGCTCTATGGCGATGATCGTCAAAAGATGTCTCAGGAAATGATGAAGCTGTATAAAAAAGAAAAGATCAATCCACTGGGTGGGTGTCTGCCGATTCTGGTGCAAATGCCTGTGTTTATTGCTCTTTATTGGGTATTGATGGAAAGCGTACAACTACGTCACACCCCATTCTTGGGCTGGATTGACGATCTTTCGGTCAAAGACCCTTATTTCATATTGCCACTGTTAATGGGTATCTCTATGTGGGTGCAGCAAAAGCTCAACCCCACGCCACCAGACCCCACACAAGCTCGCATTATGCAAATGATGCCAATCGTCTTCACCTTTATGTTCTTGTGGTTCCCTGCTGGCCTAGTCGTGTATTGGGTGGTCAACAACACCTTATCCATTGCTCAGCAATATCTGATTAACCGCAAAGTTGATTCTGGAGAGGCGGTCAGTTAACCGCCCCCTCACGAAAAAGGCGCGTTGGTTAAACCCTCCGCGCCTTTTTTATGCTCGCTTGATTGCGATAAGTTCAGATGCCGTGCCGATCATTTACCGATACAAAAACTGGAAAAAATCCTCCCTAGTAACTCATCGGGTGTGAACGTGCCCGTGATTTCGCCAAGTGCATTTTGCGCTTGGCGTAAATCTTCAGCCAGTAACTCTCCGGCCCCTAAACTCACCAACTGATCTTGCCCAATGCGCAGGAGCTGCTCCGCTCGATGTAAAGCATCAATGTGTCGACGACGAGCTGTAAACCCACCTTCTGTAGTTCCTGTGTAACCCATACACTGTTTTAGGTGCTCTCTTAAGAGATCGATACCATCACCCGATTTGGCGGATAACCTGACAACAGGGTGTTCGCCTGAATGATCAAGTTGTGAGGGTTGTTGCTGCAGGTCGCACTTATTCAATACTAACGTCAGATGTTCTGTCGAGCGCAAAGCGTTGACAAACTCTGGCCAGATTTCTTGAGCTCCTGTGCTGTCGGTAGCGGTGCTGTCCACCATCATCAAAATACGATCCGCTTTGTGGATTTCCTCCCAAGCGCGCTCAATCCCGATTTGCTCCACCTCATCTGGGCTTTCTCGCAAACCGGCGGTATCAATAATGTGCAGTGGCATACCATCAATATGAATATGTTCGCGCAGTACGTCTCGGGTGGTACCCTCAATGTGAGTCACAATGGCACTGTCACGCCCCGATAGAGCGTTCAGCAAACTCGACTTACCCGCATTCGGGCGCCCTGCAATCACAACCTGCATCCCTTCTCTGATCAGTGCACCTTGCTTGGCCTCGGCCTGCACAACCTGCAGCTGTTGCAGTAAGTCATTCAAATCCCCCGCCACTTTTCCATCGGCTAAAAAATCGATCTCCTCTTCCGGAAAGTCAATCGCGGCTTCCACATAAATACGCAACTGAATTAACCCTTCAACCAGTGACTCTACTTGACGAGAAAATACGCCCTGCAGCGAATGTACCGCATTACGGGCTGCTTGTTGCGAGGACGCATCAATCAAATCAGCAATGGCCTCAGCTTGGGCTAGATCCATTTTATCGTTGAGAAACGCTCGCTCAGAGAACTCCCCCGGCCTCGCCATACGAGCACCCAGTTCCAACACCCGCTGTAAAAGCCAATCCATAACCACAGGGCCACCGTGCCCTTGCAGCTCCAACACATCCTCCCCGGTAAACGAATGTGGCCCGGCAAAAAACAGTGCCAATCCCTCATCAATAGCATTACCTGATCGATCTAGAAATGGGCCGTACTTAGCCAGTCGGGGAGTTAACGCGCCAGCAACAATCTGTTGGGCAATATTGGCCGCCATTGGCCCCGAAACGCGCACAATGCCGACACCACCTTTACCTGGAGCTGTCGCAATTGCCGTAATCGTATCGCTAACAAAGTGCTGAGAGGTTGAAAAAGTCATGAATGATGAACACCCAATAAAAAAATAAGAGCGCCGATTATACGGGACATCTCTTTTAGATTAAGCCCAAATCACACCCTGCCACCAGCTAATCCCCATGACTTACAGAAGTTATCCACATTTGTTCACAGGTTTATCCCCTAAATCACTGATAATTCGATGATTTCGCTATAATGAATTGGACTGTGAACAAATACGTGAATGAAAAGAGGATAAGCTGGGCACCAAATTGGGGATAACTCACGTTTTTAACGTTTAGGTGGATAACCCAGGATTCTGTCTCCAGCTTTGGACCAGCTTATGAGCAGTTAACTACGGTGAAATACCGAACTTACACATTCTTTAACCCATTGATTTATAATAATTTATGTAGGTTACACACAGAAAATAGGCTCGCCATTAGTAACAACAAACATAATCTTTATATCTATATAATATATATATCTATTAAATAATTAATTAGTTTTAGTAATGTATAAAAAACAAACAAATTGAAATTTTGATCAAGAGGCCCGAGAAGCATATACTGGCCGCCCATTTTCACCTGCCCTCTCAAATTGTGTGCTGAGCGTTACTTATGGATTACTCAAAAACCTACGATGTGATCGTTATTGGCGGTGGCCATGCTGGAACAGAAGCCAGCCTGGCAGCAGCTCGTATGGGCTGTAAGACCTTATTGCTGACTCACAATATCGAGACACTTGGGCAGATGAGCTGTAACCCAGCCATTGGTGGCATAGGTAAAAGTCACTTGGTGAAAGAGATCGATGCACTGGGCGGTGCAATGGCGCTGGCGACTGACAAAGGCGGCATTCAGTTCCGAACGTTAAATGCACGCAAAGGGCCAGCGGTCAGAGCCACTCGCGCTCAAGCAGATAGGGTGCTATACAAAGCCGCTGTGCGTGAAATACTGGAAAACCAAGAAAACTTAGACATATTCCAGCAAGCCGCCGATGACTTGATCGTAGAGGGTGACGATGTTAGAGGTGTAGTAACTCAGATGGGGTTACGTTTTTTAGCCCCCACGGTGGTATTGACCGTCGGTACGTTTTTGGGAGGCAAGATTCATATCGGCCTACAAAACCACTCTGGTGGCCGTGCAGGTGACCCACCATCCATCGCTTTAGCCGATCGTTTGCGAGAATTGCCTCTGCGGGTGGATCGCCTGAAAACCGGAACCCCACCGCGTATAGATGCTCGGTCGGTCAATTTTGAAGGACTTGATCCGCAGTATGGGGATTCACCTCTGCCGGTAATGTCATTCATGGGCAACGTGGAGGATCACCCCGAACAAGTGTGTTGCTGGATAACCCACACCAACGAGCGCACTCACGAGATCATCCGCAAAGGGCTAGATCGCTCCCCCATGTATACGGGTGTGATCGATGGCATTGGGCCTCGCTATTGCCCTTCTGTCGAGGATAAAATCCACCGTTTTGCCGACAAATCCTCACACCAGGTTTTTATTGAGCCAGAGGGATTAACAACCCACGAGCTATACCCCAACGGGATCTCCACAAGCTTGCCTTTTGATGTACAGCTCGATTTGGTTCACTCCATCAAAGGCTTTGAAAACGCGCATATTACTCGCCCGGGTTATGCGATCGAATACGATTTCTTTGATCCGCGAGACTTGCACAGCAACCTCGAAAACAAATGCATCAATGGCTTATTTTTCGCCGGGCAAATCAATGGCACCACCGGTTACGAAGAGGCTGGTGCCCAAGGGCTCTTGGCAGGCGCCAATGCCGCACTGCGCGTGCAAGGCAAAGACGCTTGGTGTCCACGTCGCGATGAAGCCTACATCGGTGTTTTAGTGGATGACTTGATCACTATGGGAGCTCGCGAGCCCTACCGTATGTTCACCAGCCGTGCGGAATATCGTTTGTTACTGCGTGAAGACAACGCCGATTTGCGGCTGACAGAGAAAGGTCGCGAATTGGGTTTGGTGGATGACGCGCGCTGGCAGGCTTTTAGCGAAAAGCGAGAGGCCATTGCCCGTGAAGATCAGCGCTTGCGTGATACATGGTTGCAGGCGAAAGGCCCGGAGGCAGAGCAGTTAGCGCCAAAATTAAAAGCGCCACTGACGCGCGAATACAGTTTGCACGATTTGCTGAAACGTCCAGAGTTGGGTTATCTGGATGTTGCCGGTTTGAAAGGCGAAGCGGAAACCAACCCACAAGTGTGGGAGCAGGTAGAGATATCGGCTAAGTACGCGGGCTATATTGATCGCCAGCAACAAGACATCAATCGCCTGCAACAATACGAAAATACCCCCATTCCTGAGGCGTTTGATTACTCTGTTGTGGAGGGGCTGTCGAACGAGGTGAAACAAAAGCTCATCGAAAACCGCCCTCAAACCCTAGCGCGCGCTTCACGTATTCAAGGGGTTACCCCAGCGGCAGTTTCCCTGCTGTTGATTTACCTTAAAAAACAAGGTTTATTGAGAAAGCAGGCGGTCATCTAGTGGTGGATCAGGCTTTAGCGCATATTTTGAAGTCCGATGCGGCAACCATGGGGGTCCACCTGAATGACAAACAGGTCGACATGTTGTTGGCGTATTTGCAACTGTTTCACAAGTGGAATCAAGCTTACAATTTGTCCGCTATTCGTGATCAGCGTGCGCAGTTAGATAGACATTTGCTCGACAGTTTAAGCGTGGTGCCATACATCAAAGCCAAGCGCCTATTGGATGTTGGGACTGGTGGCGGCTTACCTGGAATACCTTTGGCCATTTTGTACCCAGATAAAGATTTCACCTTGCTTGACAGCAATGGCAAAAAAACCCGTTTTTTGTTCCAAGTGAAAACTGAGCTCAAGTTAGAGAATGTCACGGTGCAGAACAGCCGTGTGGAGGCGTTTCATCCAGAGCAAAAGTTTGATGGTGTAATCAGTCGTGCGTTTGCCAGTATCGAAGATATGATTCGCGGATGTGAGCATTTACTTAGCGAACAGGGTGTTTATTATGCGATGAAAGGCTTATACCCCACGAGTGAGTTGAGCGCTGTGGAAAAACACTATAAGGTTTCTGGTTCTTACCCCCTTCAGGTCCCTCGCGAAGAAGGTGAGCGCCACCTACTGGTGCTCGAACCTCTCTGCTCTTAGGCGCATTAGGTGTCCCGAGGCCTGTACTGTACCTCCAAACTCAAACGTTGCTGATTGTGGCAGGATGTGAAATTGACCAAAAAATACGCGATAGCCAACCAGAAAGGTGGTGTTGGTAAGACCACGACTTGCGTGAACTTGGCGGCCTCATTGGTGGCTACCAAGAAACGCGTGCTGCTGGTGGATTTAGACCCGCAAGGCAATGCCACCATGGGTTCTGGTATCAGCAAAAATGAGCTGGATATTTCGGTCTACGAAGTGCTTGTTGGTGCTTGTAAGGTGGAAGATGCACTGGTCGAGTCGCCATCGGGGAAATTCACAGTTCTACCAGCCAATGGCGATTTGACTGCAGCGGAGGTGGAGATGCTGTCTCTGCCTCACAAAGAATACCGCCTGCGACAAGTGCTTGAAGATTTAGAGGGGCAGTTTGACTACGTGCTAGTAGATTGCCCGCCGTCGTTAAACATGCTGACCGTCAACGCTTTGGTGGCTTGTAATGGTGTGATTATTCCAATGCAATGTGAATACTATGCGTTGGAGGGGCTGTCGGCTCTGATGAATACTATTCAGCAAATTCAGGCGTCTTTAAATCCAGTATTAGAGATCGAGGGTTTGCTTCGCACGATGTACGATCCGCGCAATAGTTTGACCAACGATGTATCGCAACAGCTCTCCAACCATTTCGGAGATCGTTTGTATCGCACTTGTATTCCACGCAACGTACGCTTAGCTGAGGCTCCCAGTTTTGGTCAACCCGCTTTGATCTATGATCGCCAGTCAAAGGGGGCTATTTCCTACCTCGCCTTGGCGGGAGAAATATTGCGGCGACACGAATCTGAGCCACAGCGTTCAGAGTTAGAGCCGGCTTAAATTCTGATCTGGCGATAAAACACCTGAATTAAAAGGCGTTTTGCAGATCCACTTCACAGAACAAATAGAACAATAGGAAAAGTACAACATGGCGGCGAAACGAAAAGGGTTGGGGCGGGGGCTGGACGCTCTATTAGGGGGGGCTACTGGCGCCTCTGCAAGTGAAGCCATCGCCAATGTTGCCAGTGACAGCCAGTCCCAAGATAACGATGGTAAACTGATTAAGCTGCCAGTTGAGCGTATTCAGCGCGGTCGCTATCAACCGCGTCGTGATATGCACCCGGAAGCACTGGAAGAACTGTCTGAATCCATCAAAGCCCAAGGGGTCATGCAACCTATTGTCGTGCGCCCGATAGGCAGAGATGACTCAGGCGCTGAGCGCTATGAAATCATCGCCGGTGAACGTCGTTGGCGTGCCACACAGCTGGCTGAGCTCGATACCATTCCCTGCTTGGTTCGCGATGTGCCCGATGAGGCCGCCATTGCGATGGCGTTGATTGAAAACATTCAGCGCGAAGACCTTAACCCAATGGAAGAAGCGTTTGCGCTAAAGCGTTTGCAAGATGAGTTTGAATTGACTCAGTTGGAAGTTGCTCAGGCGGTAGGCAAGTCAAGAACGACCATTACCAACCTTTTGCGTTTATTGGCGCTAACAGACGACGTAAAGACCTTGCTGGAACGGGGTGATTTAGAGATGGGACACGCGCGAGCGATATTGTCACTCGATGCCTCCGAACAGCGTGATATCGCAAGACAGGTGGTGGCTAAAGGTTTGTCTGTGCGCCAAACGGAAGCTCTCGTACGTAAACTGCAGCAGTCGACAACAGAAACCGTCGCGACACAACAGGCCAGCGCAGATGTGCAGTTGCTAGAAGAGTCCCTTTCTGAGAAGGTCGGGGTGCCTGTTTCGATATCCTATAACGCCAAAGGAAAAGGTAAGTTGGTACTAGCCTACAACAGCTTAGATGAATTGGATGGTATTTTGCACCATCTAGGTTACAAGAATTAGTGTTTGATTAAAGGGGAAAGCACTATATGGTGTGAGCCTTGTGTCGTCTTTCCTGAAAAGGTTATCTAGTCCCGATTTTGGTTGATTGAGTAAGGGCTAAACCCTATAATTCGCGACGCTCGATTGGTTAACAAAGTACACTAGCTGTGCGCGCAAAAATTTGAAGTGCTCGCCTCAATACGAAAGGCGGTCGCTAGTACAAACAGAGATGCTGCTTTGGTGCACACAAGAAGACCCCCGCTCCTGAGAGCTTTTGTGTTTCAGGGAATCGCCCTTTTACTGGTGACGATATGCTTGGGATGGGTGAGCCGAGAAACAGGAGTGGCCTTTGTTTGCGGTGCCTTGATTGGTTTGGTCGAGCAAGCTTACTTTGCCAAGCTGGCATTTCGATTTTTCGGGGCTAGCCGAACGAACGAGGTAGTGCGTTCCTTTTACCGTGGCGAGACTGGCAAGTTTGTACTCGCTATTGTGGGATTTGCTTGTGTATTTATGGCAATTCCAGCAGCGCAACAGTCACCCGTGTGGGTGTTCATTGGTTATGGAAGCCAATGGTTAATGCACGTTGTTTTGATGGCAAAAACTCTAAAGAGTTCTGATTGGGTGGCTAAATAATCAAATAATTTTGTCGGCGTAAACACAGAGGCAATGGATAACCGCACGAAAACACGTAAGAGGTTGTAAAAACATTTTTTCCTACCGTGGGTGGTAGAAGATATTTTTACAATTTTTTTAACTTAAAGGTGCTTGAGAGAACTATGGCAAGCGAAGGAATCACACAGACGGATTATATCCAACACCATTTGCAAAACATGGCTTACGGCAAGTTGCCAGCAGGTTATGTTCGTGATGATGGTACCATTTTAAACGATGCCACATGGACACTTGCGCATTCTTCGCAAGAAGCTGTTGATATGGGGTTTTGGGCAGTTCACCTAGATACAATGGGCTGGTCTATTATTCTTGGCTTGCTGTTTTGTTTTTTGTTTCGGATGGCGGCGAAAAAAGCGACAACGGGTGTGCCAAAAGGCCTTCAGAGTGGCGTAGAAACAATCGTCGAATTTGTTGATAACATCGTAAAAGAAACTTTTCACTACAAAAATAAGCTCGTTGCACCTATGGCGTTGACTATTTTTGTGTGGGTGTTCTTTATGAACCTCATGGATTTGGTTCCAATCGATTGGTTACCTATGGCCGCGGCGGGTATCTCTGGTGATCCGCACTTGTTCTTTAAAGTTGTGCCAACCACTGACGTAAATGCAACTATGGGTATGGCTTTGACTGTATTTGGTCTGATGATTTTCTCCAGTATCCGAGCTAAGGGTCTGTTAGGATTCATTAAAGAATTGACCATGCACCCCTTCCATTCCGGCAAGTGGTACTTAGATTACACGGTATTGCTACCGATTAACTTCCTGTTGGAAACTGTCTCATTGATTGCGAAACCGATTTCACTGGGTTTGCGTCTTTTCGGTAACCTGTACGCTGGTGAGATGATCTTTATCTTGATCGCACTTATGTACAGCGCTGGTTTGATGATGGGGATATTCGGTGGCGTGTTGCAGTGGGCGTGGGCTGTGTTCCATGTTCTGGTAATCACTCTACAAGCTTTTATCTTCATGGTGTTAACCATAGTCTATATGGCTATGGCACATGATGACCTAGATGAACAACACTAATTCTTTGACTTTTAACTTTAACTTTAGCAATTAACTACACTACTAGGAGAAACTCATGGACAATATTGGTCTGGTTTACATGTCTGCAGCACTACTGATCGGCTTGGCTGCCTTAGGCACCGCGATTGGCTTCGCGTTGTTGGGCGGAAAACTGCTGGAAGGTTCAGCTCGTCAACCTGAACAAGGTCCTGCACTGCAAACCAAAATGTTTTTGATGGCTGGTCTGCTCGATGCTGTACCAATGATCGGTGTTGGTATTGCGATGTACCTGATCTTCGTTATCGCTCCGGGCATGGCAGGTTAATCCCCCCCCTTTGCTTGTCTTTTAAATTTCTTAAGCAAGAGGTGTTGGTGTGAATATCAACCTGACTTTGATAGGCCAATCGATAACCTTCATTCTGTTCATTTTGTTCAGCATGAAGTATATCTGGCCTGCGTTGATCTCCGTAATGGAGGAGCGTGAAAAGAAAATCGCCGATGGTTTGGAAGCTGCTGATCGTGCTGACAAAGATCTTGAGCTGGCTCAGAAAAAAGCCACCGAGCAAATGCGTCACGCGAAAGAAGAAGCGGCAGCAATTATTGAGCAAGCCAACAAGCGTGCTCACCAAATCGTTGAAGAAGCTAAAGAACAGGCCGTTGCGGAAGGTAATCGTCTGAAAGCTGCAGCTGAAGCGCAGATTGAGCAAGACGTTAACCGTGCTAAAGAAGATCTGCGCGGTAAAGTGGCTGCTCTGGCGTTGGCTGGTGCAGAAAAAGTACTGGGCTCGGCCATTGACGAGAATGCTAACAGCGAACTGGTAAACCAGTTAGCCGCTAAATTGTAAGTGAGGTAAATTATGGCCGAACTTGCAACTTTAGCCAGACCTTATGCGAAAGCTGCGTTTGAATCCGCCGTAGCGGCGGATCAATTGCAGCAATGGTCTGATATGTTAATTCTCACGGCTGCTGTAGCACAACATGACGGTATGGTTAAGGCACTGCTCTCCCCCGCCTTGACTGCAGAACAGAAGGCCAGCGCCTTTATTGAAATCTGCGGTGAAGAGCTTAACGAGGGTGGCATTAATCTGGTTAAAGCTCTAGCTGATAATAAGCGTCTAACTCTGTTGCCTGAAATTCGGCAGTTGTTTGAGATGCACAAAGCGCAGCGCGAGCAAACCGTTGATGTTGAAGTCACTACAGCTTTCGAGTTATCCGACGAACTGCAAGATAAATTGGCGAAAGCACTGAGTGCCAAGCTGGACCGTGTAGTGACTTTATCCACAACTACGGATAAAGCAATTTTGGGTGGCGCATTGATACGTGCAGGCGACACAGTAATTGACGGTTCGGTGCGTGGTCGTTTGACCAAGCTCGCCGAAGCAATGAACTCCTAAGCCGGCTGGTGCCGCGCGGGAATTGAGGAACAGAGCATGCAGCAACTGAATCCTTCTGAAATCAGTGACATTATCAAGCAGCGCATTGAAGGTCTCGATGTGTCTGCAAAAGCCCAAAATGAGGGCACCGTTGTTTCAGTAAGCGACGGTATTATTCGTATCCACGGTTTAGAAGACGTGATGTACGGTGAAATGGTCGAGTTCGAAGGCGGTGTCTATGGTATGGCACTTAACCTTGAGCGCGACAGTGTGGGTGCGGTTGTACTGGGCGATTACGAAGGTGTGGCAGAAGGCCAGACTTGTAAGTGTACCGGTCGTATTCTGGAAGTACCCGTTGGTGAAGAATTACTGGGGCGCGTTGTTGATGCACTGGGTAATCCAATCGACGGTAAAGGCCCAATTGGTCACAGCAAAACCGACGCGATTGAAAAAATTGCACCAGGTGTAATTGAGCGTAAATCAGTAGATGAGCCGGTTCAATTTGGTCTGAAATCTGTTGATGCCATGGTACCAGTAGGTCGTGGTCAGCGTGAGTTAATCATTGGTGACCGCCAAACCGGTAAAACGGCCATTGCGGTAGATGCGATTATCAACCAGAAAGATTCTGGCATTAAGTGTATCTACGTAGCCGTTGGCCAAAAAGCATCTTCTATTGCTTCAGTTGTTCGCAAGCTGGAAGAGCACGGTGCATTGGCTCACACCATTGTTGTTGCAGCAACAGCTTCAGATCCAGCTGCAATGCAATTTCTGGCACCGTTTGCTGGTACAACCATGGGGGAGTACTTCCGTGACCGCGGTCAAGACGCACTGATCATTCATGATGACTTAACCAAGCAAGCTTGGGCGTATCGTCAGATCTCACTCTTGTTGCGTCGTCCGCCAGGCCGTGAAGCTTACCCAGGTGATGTATTCTACTTGCATTCACGTTTGCTTGAGCGTGCTTCGCGCGTCAATGCTGATTACGTAGAAAAATTCACTAATGGTGAAGTGAAAGGTAAAACAGGTTCTCTAACGGCTTTGCCTATCATTGAAACTCAAGCTGGTGACGTATCCGCATTTGTACCTACTAACGTCATCTCGATTACCGATGGTCAGATCTTCTTAGAAACTGACATGTTTAATGCGGGTATTCGCCCTGCAATGAACGCCGGTATTTCGGTATCTCGTGTGGGCGGTTCAGCTCAAACCAAGATCATTAAAAAGTTGTCTGGTGGTATCCGGACTGCATTGGCTCAGTATCGTGAATTGGCGGCATTCTCTCAGTTTGCTTCTGACCTTGATGCGGCAACCAAAGCGCAACTGGATCACGGTGAGCGTGTAACTGAACTGATGAAGCAAAAACAGTATTCACCTCTGAGCATCGCTGAGATGGGTGTTATTCTGTATGCCGTTAACGAAGGTTATCTGCAAGACGTAGAAGTATCGAAAATTGGTGCTTTTGAGTCTTCTTTGCTTTCTTACATGCTCAGCGAACATGCTGATTTGATGAAGAAAGTAAATGAGTCTGGCAACTACAATGATGAAATTGAGTCCGGATTCAAAGCAGCCTTGGAGAAGTTCAAGTCAACTCAGACTTGGTAGCAGAATTGTTAGGCGCTTTGAACGAATATGTGAAAGTCGATATGAAATCGGGGCGCTTAATGAACACTGACACTAATATGAATTTTTTCGGGGACTGGTAATGGCAAGCGGAAAAGAAATTCGTACTCAGATAACGAGTATTAAAAATACGCAAAAGATCACCAGCGCCATGGAAATGGTAGCGGCGAGCAAAATGCGTAGAGCGCAAGACCGCATGGAACTTGGAAAGCCCTACTCCCAGCGTATCCGCGAAGTAGTGGGCCACATTGCCAACGCCAATCCAGAGTATAAGCATATATTTATGGAGCAGCGTGAAGTTAAACGCGTTGGCTTTATTCTGGTTTCTACTGATCGTGGTTTGTGTGGTGGTCTGAACGCGAATATGTTCAAGCGCACGATTAAGTCCATGAAAGAGTGGAACGATCAAGGGGTTGAGATAGACCTATGCTTGATTGGCGCTAAAGCAGCAGCTTTCTTCAATAGTTTTGGCGGTAATGTTGTTGGGGCTGTACGTGATCTAGGTGAACAACCGAGCGTTGCCAGCTTGATTGGTAGTGTGAAAATCATGCTCGACAGTTTTTCTGAAGGCAAAGTAGACCGAGTTTTTCTGGTGGGCAATAAGTTCGTCAATACGATGACTCAGACCCCTTTTGTTGATCAACTTTTACCGTTAGAAGCTGATCAAGACGAAAAGCTGCAGCACAGCTGGGATTACTTATACGAGCCTGATGCAGAAACTTTGTTAGATGGGTTGTTGGTTCGTTATATAGAGTCACAAGTGTACCAAGCTGTTGTAGAGAACTCTGCCTGTGAAATGGCCGCTCGTATGTTAGCGATGAAGAGTGCTACCGACAATGCGGGTGACCTCATTGATGATTTACAGCTGGTTTACAACAAAGCCAGACAGTCTGCAATTACGCAAGAGCTGTCCGAGATCGTTAGTGGTGCTTCAGCAGTCTAATTGAGCAATTTGAATTCAAACTTTGTAATTGAGGATCCGGAAATGAGTAGCGGACGTATCGTACAAATTATTGGTGCCGTTATCGACGTGGAATTCCCTCGTGACTCCGTACCTAAGGTATATGACGCCTTAACTGTAGCTGATAAGGGCCTGACCCTTGAAGTTCAGCAGCAGTTAGGTGACGGCATGGTGCGCACAATCGCAATGGGTTCTTCCGAAGGTGTAAGCCGTGGCTTAACCGTCGAGAACACCAACGCCCCAATCTCGGTACCTGTAGGTGCAGAAACATTGGGTCGTATTATGGATGTATTGGGCAACCCAATTGATGAAGCTGGCCCAATCGGAGAGAAATCTCGCGCAGCTATCCATCGCAAGGCTCCTGCCTACGATGAGCTAGCCGCATCCGAAGACCTGCTAGAAACAGGTATCAAGGTTATCGATTTGGTTTGTCCTTTCGCGAAAGGCGGTAAGGTAGGACTGTTCGGTGGTGCTGGTGTTGGTAAAACCGTAAACATGATGGAGTTGATCAACAACATCGCAAAAGCTCACAGTGGTTTATCTGTGTTTGCTGGTGTTGGTGAGCGTACTCGTGAAGGTAACGACTTCTATTACGAGATGGAAGAGTCCAATGTATTGGACAAAGTTGCTATGGTTTACGGCCAAATGAATGAGCCCCCAGGAAACCGTCTGCGTGTAGCGCTGACTGGTTTGACCATGGCTGAAAAATTCCGTGACGAAGGTAAAGACGTTTTACTGTTTGTCGACAACATCTATCGTTATACTCTAGCGGGTACAGAAGTATCAGCCCTGCTGGGTCGTATGCCATCAGCGGTTGGTTATCAGCCAACCTTGGCTGAAGAGATGGGTGTATTGCAAGAGCGTATTACTTCTACTAAAACCGGTTCTATTACCTCGGTTCAAGCGGTATACGTACCAGCGGATGACTTAACGGATCCATCCCCAGCCACAACCTTTGCTCACTTGGACTCCACTGTTGTATTGAGTCGTGACATTGCGTCTAAAGGTATCTACCCAGCGATTGACCCACTGGATTCTTCTTCTCGTCAGTTGGATCCTTTAATCATCGGTGAAGATCACTACGCGACTGCTCGCGGTGTTCAGACTGTTCTGCAACGCTACAAAGAGTTGAAAGACATTATTGCAATTCTGGGTATGGATGAGCTGTCTGAAGAAGATAAATTAACTGTGTCTCGTGCGCGTAAGATTGAGCGCTTCTTGTCTCAACCTTTCCACGTAGCAGAGGTATTTACCGGTTCACCTGGTAAGTACGTGTCTTTGAAAGATACGCTAGCTGGCTTTAAAGGTATTTTGGCTGGTGATTACGACAATCTTCCAGAGCAGGCCTTTTACATGGTCGGTGGTATTGAGGAAGCGGTCGAGAAAGCCAAGACGTTGTAATCACGCTTTTCGACAGAAGTTAAGCTAAGTGGTGGTTACTTTCTACTAAGTGATCGCTACTGCTAACGAGGCAAGAGACATGGCAATGACTGTCCACTGTGACATCGTAAGCGCAGAGCAAGAAATCTTTTCCGGATTGGTGGAAATGGTGATCGCAGCAGGTATCGAAGGTGATCTCGGTGTTGCTTATGGTCACGCGCCACTGTTGAGTGGTTTGCAACCAGGTCCGATCCGTGTCATTAAGCAAAATGGCGAGGAAGAAGTTTTTTACGTGTCTGGCGGGTACATCGAGGTACAACCTTATTTAGTATCCGTACTTGCAGACACAGCCTTGCGCGCCGGTGATATGGATGAAGCAGCTGCACTTGAAACTAAGCGGGAAGCGGAACAGGCCCTGAGTAATCAAAATTCAGAATTGGATTATTCGCGGGCATCAGCGCAACTTGCCGAAGCAGCAGCTAGACTTCGCACAATTCAAGCGATTCGCAAGAACAAGGGTTAATGTGTTCTTGTGATCTGGCTTTGAAAAAGGGTGGCATCTGCCGCCCTTTTTTGTTTTTATCCCAGAAGAATTTTATTGATTACTATCGCTCATGGTTTCTTACTGTAGAGTCTTTTGCTGTCGATAGATGAATAACAAAGGAAGTTCACCACTATGTTGGATGTTGTTATTTTGGCAGCGGGTAAAGGCACTCGCATGAAGTCAACCCTCCCAAAAGTTCTGCACCCCATTGCCGGTAAGCCAATGCTAAGGCATGTGCTTGAAACAGCACAGTCAATAGGTGGTCATCTTAATGTTACCACTGTTATCGGGCACGGTAGTGAAGAAATCCTGAAACAATTTGAAAGCTCTGAAACAACATTTGTATATCAGTATGAGCAGCTAGGTACAGGCCACGCGGTAAAAATGGCTTTGCCAAAACTGAACGATAATGGGGTTGTGCTGATTCTCTATGGTGATGTGCCTTTGATCCAGAAAGAAACCCTGCAACAGCTTATTGAAAAAGTGAGCAGTCACACAATGGGACTGCTCACCATTACTCTGAGCAATGCAACAGGGTACGGGCGAATTGTCCGCGACGTCGACAATAACGTAGTCGCCATTGTCGAACAAAAAGATGCGACGCCAGAGCAATTGAAGATCAAAGAAATAAATACAGGTGTGATGGCGTTAACCACTCAGCACATCCAAAATTGGCTACCTAAGCTTTCCAATGACAATGCGCAAGGCGAATACTACCTTACAGATATTATAGCTATGGCAAAAGCTGAAGACGTTGAAGTCCAAACGGTACACCCGCAATCAGAAATAGAGGTGTTGGGGGTCAATAATCGCTCGCAGCAAGCCCAGCTTGAGCGCCACTATCAAAAGATAAAAGCCGATCAGCTAATGGCTGATGGTGTTACTTTGATGGACCCTAATCGTTTTGATTGCCGCGGAACGATTACGGTGGGTAATGATGTCTCAGTGGATGTGAACTGTATCTTTGAAGGGGCTGTAGAGCTGGGCAGTAATGTGATTATCGGCGCTAACTGCATCATCATTAATAGTAAAATAGCATCAGGCACTGTCATAAAACCCAACAGCGTGATTGAAGAAGCACTGATAGGTGAAGATTGTGATATTGGCCCATTTGCTAGAGTAAGGCCCGGAACGCAGTTAGCCAAGGGTGCAAGGCTGGGTAATTTTGTTGAAACGAAAAAAGCCATCATTGGTGAAGGGTCCAAAGTGAATCACCTTACTTATATTGGTGACACAGACATTGGTAGTAATGTGAATGTTGGGGCGGGAACGATCACCTGTAATTACGATGGTGTCAATAAGTCGAAAACAACCATCAAAGACAATGCTTTTATCGGTTCCAATAGCAGCTTAGTGGCACCAGTAATCATAGGGCAAGGCGCGACAGTCGGTGCTGGTTCCACCGTAAGTGCAGATGTCCCAGATGAAAACTTATCTGTTGCTAGAGCTAAACAACGAAATATTTCTGGCTGGAAGCGACCAACAAAAAAATAACGACACGACTGTTGTCGTCCGAATGTTTAAGGTATTCATATGTGTGGAATTGTCGGAGCCGTTGCACAGCGCAATGTCAGCAAGATATTAATTGAAGGCCTAAAGCGTCTTGAATACAGAGGCTATGATTCCGCTGGCTTGGCTGTAATTGATAATGATCAAATTGGTCTTCGCAAAGCTCTAGGCAAAGTCACCGCTCTAGAAAATAAGTGCTTCCAAGATCCTGCATGTGGAACAACCGGTATTGCACATACACGTTGGGCCACTCATGGCCGCCCTTCCGAAGCAAATGCTCACCCGCATACTTCAGATCACATTGCCGTTGTTCATAACGGTATCATCGAAAATCACGCCCTACTGCGGGCAGAACTAAAAGCCGATGGCTATGTGTTTGTTTCAGAAACTGACACTGAAGTGGTTGCACACCTTGTTCACAAATATTTTCAGCAACAACAAAGCTTGTCCGCAGCACTTCGCTCGGCAATTAAACGTTTTGATGGAGCATACGCTTTAGCTGTATTGTCTACTGAACAGCCTGATGTCATCGTCTGTGCTCGCTCAGGCAGCCCGCTAGTAATTGGTGTGGGTATTGAAGAAAATTTTATTGCCTCTGATCAGTTGGCGCTGCGTCAAGTTACTGATCGTTTTATTTATTTACAAGAAGGTGACTTTGCCGAAGTCACCAGTCAGAACATTGCAATATATGATGTTGAAGGTAACCCAGCGGATCGCTCTTCTGTTCAATTAACAGACGCGGAAGAGTCTGTGGATAAGGGGCCATATCGCCACTTTATGTTGAAGGAAATTTTTGAGCAACCCGAGGTATTAAAAAATACCCTACAAGGGCGAATCAATAAAGCATCCGTGTTAGAAGAAGCGTTCGGGACAGAATCAAAAGCGATTTTTGATCAGGTGGAATCGATACAAATACTCGCCTGCGGTACCAGCTACCATGCTGGAATGATTGCCAAGTATTGGTTTGAAGATTGGGCGGGAATCCCTTGCGCGGTCGAAGTAGCCAGTGAGTTTCGATATCGGAAAACGGTTGTGAGGCCAAACACACTTTTTGTATCAGTATCGCAGTCGGGCGAAACAGCTGATACTTTAGCGGCGTTAAGAGGCAGTTCTGGCTACCTTGCGAGTCTGACAATTTGTAATGTGGCTAACAGCTCATTGGTAAGGGAGTCGGATCTTTGTCTGATGACATTAGCAGGCCCTGAAATCGGAGTAGCCTCAACAAAAGCTTTTACAACGCAATTAATTGGGCTGCAATTGTTGGTCATTGCTTTGGGTCGCCGCTTTGAATTAACACAAGAAAAAGAAGCGGAACTGGTTGATGGTCTTCACCAATTACCTGCCCTTTGCAAAGCCGTGTTACAACAGGATGCTAATATTCAAACAATGAGTGAACACTTTGCCGATAAACACCACGCCTTATTTTTGGGGCGGGGTGTAGAATACCCTGTGGCAATGGAAGGTGCTCTCAAGTTAAAAGAAATTTCTTATATTCATGCAGAGGCTTACCCCGCTGGCGAATTAAAACATGGCCCATTAGCGTTGGTTGATGCCGATATGCCAGTGGTAGCCGTTGCACCTAACGACGAACTGTTGGAAAAATTAAAATCCAACCTAGAAGAAGTACAGGCCCGTGGTGGCAGGTTGTTTGTTTTTGCTGATGAAAACTCTGGATTCAAAGACGATGAAAATACCATCCTTTTAAACTTGCCTCATGTGCCTTTAAGTATCGCTCCCATCATTTACACACTTCCTTTACAACTATTGTCATACCACGTGGCGGTTTTAAAAGGTACGGATGTAGATCAACCAAGAAACCTTGCCAAATCTGTTACTGTTGAATAACGGCTGTTTTCTGTAAACGCTTTTTTCAATTTTAATGGGCGTGCTTTTCTGAACCTTTGTCACATAAACATCATCCTGATTTTTTTAAAATAGGATGATGTTTATTGGTTGTATATTCCCATTCAGAAGAGAAGCCCACTGATTTCTGCACTCTTTTGTGTTGGATATCAAAACTCTTTTATATTATTTTGACGACATTTATACGCATAGTGTTGGCCTTCTAGATGAAATGGATAGCCAATTCCGCACTGTAATACCACTCAATTACCTTAAGCAATTGCACACAGATCTGGCAGAAGTAAACACCACTTATTACCCCAATTACTTTCAATTTAAAAAGCATTCTTTTGTGGTGAAGTGAGTTTAATCAGCGGTGGTGAGTGGATTAATGAAACGAACAGTGACTATAAGCTATACAGTAAGCAATTAGATTAATTCCTTTCTATGGGCAATTGGTACTTTGAAAGAGAAACACCATACGAATACCCTCCCCCGAGACTTTCAGGGTGCAGAAGTCTCTTTCTATTTGAATGCCAACAACCTGACAGATGAAAGTGATATTCGCTACACCGGTACAGAAGTCACACCGAATCAGGTGGAACGTTATGGTCGCCGTTATATGGCAGGTGTACGGATTAATTTCTGACGCAAAGTAAAGTTTATAAAAGAAGCATCGTCTTAAAGGCGATGTTTCAATATTATGACAATTTCATTACTGGCATCGCGAGTAGTGTTATAACAACACACTAATAAAGAGATAAAAGCATGTTTAACTCCAAAACACTTGTCTTGGGGATAGCTACCACAACCTTGGCAGTTGTGCTTACTGGCTGTTTTGACTCCTCTGTCGAAAATAATATCGACGACCTAACGGTTGCCTATGACAAACCCAACCAACAATACTCACTTTTGTGGAATGCCAGCGCTCAGGATCAGCCGGTAACCATTCTGGTTTCGGAAACTCCGGAATTTACCGAAGCCGTAATGGTGGTTGAGGGCATTCAGAAAAACCGCTTTAACTGGCAGCCCGAAGCCCCACACAATCGTTACTACTTCAAAGTACAGCCCGAGAAAGGCGATGCAGCCGTAGCTTCCAGTCGCTGGTTACCTTTGCAAGGCGGAAAAAACTTCCGTGATCTGGGCGGCTATATCACGAAAGGTGGGGAACAAATTCGTTGGGGTAAATTGCTGCGTGCAGGTGCGCTGACAGGTTTGACGGAACACGACCATCAAGAACTGGAAGAGCTGGGAGTGAGCACAGTTATCGATTTTCGAACACCAGAAGAGCGCCAATCAGAGCCGACTCACTGGCAAAGCGAAACCACCGAGATCATGAGTTGGGATTATGATTTAGGGCTTAGGTCTTTTGCTGATGTGTTTACTGACCCGAACGTGACTGCGGAAAAAGTGGAAGCGGCTATGGCCGGTTTGTATCCGCAAATTCTTACACACCTTAAACCTCAGTACACGTCGATGTTTGATCGCTTGGCTGCCAGTGACGAGGCTATGGTTTTTCATTGTACTGCCGGTAAGGATCGCACAGGGATTGCGGCAGCGATGATACTGACGGTTCTGGGTGTGGATAGAGACACCATTAAGCGAGATTTTATGCTCAGTGATGCGTATTACTCACGTATGGCTAAACCAGCCAGTGCCCTTGGCGGTGTCGAGAAACAGGCCGAAGCCAAACAAGACTCTAAAGCCTCGATGATGAAGCATCTTCCCGCAGAAATTCTGCAGCCTCTTATGGGGGTTCGCGAATCCTATATACAGGAAGCCTTTGTCGCAATGGAGGCGCAGTCAGGGTCGGTGATGCAGTATATTCAGCAGGAACTGGACGTCAGCGACAGTGAGATTCAGGCGATTCGCGAACATTTCTTGCAGCCTGCACTTTAAGTCGGTCTTATTTCTTGTCGGGCATATACTGGCGAAAGTCAGTATTTGTAACCACGGATAGACTCTTCAAACCTAGAAGCGCCGGACTTCAGCGCTTCTGAGGTGCCGTTCAATAATAAGCTCTGTTGCTCATTGTCGGCGCTAATGCTGCTGACATCCTGCATCAACTGATTCGTTTGTACAGAAAGGTCGGATTGCTCAGCGGCAATGTTGGAAATCTCTTGGTTGAGTTGAGTAATGCTGTCTACCGCTTGAATAACGGCCTGTAATGACTCAAGTGTTTGCTGTGATTGGGTGGCATTATGCTCTGCGGATGTTGAATATTGGCGTAGCTCATTGGATGACAGCACCGACTCTTTTTGCAGCGTTTCTATTTGCTGTTGAATGTCACCGGTAGCTTGTTTGGTGCGGTTTGCCAAAGCTCTGACCTCATCGGCAACCACGGCAAAACCACGACCTGTATCACCGGCTCTTGCGGCTTCAATAGCAGCATTCAAAGCCAGCAGGTTGGTTTGTTCGGCGATACTGTTAATCAGGCTCACCACTTCGCTAATACTCTCCGATTGCGATGCCACCAAATCTGCTCTGCGAGATGCTTCACTCAGATCATTGGCCAGTTGGCTCACCGCCGTGCTCAGGCTCTGAACTTGCTGGATACCCTGATGCGTGTCCGTGCGCGTATGCGTGGCAGTATTGGAGCCGTCGCTGGCAGTTTGTTGAGTTTTGGAGGAGGCATCTAGCATCTTTTGCATTAACAGGTTGATTTCAGACACCAGTAATTTCTGCTGTCGACTGCCGGTGACGTTCGCGCCAATAACTTGATCCAGCTGCTGGCTGTTGTGGATAACTTGCTGTGAAGATTCAGACATCATTCGTACGCTGTGCTGAAACTTATCCAGTACACTGTTGAACGCCAAAGCAATTTCGCCGGCTTCTGTGCCAAACTCAATTTCAGCGCGTTGGCGCAGGTCTCCTTCTTGTAAAATATTCTGCATGGTTTTCATCGTATCGAGCCAAACAGTGCGGGCGCCGTGTTCCGCAACATTCAAGCCTAGGTCTTCGTCATCTTCGGTCACGCGTAAGTCATGGACCAATTTCAAACCAAAAAATACCGCTAGACCTGTCCCAAAAGCCCAAACGAAAACAATAGCAGCGCCTTGCAGCTGTACAATGAACTGCTGTAAGTGGCCATGATTGAGCTGATCCAGAGGGGCAAAAATGGCTATGGCTAGCGTGCCCCAAACACCTCCTACACCGTGAACAGCAATGGCACCGACGGGGTCGTCTAGTTTGCAAACATTAAGCAATAAAGATTCCGCAGCGAGCACAACCACACCGCCAATGGCACCAATAACGATGGCGCTGGTGGGCTCCACAAATGCACAGCCAGCGGTGATAGATACTAAGCCGGCAAGGATGCCATTTAGGGCGTGCTCGACGGCGACTAAGCCACGCTTTAAAACCCAAGAGCCCAGCAGCGCGCACAGACCCCCTGCACAACCGGCAAGAACCGTATTCACAATAATTTTAGCTACTGAAACATCCGCTACTAGAGTACTGCCGCCGTTAAACCCGAACCACCCAAACCAAAGAATAAAAACACCCAGCGTGGCCAATAATAAGTTGTGACCCGGTATTTCTTGGGGTTTACCGTTGTTATCAAAGCGACCTTTCCTTGGACCAAGAGCAATAACCCCTGCAAGTGCCACCCAAGCGCCCACCGAATGGACCACGGTCGAACCGGCAAAATCCATAAAACCTTTGGCTTCTAGCCACCCCTGCTCGCCGCCTAAGAGCGCACTCCCCCAAATCCAGTGCCCGGAAACAGGGTAAATCAACACTGAAATGAACAAACTCACGATAAGATAAGCGTTAAACTTCATGCGTTCTGCAACAGCGCCTGCAACGATGGTTGCTGCAGTTCCGACAAACATGGCCTGAAAGATGAAAAAGCCATAATCACTACCAGTGGATACAATTCCACCATTAAATCCACTGGTACCCACAAAACCGCTCAAACTTGGGCCGAACATTAACGCAAAACCCAGTAACCAGAAAGACAGCACTGCAACTGTAAAATCACTGATATTTTTGATGGCGACGTTATAGCTGTTTTTTGCTCTGATCATGCCAGATTCAAGCATGGTGAAACCGGCTTGCATAAAAAACACCAATCCAGCAGCGATCAATACCCACAGCAAATCAAGGCTCGACTGTTTAGCCATCACCTCATTGGCCCAGGCCATGTGAGGTGTGGTTATCAGAAAAAGACTCAGCAACAGTGGTTTTTTTTGTTTTGAACGGTAGGGTAAGGTGATCATAAAATAGGCGCCGCAATCTAAAATATTTTCATGAATAAACAGATACAGCAGCCCTGAAAGCACATTTATCAGGGTTGCATCAAAAAGAATAGTTCAACTTATAAAAGACTGTCGGCAGAAAAAAGAAATGCTAGAATTTTTTTGACTGTATATAATTACAGTGTGGGTGGGTTTTAAAGAAACGGTGTTTAAGACGGTGGCTGAGATTCATCTGTCATTTGTACACGCAGGGAACGCAAACCTTGTTTAAGCTTAAACAGGTGATCTTGAAGCTGCGAACCTTTGCGCTGAGCAACACCGATAGCGAGTACGTCAATAACGACCAAGTGCGCGATGCGTGAAGACAGCGGGGTGTAGATTTCGATGTCTTCCTCCACATCCACAACAATAGGAATAGTGGCGTGTTGAATCACTGGGGTGTTGCTGGGTGCGATGGCAATAACTACTCCACCGGCTTGTTTCACCATTTCGATCGAGTCCACCAAGGCGCGTGTTTGTCCGCTTTGGGAGATGGCCACCACCACATCGCCCGGCTGCATAGACATCGCCGACATGTTCTGGATGTGTGGGTCAGAGTGAGCCGCTGTGGCTAATTGCAGGCGGAAAAACTTATGCTGTGCGTCGGAGGCGACCGCAGCCGAAGCACCAAAGCCGTAGAATTCAACACGGTTGGCGTTACAGATGGACGTTACTGCCGCATCGAGCAGAGTTGGATCAAGGTGATCACGAACCTGCAGCAAAGTATCAATGGTGGAGTCGAAGACTTTGTGGGTAAAGTCAGCGATAGAATCTTGGTCGGTAACGGCGATCTGACCAAAACTGGGGCTGGAAGCCAACTGTTGAGCCAGGTTAAGTTTAAACCCTTGGAAACCATCACAACCAATGGCGCGGCAGAAACGCACGACAGTAGGCTCGCTGACGGCCGCTTCGCGAGCTAAATCTACGATGCGCATGTGAATAATACTGGCGGGGTTGCGCAACACGTACTCGGCCACTTTACGTTCGGATTTGCGCAGTGTCATCAGTGCGCCACTGATGCGTGTCGTAAGCTCGGCGGGTTTCACAGTTTGTTGATTTCCTATTAGTGCGTGATAGTGGTTGTCTTAGCGGCATAGCCAATGAAGAGTTCACATCAAAAGGCACAAAAGAATAGACAGTATAAAAAACTATGTAGTGGAGGCCTAGGTTTTTGTAATTTTTTTACAAAACAGCCTTAATTCATCTTTTAGTCGCCGGTTTACGGCCTAACTTTGATAGAATCATACCATGGACGTATCCCCGATTTTAGAACACTTAAACGACGCGCAACGCCAAGCGGTTACCGCACCGGCTTGCAACCAATTGATCTTAGCTGGTGCTGGCAGCGGCAAAACCCGTGTGCTGGTTCACCGCATTGCCTGGTTGATACAGGTGGAGCAGGTATCTCCGTTTTCAATCTTGGCGGTAACCTTCACTAATAAGGCGGCGCGCGAAATGCGCGGTCGCATTGAAGAGCTAATGGGCATTAACCCCAGAGGCATGTGGGTGGGTACCTTTCATGGTATAGCCCATCGGTTACTCAAAGCGCATTGGCAAGACGCAGGATTACCCCAAAACTTTCAGATATTAGACAGCGACGATCAGCTGCGCCTGATAAAGCGTGTCACCCAGTCTTTGAGTTTAGATGAAAAGCAGTGGCCGCCACGGCAGACACAGTGGTTTATTAATGCGCAGAAAGATGAAGGCCTGCGGCCCGATTACATCCAGCTAACGGGCGACCCTTACATCACCACAATGACCAAGCTCTATCGTGAATATGAAGCGGCCTGTGCCCGTGGTGGCATGGTGGATTTTGGTGAGTTGCTGCTTCGTTCCCACGAATTGTGGCTCAACGCCCCTCACTTGTTGGCTCACTACCAACAGCGCTTTCCGTTTATTTTGGTGGATGAGTTTCAAGACACCAACACCATCCAGTATGCTTGGATGCGTGTATTGGCTGGCAAAGTTTGCCGCGTGACAGCCGTTGGCGACGATGACCAGTCCATTTACGGCTGGCGTGGGGCCAAGATAGAAAACATTCAAAGCTATGAAACAGACTTCGCTGATACACATGTAGTACGTCTAGAGCAAAACTATCGCTCGACAGCCAATATATTGGACGCCGCCAACGCCGTGATTGAAAATAACAGCGGCAGGCTCGGTAAGACTTTGCACACAGACGGCGAAAAAGGCGAGTTAATCCACCTGTATGCGGCTTTCAATGAGCAAGACGAAGCCCGTTACATTGTAGAGCGGATCCAGCAGTGGCAACGCAGTGGTCGTCAGTTGACTGACAGTGCCATTCTGTATCGCTCTAATGCGCAATCGCGCGTGTTAGAAGAAGCTTTATTGCGTGAAGCCGTGCCCTATCGAATCTACGGTGGGCAGCGCTTTTATGAGCGCATGGAAATTCGCAATGCACTGGCGTATTTACGCCTCATTTCAAACCGTATGGACGATGCCGCTTTCGAGCGTGTCATTAACACTCCTACGCGAGGCATTGGTGCCAAAACACTGGATCAAGTGCGTCTAGTCGCCCGCGAGCAGGGTTGTTCTTTGTGGCAGGCAGCGGATTACGTGGTGGCCAACAAAACATTGCCAGCTCGTGCCAGTTCGGCCATAGCGGGGTTTCTTAAACTAATTGGCGAACTGCAAGACTACACCCAAGCCAAACCCTTGGCGGATATTGCACAGCATGTTATCCACCACTCCGGTTTGTACGACTTTCACAAGGCAGAAAAAGGTGAAAAAGGTCAGGCGCGTATTGAAAACTTAGAAGAGTTGGTGAATGCTTGCCGCGGTTTTGAACAGCAGGATGAAGAGATTTCCCCGCTGCAAGACTTTCTCGATACGGCGGCATTGGATGCCGGCGAATCGCAGGCTGATGAATTTGAGGATGCGGTTCAATTAATGACTCTACATTCGGCCAAAGGACTAGAGTTTCCTTTGGTATTTTTAGCCGGTGCGGAAGAAAATTTGTTCCCCCACCGCATGTCATCTGAAGACCCAACCCGCTTAGAAGAAGAGCGGCGTCTTTGCTATGTGGGCATCACTCGGGCGATGGAAAAGTTGGTGATCAGTTACGCCGAAAGTCGCCGTCTGCACGGTCAAGATAACTTCAACAGTGTTTCGCGGTTTGTGAAGGAAATTCCTTCGGCTCTGATTGAGGAAGTTCGGATGAAAAATACCATTACACGACCGGTCAGCTTTCAGCGCTCGGTGACACCGCTGCGCAAGCGGGAAGACGATGACTCGGGTTTTTATTTGGGGCAATCGGTACGTCATTCGATGTTTGGCGAGGGTGTGATTTTGCATTTCGAAGGCGACGGCCCGAGCATGCGAGTGCAAGTCAATTTTAACGATGATGGTATTAAATGGCTGGTACTGCAGTACGCTAAGTTAGAGGCTGTATAAAATTGAGTCTAAGCCGGCCAGCTGAGCAAAAACCAAAAAAATAAAAACAACGAGGCGCAAGACACGTATGAAAGCACCAACGCAACATCGCTGGGTTCCAGTTATCATCTTAGGTTTGGTTGCTTTAGTGGTGGTGTTGTTCTGGTCGTTGGTTATGGAAAAAGCCACACAAGGTCAGCAAGGTGGTTCGTTCACAAAAGGGGCGATGGCTTCCGGTGAAGAACCCGATCAACGTCGCTACCACTGGAAACTGGTTACCACATGGCCAAAGAATTTTCCCGGGTTGGGTTCGGCGGCCACAAACTTCTCGCGTGAAGTCGCTGCCATGAGCAACGGGCGCCTGACAGTTAGCGTTTATGGTGCTGGTGAATTGGTACCTGCGCTGAGTGTGTTTGATGCGGTGTCTTCAGGAAGTGTCGAGGCCGGCCACGGTGCCGCTTATTACTGGAAAGGTAAAAATTCGGCGACACAACTTTTCACGGCTATCCCTTTTGGTATGAACGCTCAAGAGATGAATGGCTGGTTGTATTACGGCGGTGGTATGGAATTATGGCGTGAAATTTATGAGCCGTTCAACGTCATACCTTTTGCGGCGGGTAATACAGGCGTTCAGATGGCTGGTTGGTTCAATAAAGAAATCAACAGTATGGCAGATATTAACGGTTTGAAAATGCGTATCCCGGGATTGGGAGGTGACGTTTGGAATCGCGCGGGTGGCTCATCGGTGAACATTCCCGGTGGCGAGCTTTATACGGCGCTGCAAACTGGCGTTATTGATGCCACTGAATGGGTGGGGCCTTATAACGATCTGGCTTTTGGTTTTCACCAAGTGGCTAAGTATTACTACTACCCTGGCTGGCATGAAACCGGTTCAACACTGGAACTCATCGTCAATAAAAAGGCGTACGAATCCCTGCCAGAAGATCTACAAGCGATAGTAGAGTCGGCAGCTCGCATGGCCAATCAAGATATGTTGGATGAATTTACAGGCCGCAATAACCGTGCGCTGCAAGAGCTGTTAAATGAGCATCAGGTTGATATGCGCCCTATTCCCGATGAGGTATTAGCGCAGTTAGAAACCATAGCGTTGCAGATATACGAAGAGGAATCGGCTAAAAACCCCGACTTTGCACGTGTTTACACCGCTTATAAAACGTTCTTTGACGGTGTAAAAACCTATCACAAGGTTTCAGAGCAGGCGTATTACGAAACGCGAGATTAACAAAGAGGACGGGTCATTTAAAAAGGCCGCTAGGGGTAGGCCCCGCGGCCTTTTTCGCACTGACTGCCACTCGCCTAAGGTAGTGCTGAACTGGGCACCTAAACCTTAGTGGTTAATTGAGCGGGTACGGCCATTGTCATCGATGGCAACGTAGACAAAGCCGCCCTCGGTCACTTTGTAGTGCTCTCCTGTTTCTGCCTGGTACTGCCACACATCCACCATTACCCGAATAGAAGAACGACCAATAGATGTGACTTCAGCATAGCAGCTGATGGTGGCACCCACGGGAACGGGGCGCAAAAATGCCATACTTCCAACAGCCACCGTGGTGACGCGACCACGGGCAATGGCGGAAGCGCGAATCGAGCCAGCCAGATCCATTTGTGAAATCAGCCAACCACCAAAAATATCCCCATTGGGGTTGGTGTCTCTCGGCATAGCCAGTGTTTGAATGGTGAGTTCACCTTGTGGTGTAGGGTCATCATCTATATCACTGTAGTCGTCGGTCTCGTTGCTCATTGAAACATTTAACCTCTTTCAAATTAACGCATTTGTCCTGGCAGCCAAGTAATCAGCTGTGGCCAGAGAGCAAGTATCAGCATCAGGGATAATTGGAGCATAATAAAAGGCACAACGCCACGATAAATAGCAGAGGTTGCGACTTCATCGGGGGCAACGCCTCGCAGATAAAACAGCGCAAAACCAAAGGGGGGGGTTAAGAAAGACGTTTGTAAATTCAGAGCAATCATAATCCCCAACCAAATGGGGTCCAAACCCATGGCCAGTAAGACCGGAGCCACAATTGGCACCACCACAAAAGTAATTTCAATGAAGTCCAAAATAAAACCAAGCAGAAAAATCACCAACATGACAATCAAGGTAGCGGAAAGGACACCACCGGGTAGGCCATTGAAAAAGTGAGTGATCATTTCCTCACCACCGAACCCACGAAATACCAAAGAAAATAAAGAAGCACCAAGAAAAATAGTGAACACCATCGTGGTTATTTCGGTGCTACTACGGGTGATGGACAAGAGCCGATCGCGATTTAATTTGCCTTTTTTCCACGCAATTAACGTGGCGCCCATCGCACCAACACCGGCTGCTTCGGTGGGTGTAGCTGCGCCACTGATGATGGAACCCAGCACCAATAAAATCAGTGCAAAGGGGGCGCATAAGCTGATCATTAGGTCTCGGGTGGGTATGGGTTCGATATCGTTGGCGTCTTGCCCTTGAGGGGCTAGATCAGGGCGTCGTAAAGAGGTAAACAATAGGTAACCAATGTACATCACTACCAACAATAATCCGGGCACAATGGCGGCCAAAAAAAGATCACCTACGGACACGGGCTGTGGGTTAAATATGCCCGTTTTGAGTTGCGCTTGTTGATAGGCGCTGGAAAGTACATCACCCAATAGCACCAATGCAATGGAAGGAGGAATGATTTGTCCGAGCGTGCCCGTGGCACAAATGGTGCCGGTAGCAATCTCAGGGCTGTACCCCCGCTTTAACATGGCTGGCAGAGACATCAGACCCATCGTGACAACCGTGGCCCCGACAATACCAGTACAAGCGGCCAACAGCATGCCGACAACAATCACCGAAATACCCATGCCAGCGGGTAAGCGGCCGCATAGGCGAGACATATTGGTCAGCAAGTCTTCAGCAATTTGTGAACGCTCCAACATAACGCCCATCAACACGAACAGTGGTACCGCAATCAGGGTGTAATTGTTCATGGTTCCAAAAACGCGATCGGGGAAAGCCAGCAGTAGGTTGGGGTCAAAGTGACCGCTAAGAATCCCTAACCCAGCGCACAACAGCGAAGTACCGGCGAGCGTGAATGCCACTGAATAGCCCACCAGCAGACACAGACACACCAACAGAAACATCAATAGGGGCAGCACATCAATCATTTGGCTGCACCTTTTTGGGCATCAGCTGCAAAAGGCTTCGTAAAACTTCACCGCCCCCCTGCAAAGCCAGCAATATAGCGGCGACAGGAATCAACGTTTTTAACAGATAGACCATAGGGATACCGCCCGCATTGGGGGAGGATTCCTTTACCCGCCAAGAGTTGATCACGAAATCCCAGCTGCTATAGACAATAAAGCTACAGACCGGCAGCAGAAAAATCAGGCTCCCTACGGCGTTTACCCATGCTTTCTGGTTGCGGTTTAAACGGCGATAAAAGATATCCACACGTACATGACCATCCTGCTTCAGCGTAAAGGCCATGGCCGATAAAAATAAGACGGCGTGCAGATAACCTACCGACTCTTGCAGAACAATAGAGCCCAGCGAAAATCCGTAGCGCAATACTACAATGGTACAAGTCAGCACCATCATCACAAGGATCAATAGCGATACGGTTTTGCCTGTCCATTCTGCAAAGCAGTCGATACCAGTGAGCACGGTAGCCAACATAGAGGGTTGGTGTGACATAAAACGAGTGACCTTAAATCGTATTTTTTATTATTTTCACCAGCACATGAGTATACCTGAAACAACCAGCCCGATTTAGAGCCAATCGGTGGCAGGTTGACCTTATGAGTGTGAAAGAATCGCAAATTGAAACATTAATGTCACATTCTATTCATACAATTGTCATTGATGGCGCCTAGGATCATCTTCGGTGAAAACATCACAGGGCACAACACTTTGCGTTGCCCTAACAAGCCCAGGAGATAACAGTGAAAAAGACACTTATGATCGCTACTCTGGCTGCTACAGCCATGAGTGCACAGGTTGCCACCGCAGCACGTGATTACATCAGCGTTGTTGGTTCCTCTACCGTATACCCGTTTGCTACCGTTGTGGCTGAGCGTTTCGGTAAAAGCACCAATTACAAAACCCCAAAAATTGAATCTACCGGTTCTGGCGGCGGCATGAAGCTGTTTTGCCAAGGCGTTGGTGTGAGCAACCCAGACATCACCAATGCATCACGTCGTATCAAATCTTCAGAATTTGAGATGTGCCAAGAAAACGGCGTTAAAGACATCGTCGAAGTACTGATCGGCTATGACGGCATCGTTATCGGTAACTCTGTTAGAGCTGAGCAACTTGAACTGACTCGTCGTGATCTGTTCTTGGCTCTGGCTAAACAAGTTCCAAACCCAGATGGTTCCGAAACTCTGGTTGATAACCCTTACACCACTTGGAATGAAGTGAACTCTTCTCTGCCTAAGACCAAGATTGAAGTGTTGGGTCCTCCTCCAACTTCAGGTACTCGTGACGCGTTCCAAGAGCTGGCTCTGGAAGGCGGTTGTAAGTCTTTTTCATGGATCAAAGACATGAAGAAAACCGACAAAAGTGAGTACAAAAAGATCTGCCGTACCGTACGTGAAGATGGTCCTTACATCGAAGCGGGTGAAAACGACAACTTGATCGTACAAAAATTGAATGCCAACAAAAAAGCGCTGGGCATCTTCGGTTTCAGCTTCTTGGATCAAAATGTTGATAAAATCCAAGGTTCTTTGATCGACGGTAAAGCGCCTACTTTTGAATCCATCGCTGACGGTTCTTACCCAGTTTCTCGTCCTCTTTACTTCTACGTTAAGAAGGATCACATCGGTACCATTCCAGGCATGAAAGAGTTTTTGGCTGAATTCACCAGCGAAAAAGCATTCGGCATGGAAGGTTACTTGGCCGAGAAAGGCATGATTCCTCTGAGCGATGCAGAGCGTGCACAAGTTTCAGAAGATGTTAAGTCTCTGAAAAACTTAGCGCTTTAAGATTGCTTTATCACCGCTTTGCAGAAAATGTTCCGCCGAGCGGTGATGATTTACCGAAGCCCGACAGCCAGTCAAGTGCTCCTTTGAAGATAACTTGATTAATCTGTTGGGCTTTTACGCTTCATAAGTTTGAAGCAAAGACACAGTAAAATGTTTCGTTAAGAATGGCAGGCGCGTCTTAACCAAGTGTTTTAAGTGGTGGTGCAAACCACGCATGAACTGATTGAAACGGCGCATCGGCTCTTGCCGAAACGCTACCCCACTAGATGTTAACGTGTTCGGGAATTTTATGGGTACCTCCACACTGTTAGTGACCATCGCGATATTGATAGCCGTTGCCTATACCTTAGGCCGTGGTCGATCGATCTCGATGGTTGATCGTTCGCAGACCGGTTTTCGCAACCTGAACTCACTGCCTTTTTACTACGGTATGCTCACCGCACTGTGGTGTGGGATTCCAAGCTTGTTGTTGGTGGCGGGCTGGTTAATGTTTCAAGGGGTGTTCATTGATCAATTCTTGATTGGGCACCTGCCTGACAGCGTTAGTTCTTTGCCTCAGTCTGAGCTTGGTTTGGTGTTGAATAACATCAAAAACTTGGCCGCCGGAAATATGGTGGGTGCTGAGCCTGAAATGTACATGCAGCAAGCAGCGAACCATTTGAGCAGCTTGCGCCATACCAGCCAAATGGCCATGACCGTAGCGACCATTTCAGTTGCCATGATCTTGGCAATGTTTGCTTGGATTCGTATCAGCCCTCAGCAAAAAGCACGCTTACAAGTGGAAACGGCATTTAAGTCGATTCTTATGGCCTGTTCTTGCATTGCTATTCTGACCACCGTCGGGATTGTGTTTTCGGTGATCTTTGAGTCGCTGCAGTTCTTCAAAACGGTTCCGCCGATGGAGTTCTTTTTTGGCCTGCACTGGAGCCCGCAAATGGCTATTCGTGCTGATCAAGTAGGCAGCTCTGGTGCCTTTGGTGCCATTCCATTATTTGTGGGTACACTTCTGATCTCTTTGATTGCGTTGATTATCGCTGTGCCCACTGGGTTGATGTCGGCGATTTACTTGTCTGAGTACGCCAGCAATCGTGTTCGTTCGGCGGTTAAACCCCTACTAGAAATCTTGGCGGGTATCCCAACGGTTGTGTACGGCTTTTTTGCCGCGTTGACGGTGGCCCCCTTCATCCGCGAGACCGGTGCCTGGACTTTTGAGTTCCTGGGTTTACAGCTAATGATCTCATCAGAAAGTGCTTTAGCAGCCGGTATTGTGATGGGCGTGATGATCATTCCGTTTGTGTCTTCTCTGTCAGACGATGTTATCAATGCGGTGCCTCAAACCATGCGCGATGGCTCACTGGGGTTGGGAGCGACTAAGTCGGAAACCATCAAGCAAGTGGTTATCCCAGCGGCCCTGCCTGGGATTGTGGGCGGTGTCATGCTGGCGGCGTCACGCGCCATTGGCGAAACCATGATTGTAGTGATGGCCGCAGGCTTGGCCGCAAACCTAACCATGAACCCGCTGGAATCTGTCACCACCATTACAGTACAAATTGTGACACTGTTGGTTGGCGACCAAGAGTTCGATAGCCCTAAAACTTTATCGGCTTTCGCCTTAGGTCTCATGTTGTTTGTGGTCACTTTGGCCCTTAACTATGTGGCCCTTCATGTCGTGCGCAAGTATCGAGAGCAATATGAATAACCCCAAATCCCCTTCATCAGATAACTCGGTGGCTAGTCGTATGTCGACCATTGATAAACTGAACAAAAATCTTGCTAAACGTTATCGTGCAGAAAAGCGCTTCAAAGCGATGGGGATTGGCTCCATCCTGTTTGGCCTGCTTTGCTTGTTGATATTGTTTACCGATATTATTGGTAAAGGCCACAGCGCGTTTTTACAAACTTACGTGAAGCTAAACGTGTCCTTATCGGCAGAAGCGCTTGATATTTACGACCCAAGCGATGCCAACCAAATCGCTGCTGCAGACTACCAAGGTGTTCTCAAGTCGGCATTGCGCGAGCGTTTCCCCGAGGCTCGCACCCGTCAAGATAAAAAACAGCTTTACAGCATCGTCAGTAACGGCGCCGGCTTTGAGTTGCGCAATATGTTGGAAAACAACCCAGACTTACTGAATCAGAGTCTCGATGTGTGGGTGTTGGCCGATGATGACATCGATACTTATTACAAAAGTATCGACAGTTCAGATGGCGCGTACATGGGGCGAATTAGCGATAACCAAGAGCGCTGGATTGATGCTTTGATCGCGGATAACGCCTTAGAGAAACGTTTCAATACCACCTTCTTTACCGCTGGCGATTCCCGTGAGCCTGAGCAAGCTGGTATTCGTGGCGCTATTATGGGTTCGTTGTTTACCTTGCTGGTGACTTTGGCGCTCTCTTTCCCTGTTGGCGTTGCAGCGGCCGTGTATCTGGAAGAGTACGCCAGTAAAAATGCATTCACCGATTTTATCGAGGTGAACATCAACAACTTGGCCGCCGTACCTTCCATTATTTTCGGTTTGTTGGGCTTGGCGATTTTTATCAATTTTATGGGGTTGCCACGCTCGGTGCCTTTGGTCGGTGGTTTTGTGCTTACCTTGATGACACTGCCCACAATCATTATTTCCAGTCGCGCTGCCATCAAATCGGTACCACCTTCTATCCGAGAGGCGGCAATGGGTATTGGTGCCTCTAAGATGCAAGTGATTCTGCATCATGTGCTGCCGCTCGCGATGCCTGGAATGTTGACCGGTACAATTATTGGCATGGCGCAGGCACTGGGTGAAACGGCTCCTTTGCTGATGATTGGTATGGTGGCCTTTATCGTAGATGTTCCGGCGGGTATTACAGACCCAGCAACGGCTTTGCCGGTACAAATTTTCCTTTGGTCTGATAGCCCGGAGCGCGCCTTTGTTGAGCGTACCTCGGCCGCCATTATGGTGTTGTTGGGCTTTTTGATCGTAATGAATACTCTGGCTGTCTGGTTGCGCAAGCGACTGGAACGTCGCTGGTAATTGATAACTGAGGGGTAGAACGTGACTGAATTTAACGCCGTCGCAGAGCAACCTATGGCACCGACTATGATGAAAAAAGAAAGCCAAGCTCCAGTGGGAAGCTTATCTGAAAGCCAAGAAACCGTTGGCCACCCGCTGTTGACTGAAAATGCCAAAATGTCCATGCGCGACGTGAACGTTTTTTATGGCGATAAACAAGCCATTTTCGGGGTCAACCTAGACATTGGACAAAACGAAGTGTTGTCCATGATTGGCCCGTCAGGTTGTGGTAAATCCACCTTCCTGCGCTGCCTAAATCGCATGAACGACACCATCGATATTTGTAAGGTCAAAGGCAGTCTGCAACTGGAAGGTCAAGACATTTATGACCCTAAATTAGACGTGGTGCCATTGCGCGCTCGCGTGGGCATGGTGTTCCAGAAGCCCAATCCCTTTCCGAAATCCATCTACGACAATGTCGCTTATGGGCCACGTATCCACGGCCTAATCAGTCGTCGTACCGAGCTGGATGAAGTGGTAGAGACCAGTCTTAAAAAAGCGGGCCTGTGGGAAGAAGTCAAAGATCGTTTGCACTCCCCGGGAACCGGTCTTTCCGGCGGTCAGCAGCAGCGTTTGTGTATTGCCCGTACCATTGCGGTCAGTCCAGAAGTGATCTTAATGGATGAACCCTGTTCCGCACTTGACCCTATTGCAACGGCTAAAATTGAAGAGCTGATTGCTGAGCTGAGTGAGAACTTCACCATTGCCATCGTGACGCACTCCATGCAGCAAGCCGCTCGGGTATCGCATCGCACCGCTTACTTCCACCTCGGTAAGCTGATTGAAGTGAACGAAACGGAAAAGGTCTTCACCAACCCAGATCACGAGCTCACAGAGGCTTACATTACCGGTCGATTTGGTTAATGTTGTTGGCTTAAAAGTAGAAACGTGCCGTGTTGCTTGTCGCACACAGGCCCAAGAAAGATGCGTCGTCGCGCTGGAGACAGTTATGGATAAGTTACATCTGGATCAACACATATCACAGCAGTTCAATACCGATCTAGAAGATCTCAAAACCCAAGTATTGGAAATGGGTGGCTTAGTGGAACAGCAAACGGTTGATGCATTAACGTCAATCATTTCTGCCGACAGTGATTTGGCTGACAAGGTTCTCGCAAACGAAGAGCACGTGGATAATTACGAGCGGCATCTAGATGAAGCCTGTACTCGTGTATTGGCACGTCGCCAACCTGCGGCATCGGATCTGCGCATGGTGTTAGCGGTTGCACGTATCACTCGTGACCTAGAGCGCATGGGTGATGAGGCGGATAAAATCGCCAAAATGTCCATTTATCTTGCTGAAGATGGCGCCGCACCAAGAGGTTATGTGGAGCTGCGCCATATCGGTAACCTTGTCCACCAAATGGTGGTGGCGGCCTTAGATGCCTTTGCACGATTTGATGTAGATGCGGCTCTGAAAGTGGCCCACGAGGACAAAAAAGTCGATCAAGAATACAAAAGCGCCATGCGTGAACTGGCGACTTATATGATGGAAGACCCCCGCTCGATCACTCGGGTATTGAACATCATTTGGGCACTGCGTGCGTTAGAGCGAATTGGCGATCATGCCAGTAACATTGCTGAGCACGTTATCTATTTGGTGAAAGGGCTGGATGTACGTCATGATTCCATCAGTGAAATGGAAGAAAAGCTGAAGGATTTATAATCGACGTAAACGGGCCAGTGGTGCAGCCATAACCTAGATTTTTAACGTCGTTGTTTTGCAAAAAGCCGCCAAGTGCGGCTTTTTTAGTGTTAGGCTAAACACAATAAGACGGGAAACATAGGTAGGTTAATTATGGGGCGTGGTATTGTCATAGCCTTAACAGCGGCTATGCTATTTGCTTGTGGCGACAGCAAGCTGGCAAAAATGGACGATTACGATTTATCAGAAAGCTATGGGCAGTGTTTAGATCGCAAGCCCACTTCGCCGGGCAAAGTTCAGGCCTGTGAAAACCTACGCAAAGAGTGTGAACAGCGGAAACAAGACCGTGGCTATTTTATTTGCCGAGTTCAATAAGAGCCGCCATATCGCATTTATTGATCATATCTACACTCTAAATCCTTCATAGACTTAAACGATACGCCCCACGAGCGCTTTACTTGCAGGGCTGGCGGGGCTAAACCCAGCGGTTAGTCTATAAATCGAGCTTCAATTACGGTGAGCTGGTGGTACTCAGCTCTTGCAGATAGGCTTGAGCTTTCTCGCCTAATGCCCCACCACCTTGATAGGCCTGCTGGAAATAACCAACAGCCTGTTGCTTATCGCCTTGAGCCAAACGTATTTCACCTAAGTGAAACGCCGCGATTTGAGTGGGGAGAATGTCATAGCTTTTACTCAGGTTTGTTGAGGCAGATGACACGGCTTTAAGCGCTTTCTGGGTGACCCCCATTCCTAGCAAAGGCAAATAATACTCAGGGTAAAGATTGTGGGCGCGTTTAAAACTGGTCAGCGCTTCATGCTCTTTGTCGGATTGCAACAGCAGCTGCCCTTGTGTGATGTAAAAGCTGGCTTCATTAGGTTGAGCTTGTATGGCGCGGTTCACCAATGACAGCGCCTTATCATTATCATCTTTGTTAGCGGCTTTTATAGCTTCCTGATGCAATTCATAAGCGGGTAAATCTTTGCGCAATTGGCGCATTGCGCGATCAAACTCAGCTTTATTACGCTTGCCGTTAACCCCTAGGTTGGCCGCTTGCTGGCGATTGGCGTCGACCCGCTGTTGTGACGGCGGGTGACTGGAAAACAAGCCGTTTAGCCAGTTACTTTGCTGCCCTTCAGACAAGCGCACAAAGGTTTGCTGCAGTTCAATCGCGGCACTAGGGTCGTAACCGGCTCGGGCCATGTACGTCATACCATAATAATCCGCTTCCAGCTCCTGATCGCGACCATAATGGGCCTGATACAAGTTAGCCCCCAGCTGACTACCCATGCCGATCAACTCACCGTACTCGGTTTTTTGACCCGCAACAGTAGCCACTTGTGCAGCGACCCCCAAAAGAGTGCTTTGGGTCATTTGTTGGGCACTATGGCGTGCAGCGGCGTGCACAATTTCATGGCCAAGAACTGCGGCCAGTTGTGCTTCATCTTCCAGTTCTATCAATAGTCCGCGATTGATGGCGATTTTCCCGCCGGGCAGGGCCCATGCATTTGGAATGTCGCTGTTGAGTACCACAAACTCATAAGGCAGTTGTGTACGATCACTGACGACGGCTAGCCTTTGCCCTACTTGATTAACATAAGCTGTTAGATCAGGGTCTACGGAGTATCGCCCCCCCTGACTTTGTTGTGAGGGTGAATACTGCTTGCTGCCGATGGCAATTTCTTGCGCCGGGGACATGAGCGACAGTTCTTTTTCTCCCGTAACGGGATTGACACTGCAGCCGGCTACAAGCGCAACGGCGGCCAAGGCAAGACTGCGGAAAAGCATGCCCATGAGAATCTCCTAATTCATTTCTTTCACGTATAATGGGGGATTATACGAATTGTAAGAAGGTGTCAGTATGACAAATGCGCTGCAAATTGTGGAATTATTTGCCGGAACCGGCCTCGATGGCCGCCCAGTGGTAGAGCGCTTGCAGGTGATTGTGCACGAAGATGATAGCTGCCAGCTGGTAAAATCCCCAGCATTTATTAAAGGCATTGCCAGTGGCGATGTTATCAAGCTGGAGCAAGGCACGCAGAATTTTTCGTTGATAAAGCGCAGCGGAAACCTTGCTATTCGAGTGTATTGTCGGGATGACAGCAGTGAATTGGTGGATGAGCTATCACCGCCATTGGAAAAATTAGGGGCTGAACTGGATATCGAAACCTCGAGAATGTTGATTTACAGCATCCACGTCAGCTGTGGTTTTGGGCAAATCGAAGGGCTCCTTAACAGTGTGGTGAGTGATGATGTGATGTGGACCTATGGCAATGTGTACGACCCAGAAGACGGTCAAACACCACTCAATTGGTGGCAGGATATTCTGAAGCCGGAATAAGACTCGTGTCATAGACCGCAATATCGCGTCACCGCCGTGCAGCAAAAACATCGAAAGTTTATACATACAACAAAAAACAGAGAGGCGTTATGTTATTGGTTATATCCCCCGCGAAAAACCTAGATTATGACACTCCAGCCAATACCACAGAGTTTACCCAGCCAGATTTTCTGCAGGAATCCCAGCAGTTAATTGATGAACTGCGCCACCTCGCGCCTCAAGACATCTCTAAATTGATGAGCATCAGCGACAAGCTGGGCGTGCTTAACTACGACCGTTTTCAAGCTTGGGCTCCACCGTTTGATTCAGATAACGCCAAGCAGGCCGTACTGGCGTTTAATGGTGATGTGTACAGTGGTTTGAATGCCACCAGTTTTCAAAGTGATGATTTTGCCTTTGCTCAGCAGCATTTGCGCATACTTTCAGGTTTATATGGTCTTTTGCGTCCACTGGATTTGATGCAACCTTATCGGCTGGAAATGGGCACCAAATTCGCCAATCAGCAAGGCCGTAATCTTTATGAGTTTTGGGGCGAGAAAATCACCGAGGCTCTTAACGGGCAACTGCAAGCATTGGAGAGTCGTGTTTTGGTTAACCTTGCATCGAATGAGTACTTTAAATCGGTGAAACCCAAAGCTTTACAGGCCGATATTATCACGCCGGTATTTAAAGACTGGAAAGGTGACAAATACAAAATTATCAGCTTTTACGCCAAAAAAGCGCGCGGCTTGATGTGCGAATTTGCCATTAAACATCGTGTGCAAGACGTTGAAGCTCTAAAAGCGTTCGACAGTGAAGGCTATGCATTCAACGAAGCGATGTCTTCTGCGAAGGAATGGGTATTTACCCGCAATCAGGCATCCTAGTACCCAGTTTGAAATGCGACCCTAGTACGCCGTTTTACCTTTACCAAGGTTGTGCAATGCAGCCTTGGTTGAAAAAGGAATAACAAACCCTGACAAGGCAGTCAGTAAAGTATTAAACAAAATGCCGTCCGTGCCGACATTTGAACTACCCTTCTTATTAGTATTCTTTTATTCATGCATCTGACAAGGATGTTATATGTCGCTACTAACTCCAGCCGTGCATCTGATGGGCCGCCTGTCTTACCTGCAGAAGTTTGCCTTGATTTCAGTGCTGTTTTTACTGCCGTTGATGGGATTGTTTGGCTACACCGTAATGAATTTGCACAAAGATGTTTTGATTGCACAGAATGAAGGTCGGGGAGTGCAGCTATTAATGAAGCTTCGGCCATTAATAGAAAACGTAGCGAAACATCGCGGTATGAGTAATGCCCTATTAAATGGCGACCAAAGTTTTTCCGAGAAAGTGGCAAACCAAAAAGAAATTGTCGACAGTCATTTTCAGGCGATGATGCAGCAAAAAGATATCTGGCAAGATTTAAATCTGCTACAGGAAGCTACCGAAGTTGCTGATCGCTGGAGTGAAGCTCGTGATATTGACGCCGTCCCCCCCGATCAAGGCTTTCAGCGCCATAGCGACATAATCAGTCAGCTTATTCAGTTAGGTGTGTATGTGGCTGATCGCTCCGAGCTGGCTCTGGACCCCGTGACTTCCACCTATTATTTGATGGATGCTGTTGTGAATCGCTTGCCTTTGGTGGTTGAAAACTTGGGGCAATTGCGGGGTAAGGGCTCTGGTATTGCTGCCAAGCAATCTATCACGTTGCAGCAAGGTATGGTTATGACAGGTTTGATGCTCACTATAAAGTCCGCTTTTTCCAGTTTAGAGTATGGTATGGAACGGGTTGAGCAGTCTGCTCCGAGCATAAGTAAGGATCTGATTAAAAATACTCGTAGCGCTTCAGTAGGTCTAACGAATTACTTAAACTTTGTTGAAACAAACGTCGCCTCCAAAGTTAATCAAGACATTACTGTTTTCCCCGAGGCTATATTCAGTCAGGGTACCGATGTTATCGGACGCTTTTTCACAGTCTATGACAGCAGCTTGATTCTACTTCAGGATCTGTTGCAAAAAAGAATCGAGCAATCTTACAACACTATGGTGTTTATCATTGGGTTAGTGCTGATCTCATTAGTCGTTATTGTGTATTTATACGTGGCATTTTACCAATCTGTGAGAATGTCTATCGATACCATTGTCGTAGCTTCACAGGAGCTGGTATCGGGTAATCTTAAAAGTCGAATTCACCTGAAATCGCAAGATGAAACCAAAGAAATTGGTAACAGTTTTAATCAATTGGCACAACGTTTTAACCAAACGGTTGGTGATGTAGACAAGCTAAGCAGTGAGCTGTGGAATGATTCCGAAGCCATTTCTCGCATGGCAAAACAGATATCCATCAATGTTCAAAACCAGCTCAGTGAAACACAGCAAATTGTAACAGCCATAACCGAAATGAATGCCTCGGCGCAAGAGGTTTCAGGCCACACAGCAACTGCATCAGAAGCTACCACGCATACCTTGTCTGCCGTAACAGCCAGTTATGAGAAGGTGAACGAATCCCGTAAGCATACAGAAAAGTTATCACAGGATATGCAACAAGCGGTTGAGGTTATGGATGGCATGGCGCTAGAAAGTAAAAATATAGGCCATGTGCTGGATGTGATTAAAAGCATTGCCGAGCAGACGAATTTACTGGCATTGAACGCCGCCATTGAAGCCGCAAGAGCAGGCGAACAAGGCCGTGGTTTTGCTGTTGTCGCTGATGAAGTGAGAACGCTGGCACAGCGCACCCATGAAAGCACAGAAGAAATACAAAAGATGATCCTACGCCTACAGGGGAAATCAGGTGAAGCGGTGACCGTCATAGAAGCCGGTCATCAGCAAGCTAGCATGGTAGATAATCAGTTTGATGATATTGCTAAAAGCTTAAATACAGCCACAACGACAACAACAGAATTGCATCAAATGATCACGAACATCACTTATGCGGCGCAAGAACAGTCGCAAGCTTGTGAGGAAATAAACCGCAATATTATTGTGGTCGATGATGCCACAAAAGATACGGCAAAGAGCTCTGAGGAAGGCACTCTAGTGAGTGGCCGCCTAGAAGATCAGGCTCATCAGCTTAAAAAATTAGTGCAAGGTTTTCAGTTTGGACAACGATGAAACCATCGAACTTTCTTAATGAGATGGCGACTTTTTAGAACATAAGCGATCAATACTATGGCAATACGATTTTTAGTGGTTGATGACGCAACGTTTATTCGCGATACCATAAAGAAGCAGTTAAGGGATCGAATCCCAGGATGCGAGGTATACGATGCGACAGACGGCAGTAAAGCCGTTTCACAGTTGCGTAAACAACACGTGGATGTGATTCTCAGCGATTGGGAAATGCCCGGTATGACCGGCGAAGAATTTTTATGTTGGGTGCGCTCACAGGAGGCTTTAAAAGACACACCGTTTATTATGGTGACCAGCCGTGGTGATAAAGACCATGTGGTCAAAGCGGTACAGAGTGGTGTGTCTGATTTTATTACTAAACCCTTTTCTTCAGACGAGCTGCTAAGAAAGGTGCATAAACAATTACAAAAAATCGGGAAAAGCCCCAAAGATGCTTTTTCAGAATCCAAAACTGGGCGCGATACAGGCTTTGGTTCCATTGACGTTTTGACCGGCGGTGGAAAAGCAACTCCTCCCACTGCCTCTTCGGCTGTTAGTGAGAGTGTTTCTGCTCTCACTGGAGGTTCTTCTAGTGCCGCAGTAGACACAAAAAAATCATCAAAGCCAGTTAAGCCTGCCTCAAAAGCGCGTGCGCAATTGCGCTTTCCAAAGCTAACCTGTGCGTGCGTGGTGCGTGATATCACTCTAAAAAGTTTCAGTGGTCTTATGCCACGACAAGATGCGCTGCCTTATTTGTTTGATCAGGCGGTAGTAGACATCGAAATAGGCGATGGTACGGTGGCCCGTGTAAACGGTTATTTGAGCAGCATGGCGGCCGGTGAAAATAAAATGGACACGAAAATCATAAAGTTTACGATACAGTTTGTGGATAATGATCCAGATAAATTTGAAGCGTTGTCCAAATTTATAAGTAAGAGCCGCTAATATTCTTTTACTGATCTTGTAAGCTTGTTATCCGTTAGGGCAAAAGATACAGTCCAAAATCAGTTTCAATACACGGCAACAGACAACAATGGAAAAGCCTGCTAAAGACAAGACTAATCTACATAGGTTTCAGGCTCTATGGCATCGCTTTCATTTGTACAGTTTCCGCAATAACCGGTTGAGACCCTTCTTCAGTGCGGCCCTAATACTGAGTTTGTTATTATCTTCCGGCTCTTGGGCGCAATCGACGTTGACGTTGTGGAACCGAAATTTCGATACGGCACCGGTTGATCAATTTTTGCAGTTAGCCCTAGATAAGACCACGGATCTTTATCCTCCCAGTTACATTATTCGCTCAGAACCTATGGAGCAAAACGAAGCCCTGCACTCGCTCTTGCAACAACAAGGTTTGAACATTATGAGTGTGGCGACTTCTGCTCAATGGGATCAACAGTTCATCACGCTTCGCTTTCCTATTTTAAAAGGTTTACTGGGCTATCGCGTGTGTTTGATGCGCAAAAACGATGCATTGCGCTTTAAAGATTTGCGTACCGCTTTTGATTTCAAACAGCAGAATGTGAAGGTATGCCAAGGCAGCGATTGGCCGGACATGAACATATTAACAGCCAACGGTATCCCTGTGGTGGGCTCTACTCAGTACAGCGCTTTATTTACTATGTTGCAGGAGGGTCAGTGTGATTGCTTTTTGCGAGGCTCCCAAGAAATCGTCCCGGAGTATCAAAAGTTTGCAGAGACCTTAGAAATCGAGTCGTCGATTATGGTGCGTTACATTCAGCCGGGAGTGGTGTACGTTCATAAATCGAAACCCGAATTAGCCACTCGGTTAGAGCTTGGCCTATTACGTGCGCTAGAGGACGGCAGCTACGACGCCTTGCTGCATCGTCTGCTCAGTGACCAGTTAAAGCAGTTGAATTTATCTGGGCGGCGAGAAATTTTTTTAAACCACCCAGATCCATCCCCAGAACTAGAAGCTTTTGATGATATTCGAGCACTGGAGTACCAACCGTGAGTCGCGGCGCAATTTGGTTATTGGCTGGGCTAATAGGGTCTATTAGTGTGCTGGCCTGTGCGCAAGAAAATGTCGATACGGTCACACTCTGGTATCGCAATTACGACAGTTCTCACACACGTCAGCTGCTTGAGCTAGCACTGGAGCAAACAGTCAACGAATACGGCCCTTATAAAATTGTACGAGGGGAAGAGGTCAATCAGCAGCGGGCTTTGGCTTCCATCATGCAAGACAAGTCTTCGTCAGTGGATGTGATTAATGCGGTCATTAATGAAGAGCGTGAAAGATCCCTATTACCCGTAAGGGTTGTGTCAGATAGAGGCTTGATTGGCTATCGAGTGTGCATCATTCGTCGTGATCAGCAACCGCGTTTTGAAGGTGTGCGCAGCCATCAGGATTTGTTAAATAACGGTATTGTATTTGGTCAGAATGCGCATTGGCCGGATACCGACATTTTGCGCAATAATAGCTTACCTGTAGCCACATCGGTCAATTTCGATAACTTATTTCTTATGCTAGCGGCCAACCGCTTTCACTGCTTTTTGCGGGGGGTAAATGAAGTAACATCGGATATGGATAGCCACGGCACACCCGATTTGATGATTGAGCCTAATCTGCTTTTTATTTATCCATCAACGTCTACTTTCTTTACCAGCAGAAAAAACCCTGCGCTGGCCGCTAGAATTGAACTTGGTTTGCGACGTGCGCTGTTGAATGGTGCCTATGAAGATTACTTTTTGGCGACACACAATCAACTGTTAGAGCAATTAAAGCTGAAAGATCGTCGCGCTATTTACCTTAATAACCCGCTTATTAGTGATGAATTCTTACGCCACGTGGTTAGGTGGCGTAACGAATTAGGCTTACCTCAAAGAAGAGATTGAAATCCAGCCGACAGTCGTAGACAGTAATGGGCTCATACGAAAGAAGATGTAGGTGATGCCATGTTAGAGAAGCCCTTTTCACCCGCTTGTGAAAATAATAAGCAGCCTATTCTTCGTGTATTGGAGCACTACCTTGCAAGAGCGCGTTCGGTCTTAGAGGTGGGTACAGGCACAGGGCAGCACGCGGTGTTTTTTGCTGAGCACTTACCCCACGTGGTTTGGCAGACTAGCGATTTACCAGAGAACCATGCGGGCATTCATGCGTGGTTAAACGAGTACTCAGGGAGCAACCTTAAGGCCCCTATCCCTTTAGACGTTGCTAGTGGGCCTTGGCCAGACAGTATGTTCGATGCGGTGTTTACGGCCAATACCGCTCATATCATGGCTTGGCACGAAGTGTTGGCCATGTTGGCTGGCGTAAAATACGTACTGCCCCTGGGCGGCTTTTTTGTTGTATATGGGCCTTTTAACTACGAAGGCCGCTTTACCAGTGAAAGCAATGCACAGTTTAACCTCTTGCTTAAGCAGCAGGCACCACACCGTGCTATTCGAGACTTTGAAGCGATCTGTGACGCAGCTGCCACAGAAGGCCTGTCGTTGTTGGAAGACATCGCGATGCCTTCCAACAATCGCTGTTTGGTGTTTCGAAAAACCGCCCACCCGTAGAGGGTGGCTCAGACTGCTTATTATGGGGTCTGCTTGAAAGGCAGGTATTGGCTGCAATCTTGTTGATACGCTTGAACACCGGGTGTCTCCTGTTGCAGAAAGTTATCCACAGCATCCATAAAGCGGTGATCGGTTAGCCAATGTTGTGAGTAGGTCAATGTGGGTTCAAAGCCCCGCTGTATTTTGTGCTCCCCCTGTGCGCCAGGGTCGAAGACGGCTAGCTCTTTTTCGATGGCGAACTCTATCCCTTGGTAATAACAAGCTTCAAAGTGCAACCCAGAGACTTCTTCCATGCAGCCCCAATAGCGACCGTATAAATGGTGGCTGTCAAAAAAGCACAAAGCACTGGCGATGACTACACCATCCTTAATGGCATTCACCATCAATAGTTGGTCTGCTAGGCACTGCCCAATGCGCTCAAAAAACGCTCTGTTTAAGTAGCCGCTGTTGCCGCTGCGCTTAAAATACGTGGTGTGGTAGAAGCGGTAGAAGCGATCCCAGTCAGCCGCTGTAATTTCATCCCCGGTCAGACGCACCAATGTCACCCCTTGCTCGGTGACTTGGCGGCGCTCTTTGCGCACAGCTTTGCGTTTGCGCGAGTTAAAGGTTTCTAAGAATTCATCAAAAGAAGTAAAGCCTCGGTTATACCAATGAAATTGACAGCCCGTGCGAGTGCGACTGCCAGCTTGTTGCCAGCCACTGGTTTGAGTCTGTGGTAAAAACAGGCAGTGCCAGCCACTCAGGGCTTGCTGCTGGCAGTAGTGAGCAAGGAAGTCATGCACAGCAGTGGTAATGGCGCTTACGTCTAACGACTCGGCGACAGCCAAGCGATGCCCAGTTGCAGGCGTGAATGGAATAGCGGATAGCAGTTTTGGGTAATAGTTCAAGCCGTTGCGATGGTAGGCGTCGGCCCAACTCCAGTCGAACACATACTCGCCATAGGAGTGTGCTTTTTGGTACAGCGGCATGGCTGCCACTAATCGCTGCGTACCGGTATCATCTTGGGTATGAATCACCAAGTGTTTGGGCTCCCAGCCGCTTTCGGCATCGGTGCAACCGCTGTCTTCCAGTGCTGCTAAAAATCGATGAGTCAGAAATGGATTGGGCAGAGGGCCATCGTTGCTGTTAAGCCACAGTGCATCCCAATCATTGGCAGCCACTTGATGTATGCTGTCGAGCAGGGTGATTGCCAGATTGCTAACGGTTGTGTGCATGGGCTAAGTACTCGGCGATGATGGGGGGATACCCTTGTTGGTAGCTGCTATAGCGCAACTGAAATCCACTGGTCAGGAGCTTGTGGTTGCTGCAGCGTTTGCTGCCGCGATCACTTGCGTCGGCCTCATAGCGCTGTGCTTGGCTCACACCCAGCTGGTCGGCCACCCAATGGTGTACCGTATGCAGCGTGGCTGGGTCACTGTCACAGGCCACATAACAATCCCGATTCGGCGGATGTTGTGAGGTCTGGTGTAGCGTTATGATGTGGGTAAATACGGCGGCGCAATCGTCAGCATGAATACGGTTGCCATAAACGGGTGGTTCAGCTGGGCTGATCTTACCGGTGCTGACTTGCTGGATCATACGCTGCCGACCGGGCCCGTAAATACCGGCAAAACGAATCACACAGCTGTTGAATTCACTGTTTTGTAGCAGCTCTTCAGCCTCCAATAAGCGACGACCGGTAAACCCTGTGGGCTCCGTCGCTGACGCTTCATCAACCCACTCGCCTTGTTGTTGTCCATAAACCCCGGTGCTGGAGGCAAACAATATCAGTTGCGGCGGCTGACGACCTTGAAGGTAGTCGAGTAATGCTTGAACGCTGCCCACATAAGCCTGCTGATAACCTTCATCCGTTCGAGCGCTCGGTGTGGGTGTCATGACAATCACTTCAGGTGTGCTGGGTAGAGCGGAAGATAAAGCCGCCGCGTTTTGCATATCCGCTGAGCGATATTCAATGTCGGGTGTTGCCGGTAGGTGGCGACGGCGTAAGCCCACAACCGAGAAGTGTGACGCAGGCAGTTGATCGGCAAGGCGCGCGCCTAGGTCGCCGCAACCTAAAATAGCTACTGTCGTCTTTGTGTTGGTATGAGCTGCCGTTGAGGCCATTGTAATTACCTTTTTGTTCTGTGCCGTTTGTTTAAGCGGTGTGTGTGCACGGTGAATCTGAGCCAAAAACTGAACCACAAAGACCGTCGATGAATTTATCAAGGGTAAGAAAATCAATAGTTCTCGTCTATAGCCAGTTTGTGCCAAAATGCTTTCGAAATAGACAATCCTGAGTGAAACCTATGACGTTGACTGAACTTCGCTACATTGTGACTCTCGCACAGGAGCAGCACTTCGGTCGGGCTGCTGAACGCTGTTATGTGTCGCAGCCAACACTCAGTATTGCGGTCAAAAAACTAGAAGAAGAGTTGGGCGTACCGCTGTTTGAACGTTCAAAAAGTCGTGTCCAACTGACCCCGCTGGGTGAAAGGATCATTACACAATCGCAGAAAGTGTTAGAGCAAGTGGCCGAAATTAAAGAGATGGCCAACGAAGGTAAAGATCAACTCAGCAGCCCTTTAAGTGTCGGGGCAATTTTTACCATTGGTCCGTTTTTGCTGCCGCACTTTATTCCGCAGCTGCAAACACTGGCCCCCAAAATGCCATTGTACGTTGAAGAGGGCTACACTTCGACGTTACGTCAACGGCTGCGCAACGGTGAGCTAGACGCCATCATTGTGGCACTGCCTTTTAAGGAGCCAGATGTCGTCACCCAGCCTCTCTACGATGAGCCTTTTATGGTGCTGATGACCCACGATCACCCACTGGCTGCCAAGCAAGCGATCACTGGGGAGGACTTACTGGAACACGATGTGCTATTGCTGGGTGACGGTCATTGTTTTCGCGATCAGATTTTGGAAGCGTTTCCCAAACTGAAGCCCACACTGGAAAATCAACGGCCTTCTAAGGTCGCAGCCGAAGGAAGTTCTTTGGATACATTGCGGCACATGGTGGCATCCGGATTGGGTATCACTATTCTGCCCATGTCGGCGGCGGAATCTTCACACTATGCCACAGGTCTACTGGTGACAAGACCGTTTGCCGAGCCTGCCCCACAGCGCACCGTAGCGCTTGCGTGGCGTGCGAGCTTTCCGCGGCATAAGGCCATTGACGGCTTGCGCCAAGCCATCAACCAATGTTCCATCCGTCACTGATGGTTGCCTATGTCTGAACAGCCCTCAGTAGTGTCACGCGGCCAACCTCACGCTCCGTCCCTCGCACAGCTGGATGTTAC
>CBFHKY010000006.1:16553-18827 GCA_965656525.1 Pseudomaricurvus sp. | reverse complement strand
AAGTCTGGCACCGATGACCAGTGTGGTGATTGAGGGCGAGGTGCGCGGCAGTGATGTGGTTTACGGTCGCCGCCGCAGTTTGGTGTGCCGCTTACAGGATGGAACAGGACTGATTACGCTGCGTTTTTTTCATTTTTCGGGTGCGCAGAAATCCCGATTGGTACCTGGTGTAAAACTGCGCTGCTTTGGTGAAACACGAAGGGGCGTGTCAGGTCTGGAGCTCTACCACCCAGAATATGAGTTTTTGGATGAGGCCAAGCCGCTGCCCTTAGAGCAGCGCCTAACACCGGTGTATCATGCCGCTGACGGTCTTACTCAGGCTCGTCTGCGAGGGCTTACCGAACAAGCTCTGGGGCTAATGGGTAGCCACTCCTTAGAAGAGCTTATCCCTGATAACCTCTGGCGTCGCCAAGCCTACCCACTGGCTGAGGCCATCGAGTTTTTACACCACCCACCAAAAGATGCGCCTTTGAACGAGCTGTTAGAAGGCAGCCACACGTATCAACAGCGATTGGCTTTCGAAGAGCTGCTCGCACATCACTTGAGTTTGCTGCGGGTGCGAGAAAAGATTCAGTCGGCGGGTGCAGAGCCGCTGCCAGCACCTACCCTGCTGTTAGATCGATTTACACAACAGCTGGGCTTTACCCTTACCCATGCGCAAGCTCATGTGGCCGCTGAAATATCAGCCGATCTTGCGCGACCTTACCCTATGTTGCGCTTGGTTCAGGGAGATGTCGGCTCAGGCAAAACGGTGGTTGCGGCGATGGCCGCATTACAAGCTGTCGGTAACGGTCGACAGGCCGCGATCATGGCACCAACAGAAATTCTCGCCGAGCAACACCGGCAAAACTTCAGCGCTTGGCTTAATCCTTTAGGCATCGAGGTGGCGTGGTTGAGCGGCCGTCAAAAACAAGCACAGCGGCGAGAACAGCTGAACAAGATAGCCAGTGGCGAGGCACAAGTGATTGTGGGGACCCACGCCCTGTTTCAAGATGAAGTGAACTTTGCTGATTTAGCGCTCACGGTTATTGATGAGCAGCACCGTTTTGGCGTACATCAGCGCTTGGCATTGCGACACAAGTCCAGTGAAGGCTTGCGCTCTCATCAGTTGATTATGACGGCCACACCGATCCCGCGTACGCTGGCCATGAGCGCTTACGCGGATCTGGACTGCTCCATCATCGATGAGCTTCCTCCTGGTCGCACACCCGTAGCGACGGTAGCCATCAGCCAAGAACGCCGCAACGATGTGATGGCGCGAGTGAACGCCGCTTGCCAGCAAGGGCGCCAAGCCTATTGGGTGTGCACTTTGATCGAAGAAACAGAAGCGCTGGAAGCCCAAGCGGCCGAAGAAGCGGCTGAAGAGCTCACTAACAGCTTGCCGGGATTATCAATAGAGTTGGTGCACGGGCGGTTAAAGGCCGCCGAAAAAGAATCGCGTATGGCAGCCTTCAAAGCGGGGGATGTGGATTTATTGGTGGCGACGACCGTGATCGAAGTGGGGGTGGATGTTCCGAATGCCAGCCTGATGATCATCGAAAACCCGGAGCGCTTGGGCTTGGCACAGCTGCATCAATTGCGGGGAAGGGTCGGCCGCGGCCAGGCAGAAAGTCACTGTGTGTTGTTGTATGGCAACCCGCTGTCTGCCCACGCAAAAGAACGGCTTAATGCCATGCGTGCCACCAACGACGGGTTTGCCATCGCAGAAAAAGACCTTGAATTACGGGGCCCTGGTGAAGTACTCGGCACACGCCAAACTGGCGATGTGAATTTTCGGTTGGCGGATCTACAACGTGACGGCCATTTATTGCCCAGAATTAAAGAGGTGGCTACCGCCATTTTGCAACAGTACCCAGACAACGCTGAGGCACTTATTATCCGTTGGCTGGGTGACAGTGAAAATTACGCCAATGTGTGAAGTGGCGCCTGTTCTCCTGTAAAAGCTCGTCTACACTTGATGCAAGACTAAGGATGTCTTGTGGTTTCCGAGAGTTGTAAAGGAGAGAGTGCGTGCCCTTAGCCACCAGTGTTAAACATTTGTTAGAAAAACAGCAGGTAGCCTATGCGCTTGTTGATGAAATTATTGATCTTCACGTCACTGAGGTGCCCCTGCGTGAGCAGCGTTTGCGCCATCAAGGTGCCGCCAAATCTTTGCTCATGTCCGATGATCAGGGCGTGTTGCAGGTGTTGTTCCCTGCCGATTGTTTGTTAGACCCAAAGCAATTACAGCAATCTTTGAATCGCCATGACTTGCGGCCTATGAGAAATGGTGAG
>CBFHKY010000006.1:0-16453 GCA_965656525.1 Pseudomaricurvus sp. | reverse complement strand
TGCAATCCTTTTTTAGGAAACACAACGTGACTGCTGTACCGGCGCTGCCCTTGCAAAGTGAGGTTGTGACCGTTGTAGATAAACACCTACTGGAGCGCGAGCAAGTACTGCTGGACTCTGGTACTGAATCGATTTTACGGTTATCTGGTCAGGCGTTTGAAGCCTTAATGAAAGATGCTCAAGTGGTTCAAGTGTGCAAACGGCTTGATGAGTTAGAGCGTAAGCTGGAGGCTTGTACCCACGACGAAGACAGCATTTTTCTTGCAGTGAAGTCGTTTACCGGTAAACGCATACGCCAGCGCCTAGAAGACACCCTAGAGTTACCCCCATTACCTGATACGGCCCAGAAGATCATTAAACTGCGCGTGGATACGAACGCCGATGTCAGTGATTTGGCCAATGTGGTGGAAGTAGACCCCAGTTTGGCAGCTCAAGTGGTGAGCTGGTCATCCTCCCCATATTATTCCGCACCGGGGAAAATTAAATCCATTCACGACGCCATTGTGCGAGTACTGGGCTTTGATATGGTGTTGAATTTGGCACTGGGCCTAGCATTGGGTAAAACGTTGTCACTGCCCAAAGACGGCCCGGTCGGCGAGACCCCTTATTGGACGCAGTCGGTGTACACCGCCGCGTTGGTGGAAGGTTTGGTGACCGCTATTTCACGTGAGCAGCGCCCAGGGTTTGGTATGGCCTATTTGTCGGGGTTGTTGCACAATTTTGGCTGGTTAATTTTGGCCGAGGTGTTCCCCCCGTATTTTTCTACGATCTCTCGGGCCATAGAAGCCAACCAGCACGCACCGCCACATTTAGTGGATTTTTACTATCTGGGTGTGACCCGTGATCAATTAGCGGCATGGCTCATGGAGCTTTGGCATATGCCCGATGAGGTTGTTGTCGCCTTGCGCCGTCAAAACTGCCAGAAGGCGGATATGGAGCACGGGGAGTACGCTAAGCTGTTACTGGTGGCTCAGCGGCTCTTGCAACAGCACGGTATTGGTCAGGGGCCAGTAGTGCCCATACCGGATGAAATTTACGCCGATTTACACCTAGATAAAGAAAAAGCTGAGCAAACCGTGGCGACCATTCTTGAAGCGTCTGGCGATTTAAACAGCATTATCCAGCAAATTTCGGCTTAGATTTTGTTAATCAGATTTTTCACTCATTTGGTGAGGTTGCAGGCTTTTTAGATCGCTCTGTTCAAAGCGCCAGCGGTTCCACATTTTTTCACTGTTGGCGACAATCATGCTCACCATGGAGTCGCCAGAGACGTTCACTGCGGTGCGCATCATATCCAACAGTCGGTCTACTCCAATAATCAACGCGATTCCTTCTACGGGTAAACCGACCTGTTGCAAGACCATGGCGAGGGTAATTAAACCCACACCCGGCACACCCGCCGTGCCAACTGACGCTAGTGTCGCTGTAAGGATAACCGTTAGGTAGCCTGCCAAGCCGATATCCACTTGGTAGGCCTGAGCGATAAAAGCGGTCGCGACACCTTGCATGATGGCGGTGCCATCCATGTTGATCGTGGCGCCCATAGGTACAGTAAAGGCGGCGACACGGCTATCAACCCCGAGTTTGTCTTCAGCGGTTTTTAACGTTACGGGCAGAGTCGCGCTACTGGAAGACGTAGAAAACGCGAACATCATAACGGGGCGTAAGTGGTGGAAAAACAACAGAGGGTTAGCGCGCACCATCAGCTTCAAGATTAAGCTATACACACCAAAGCAATGCAGCAATAGAGCCAGCACGACGGTGATAAAATAGAACCCCAGCTCCACAATGGCACCGGCTCCCAAGCCGGCAAATAGCTTGGCCAGCAGACAAAACACCCCGTAAGGGGCAAGTTCCATCAGCATAGTGACCATTTTCATCACTACGCTGTTGAAATCCTCGAACCATTTACGAATCCGCTGGCCGCTGTCACCGCTTTTGGCCAGTGCGAGCCCCATTAACAGTGAGAACACAATGACTTGCAGCATGTTGCCTTCCACCATTGCCTGAAACGGGTTACTGGGGAAGATGTTTACCACTACGTCTTTCAGGGATGGTGAGGTTGTTGCTGTAAAGGTGGATGCTTCACCAAGGCCAATACCATCACCTGGACGCATGATCTGCCCCAGCAATAACGCAATGGTGATAGCAATGGCGGTAGTGAGCATGTACAAGACTAGGGTCTTCCCTGCCATAGCGCCCATGCGCGCATTGCTACCTAGGTTACTGGTGCCGCACACCAGTGACACAAACACCAATGGCACCACCAACAACTTTAATGATGCGACAAAAATACGCCCTACGGTATCGAAAATACCGTTGACGAAGAGCTGGTCCAGCCAATGATTTGCGGTAGCGCCTAACCAGCCATAAGTATTGGCCCAATTGATCAAAACGCCGACGGTGAGCCCTGTCAGCATGGCCAGCAAAATACGGTTGGTCAGAGTCATGGTGTTCCTTTTTGCCAATCAAAAAAAACGAAAGCATAAGCTTTCGTTTTTTGGGGGTGATTTCTCAAACAAAATCAGTTTACCGCATCTTTTAGCGCCTTACCTGGCTTGAAGCCCACAGAAGTGCTGGCTGGTATTTGAATCGCTTCACCGGTTTTGGGGCTGCGGCCGGCTCGTGCCGCGCGCTGTCTCTGAGTGAATGCGCCGAAACCTATAAGGTTAACTGACTCATCACGGCTTAGCGCATTGGTAATTTCTTCGAGAATAGCAGACACAACATCGTTAGCCTTGTCTTTGGATAAGTCAGTTACGTTGGCTACAGATTCTACAAGATCGCTCTTATGCATAGGAATGTCCTTTAGGATCACAGTTTTTGTTATTATCGATAGTCATTAAACCAATTGGCTTTAAGGCGGTAAAGACCTTAAAGGCCCTTTTGTGCTGAAAATTCCGCCTTTCGCCAAAGAAATGAAGTTTTTATGTCATTAAACGCCAGATACGGAAATAATCGCCCTGCCTTTGGCCGATGGTTGCCCGCGGCTACCCGCCGGTTGTACCATCGCGACCCATTGAACGAGTGGTTGATGGATCGCGGTTCACTCACTGCGAGGCTGCAACATCACAGTGGTCACCATTTTCGCGTACAAATCTTGGCGCAACGCTGGGGCCGTGCCAGTACAGATGAAGCCAGAATCTTGAGGTTGTCGCCAAGGGCGCGAGTTTTGATCCGTGAAGTGATTTTACTGGGGCGCGATCAGCCTTGGGTATGGGCCCGCAGTATTTTACCAGCGGCCTCGCTGACGGGTTCGTTACGGCGGTTGGTGCATTTGGATGATCGACCGCTGGGTGGCTGGTTGTTTCGTCAGCCTAGCCTGAGTCGCGGGCCTATGCAGATAGCGTGTATCGATGCCAATACGCCGCTGCTGCCAACACAAGTTCGCCGAGACAGCAGCTATTTTATCGACAGTGCACCGGTAAAAAGCGCCTCTTGTGATCTGTCGCTATGGGGCCGCCGCTCAGTTTTCTATGTAAAAACCAAGCCACTGTTGGTGAGTGAGGTATTTCTCCCCGACTTCTTGGCAACACTGTCACCCTCGCGATCCAGCCATGCGGGTCCAAGCAACCAGAATTAATGGCGCCACAAAATAAAAGGAAAGCACCATGGAAACCCTCTGGGCAGAAGCCAAACTACGAGCGCCCCACTATTGGCGCTTAATGCGTTTTGACCGGCCGATTGGTACGTTATTACTGTTGTGGCCAACCTTGTGGGGGTTGTGGTTGGCTGCGCAAGGTCTGCCAGACGTGGGAGTACTGATCATTTTTGTGTTGGGGGTGGTGTTAATGCGTGCGGCAGGCTGCGTGATTAACGATTTTGCCGATCGCAAAGTGGATGGCCATGTTGAGCGTACGCGTCACCGGCCGCTGGCAACAGGGTTAGTTTCCGTACGAGAAGCCTGGATTTTGTTTGCTGTTCTATGTTCGGTGTCATTTTTTTTGGTGCTGCTCACCAATCGTTTGACGGTGTTACTGTCGTTCGGAGCGCTGGGTTTGGCAGCCTGCTACCCTTTTATGAAGCGCTACACACATTTGCCACAAGTGGTGTTGGGAGCCGCTTTTGCTTGGAGCATTCCCATGGGCTTCGCTGCGCAAACGGGTGAAGTTCCGGCTATTTGTTGGTTAATTTATATCGCGGCGGTTCTATGGACAGTGGTTTACGATACGTTCTATGCCATGGTTGATCGTGAGGATGACTTGAAAATTGGGATTAAATCTACGGCCATTCTGTTTGGCGATATGGACAGAGCGATAATCGGTCTGCTGCAAGTTATGGTGTTGGTCACGTTGCTGATCATGGGGCAGCGTTTTCAGTTGGGCAGTGTGTATGTTTGCTCTGTGGTTGCCGCTGCAGGCTTGTTTGCCTACCAGCAATACTTGATCCGCCACGGCGATCGCTCCCAGTGTTTTAAAGCGTTTCTTAACAATAATTGGGTCGGCGGCGTGCTGTTTTTGGGAATCGCGTTAGACTTTCTCTTGTGATGGGTTAAATCTGTAACAAAATAGTCACAAAAACGTTATTTAATGGTGGTATCAGATAACCGAAAAGGCTTTACCATGCCCCAGAAAACCATATTAATTGTCGATGACGAATCTTCCATTCGTGACATGCTTCGGGTTGCCCTGGAAATGGCCGATTACACGTGTCTGGAAGCGGAAGACGCACAGACAGCGCACGGCATCATTGTCGACAACAAGCCCGATTTGATCTTGCTGGATTGGATGTTGCCTGGCACCAGCGGGATTGAGTTGGCTCGACGCTTAAAGCGCGATGAGGTGACTTCACAAATACCTATCATTATGCTCACCGCCAAAGGCGAAGAAGACAACAAAGTTCAAGGGCTCGAAGTCGGCGCAGACGATTACATCACTAAGCCGTTTTCGCCCCGTGAATTGGTGGCTCGTTTAAAAGCAGTATTGCGACGCACCGATACGCTCACAGAAGGCAGCCCCATTTCTGTAGAGGGCTTAACCTTAGATCCAGTGAGTCACCGCATTACCATTAATGACCAACCCATTCAGATGGGCCCAACAGAGTATCGCCTGTTGGAATTCTTTCTTACCCACCAAGAGCGCGTTTACAGCCGCAGCCAGCTTTTAGATCACGTATGGGGCGGTAATGTATATGTTGAAGAGCGTACAGTGGATGTTCACATTCGCCGTCTTCGTAAAGCGTTACAGCTGGAAGATCACGACCGCTTTGTACAAACGGTTCGCGGCGCAGGTTATCGTTTTTCCATCAAAGTTGCCGAGAAGACTCTATCGTAATAGAGTCGTCGTCGTGACGGTAATCGGATGTCATCCAGCATAGGCTTCCGGTGTCGCCTTCGTCGAGTGTCGTTTTCGAATCAATCAGGGCAATATTTTGTTAAACAGAGGCTTTAGCGTCGAGTGTCGGCGGGTGGTATTGTCCACCATCCTGTGCATTATTTTTGGGTTGATCAATGGCTACTTAGAATGGACGCTCATCATTGGCGGCGCTCTGTATATGGGCTGGATGATGTGGCAGATTCATCGGTTAGACAGTTGGCTGCGCAGTCCTCGCCGTGCAGAGGCCCCCGATGCCAGCGGTATTTGGGGGGATATCTTCGACAATATCGTGCGCCTGCAAAAGCGGCAACAAAGAGAGAAAAATCGCCTTAGACAAGTTGTGCGTCGTGGCCAAGAGACAACCGCCGCTCTGCGTGAAGGCATTGTTCTACTGGATGGGCGGGGCAATATAGAGTGGTTCAATAGCTCAGCAGCGCAGTTGCTGAGCTTGCGCCCAGACGATCAAGGTCACCCAGTCGTCAATTATATCCGTCACCCTCAATTTATTAAGTACCTCGAAAAGAACGATTTTCAGTTGCCGCTTGATTTGCCGGCGCCACAATCTGAATCCACTCAGTTGCAGTACCACATTACGGCATTTGGTCGCAGTGAGCGTTTAGTGGTGGTGCGCGATGTCACACGAATGCACAAACTGGAACAAATGCGTAAAGATTTCGTGGCGAATGTCTCCCACGAGTTGCGCACCCCCCTAACCGTGATTTTGGGGTATGTAGAAACCTTGGGGATGGCTCCAGATGTGCCCGAAAAATGGATGCGTGCACTGGGGCAAATCGAGACACAGGGTAAACGCATGAACGCGCTGATCAATGATCTTATTGCGCTTTCAAAATTAGAAACCGACACCACCAAAATGTCGCACAGCCCCGTTACGTTAATGCCACTATTGCAGCAAATTCAGGGGGACGCCACCACCTTTTCGGCCGAGCGCGGCCACAAAATCTTTTTACAGTGCCCCGAAGGCTTACAGCTATTGGGCAGTGAAAAAGAACTGCAGAGCGCGTTTTCGAATCTGGTGTTGAATGCTGTTAAGTATTCGCCAAATGGCAACGAAATTCGAATCACCGTGACACAAAGCTCACTGGGGGTGAATGTGGCGGTACGTGACGAAGGTGAGGGTATTGATCCTGTGCATTTGCCACGGTTGACGGAACGGTTTTATCGGGTGGATACCAGCCGCCATCGTGAATCCGGTGGTACAGGCTTGGGTCTGGCGATTGTGAAGCATGTGCTGTTGCGACACGGCGCTAAGTTGGATGTTCAAAGTCAAATTGGCAAAGGCAGTACGTTTACATGTATCTTTCCAATTCAGCGCGTGGTGGTGGCCAACCAAGGCGCTGACCCAGTTGCCGAGTCAGCACTTCATTAAAAGCCAGCACTTCACTAGAACGGAGGCTTGCGCCTCCCTCTGCCGCTTGCTGAGAGGCTTACAGCACCATAACGCCATCGGCTTCAACCATAGCGCCCTTAGGCAATTGGCTGATACCCACGGCGGCTCGCGCTGGGTAAGGCTCTGAAAAATATTGCGCCATCACTTCATTGATCACGGGGAAATTACCGAGATCAGCCATAAAAATGTTCAATTTCACAATGTTCGCAAGGCTACCACCGGCTTCTTCGCACACGGCACTCAGGTTTTTAAACATCTGATGTGCCTGTGCAGAAAAATCCCCTTCTACCAGCTCCATCGTCGCTGGATCCAATGGAATTTGGCCAGACAGATACACGGTATTCACGACTTTAACCGCTTGTGAATACGTGCCAATGGCGGCAGGTGCTTTTTCGGTGTTGATGATGGATCGGTTAGTCATGGGGTGTCCTTATAAACAACTTCAGGCAACCAAGCCTGTTAGTAAGAATAACGTGTGAGTCTAGGCATAGACCGGAAGGTGACTACTGACGGCGCTCAATCGACCAAGCTGCCAGCAACCTTCCTATCGGCTTAGGGTTAAGTTAATTTCGAGTTCTAGAAATACGGATAACGGCCGGAAAAGATCTCAAGCGGCGCATGATTCTGGCTAAGTGCACACGGTTTTGTATGCCCAAACAAAACTTGATTACCGAGTTGTGGGCGTCGCGCTCATCCACATTGATTCGCTCAATATTACCGCCCTGCTCGGCAATTCGGGTGGCCAGTGTGGCGATGATGCCCCTCTCCGATTCTACCTCGACGCGGATATTGGCAAGAAATTCACCGGTCACGTTAGGTGACCAACTGACAGCACTGGTTTTGTCTGGGTTATCGCGAAAATCGGCGATATTGCGACAAATATCACGATGCACCACCAACCCTTTGCCGGCGCTTACATGGCCAATAATTGGATCGCCAGGAATGGGACGACAACAGCGAGCAAAGCTGATCATCAGGCCTTCTGTGGATTCGATCATTAATGGCGAATAGTCGTCTGAAGAATCTGAGTTGTCGGTGTCGTCAGTGGTAGAAAGCAGTTTTGCCACGCCGTTTGCCACACGATTGCCCAGACCAATATCTTCAAGCAGTACGTCCATAGTGGCGCAGTTGGTGTGGCTGAGCAATAGCTCAGTGTGTTCTTCTGACAGTGCGTTAAAGTCTACGCCTTTGTCCAGTAAAGCGCGGCTTAACATACGTCGGCCCAAGTTAATGGATTCGTGATGACGCTGATGTTTGAGGAAATGCCGGATACCACTGCGGGCGCGACCAGAGGTGACAAAATTTAGCCAGTTGGGGTTTGGCTGGGCACCAGGGGAGGTGACAATCTGAATCTTTTGGCCACTTTGTAGGGTTTGCGATAAGGGCGCCAAGCGCTCATTGATCCGACAAGCCACACAGTGGTTCCCAATATCGGTGTGCACAGCATAAGCAAAATCCACGGGTGTAGCACCGGTTGGCAGCTCTACAATCTGCCCTTTTGGAGTGAATACGTACACTTCATCGGGGAAAAGATCGATCTTTACGTTTTCGATGAACTCTAAAGAGTCACCCGCCCGCTGCTGCATTTCCAGCAACCCTTGAATCCACTGACGGGCTCGTGCGCTGGTACCACTGGGCACATCGTTGCCACCATCGGATTTGTACAGCCAGTGGGCGGCAATGCCAGAGCTGGCCATTTCATCCATTTCTTTGGTGCGGATTTGTACTTCGATGGGTACACCGTGCATGCCCACCAACACCGTGTGCAATGATTGATACCCGTTGGCCTTGGGGATGGCAATGTAATCTTTAAACTCGGTGATCACCGGTTTGTAAAGGTTGTGTACCGCCCCGAGCACTCGGTAGCAGGTATCTACACTGTCCACAATGATGCGGAAAGCGTACACATCCATGATTTCTTTAAAAGATTTCTTTTTACTGCGCATCTTGCTGTAGATGCTGTACAAGTGCTTTTCACGGCCAATCACTAAGGCATTAACTTTTTCTCGCTCAAGTCGCAGCTCGATCGCGTTCTGAATCTTCTCGACCAGCTCTTTACGGTTGCCGCGTGCGGTCTTTAAAGCGATTTGTAAGCGTTCACTTCGAAGTGGATACATGGCAGCAAAGCCACGGTTTTCCAGCTCTAAACGAATGTTATTCATCCCCAATCGCTGTGCAATTGGGGCATAAATTTCTAGAGTTTCTTTGGCGATACGGCGCTTTTTTTCAGGCCGTAAAGCGCCCAGAGTGCGCATGTTATGCAGCCGATCGGCGAGCTTAACCAGAATCACGCGGATATCTTTCGCCATGGCCAAGGCCATTTTTTGAAAGTTTTCCGCCTGTTTCTGAGCCTGATCTTCAAACTCAAATTGCGTGAGCTTACTCACACCATCTACTAAATCGGCAACGGCTGTACCAAATTGCTCACCCAAGGCAGTTTTGCTAACGGTGGTATCTTCAATCACATCGTGCAGCATGGCGGCCATCAAACTTTGATGATCCATGTGCATACCGGCCAGAATATTGGCCACTTCAAGCGGGTGGGTAACGTAAGGTTCGCCGCTGCGGCGTGATTGCCCACGGTGGGCTTGCTCAGCGTAGAAATAAGCGCGTTTGACGCTGTTTATCTGCTGTGGATCGAGATAAGAAGAGAGCCGATGGCTAAAGGACTCTAGGGTTTGCATTTGGGTCCTGTCGGTTAGTATTGGGGTTGTGCCATATTGCCAGCAACCCCAAATGGAATCTGTCTGAATTACAACTGCGGAGCTGAGTTGTCGATCATCAGCTCTTCGAAATCATCATCCTGGTCGTCTTTTTGAGTCAGAATGCTGGCGTCGATAAAACCTTCTTCGATTTCGCGCAAAGCAATAACAGTCGGTTTGTCGTTTTCCTCTGGCACCATTGGTGATTTACCACCTACAGCAAGCTGGCGTGCGCGCTTGCTGCTTACCAGTACCAGTTCAAAACGGTTATCTACGTGATCAAGACAATCTTCTACAGTAATACGTGCCATGGTTCTTTCTGTGCCTTAAATGAGTTGTAACGTAATAATTTTTACCGCTCGGTGCCCACAAATAAGATACTGACAACCTGCGTGAGCGCGAAGGTTACCATATAGCGTAGCTTACAGGGCGAAAAAAGTGCGCCAGTGTACGCAAAATGATCAATTAGGACAATAGAGACATCAGTAATGATGCATGGCGTCTTTGTTGTTGCTGTAAAGTCAGTCTCTGACTCACAAGCACTGCCTGAAAGTCTTGCAGGGCAACGTCAAAATCGTCATTAATGATCACATAATGGCCTTCAACGTAATGCGACATCTCATTGATGGCCTCTTGCATTCTAGCATCGATGATACTGCTGTCATCTTGCCCGCGACCGGTGAGGCGCTTGGTGAGCTCTTCTCGCGATGGCGGCAAAATAAAGACACTGATGGTTTCTGGCAGCAAGTGGCGGACTTGTTGTGCACCTTGCCAATCAATTTCTAAAATAACGTCCATGCCGCTGTCGAGTGTGTCGCGTACCCATTGGGTAGATGTGCCATACAAATTGCCAAAGACCTCGGCGTGCTCCAGAAAGGCATTATCGCCAACCATGGTTAGGAAGGTGTCACGTGGGACAAAGTGGTAATTCACCCCGTCTTTCTCGCCGGGGCGCATAGCGCGGGTGGTGTGCGATACCGACACTTGTACCTGATCGGTATTTTCGATCAGGGCTTTAACCAGAGTGGTTTTGCCTGCGCCTGAAGGAGCAGAAACAGTGTAAAGCGTACCGCGTGAACTCATTGGTAAAGGCCTTCTTGAACAGAGGGGTAAACAAACACACAAAATAGCGCATCGCTAAAAAAGCAATAATAGCAGTTTTGCGCACACAGACCATCTTCCAGCGGCCAAGCCATCATCAAACAACGCGATCAGCGGTAACGACACTAAAGACACTGTTTTAAGTGCCGAACTACCCTTTCAATCCATTTCTGAGCCACTGGCGCAGCAGAGGCCAGCGGTTAACCAACATGGCGGCAAAAATCAGCAAGCAGCCACTGAATTGCAGGCCGCTCATGGTTTCATTGAGCCAAACCATAGCCAGCAGGGCGGTCCATACCGGTTCTAGGTTCATGATAATCGCACTGTGACTGGGGGCGGCCATCCCCATGGCGTGGGTTTGCAGCACAAACCGTAAACACGTGGCCAATAGCAGGCTAGCGAAGAACCAACCCCAGATGGATGAAGTTTGATCAATACTGGGGGTTTCGAATCCAAAAGCTCCCACCGTTGTGATGCCACCTGTGACCAACAGCTGAATGGCACTCAAGGGTAAGGTTGGGATTTTGGCCGAGGCCTGACTGTTCATCACATACATCAAAGCAAACACCAGCGCTGCCGCCAGAAAACAGCCTTCTGCAACGCCCAAATGAAATTCGCCATCCAGCGATAAGCAGGCCAAACCTGCCAATGCTACGGGTACCGCCAGATAAGCATGCAGATTGGGTCTTTCTCCAAACAATAAGCTAAAAAAGGGCACCATCACTAACCCAAGACTGCACAAGAAAGCACCGACCCCCAAGTGGTTGGTAAACTTTAAACCCAGCACCCAAAATACCATGGCCGCGCCAAAAAGCAGCCCGACGCGAACAGAAGCCAGCCATTGTTCACGGCGCAAGCCCATCAGCGATCGTCGACACAGCAGTGCTAAGATAATGCCCGCCCCCGTAAAGCGCAGGGCAATAAACGTTAAAGGGGAAAACCCCGCCAACGACTCGCGGGAGAATATCCACCCCGCCGCTGCCAGTATGGTAACCACCAACAACATGGCGTCGGCTTGCAGGGCGGAGGACATTTTTGAACTTGGCATAATCGGCATCACAGCGTGAACTTACAGTAACGTGGCAATTGGGCAACACAGTATAACGATAACGCCCCCGCGCTGATGTAACTGTGGCCGTGTATAGGCGTTAATTGTGCGAAAAAGCTTACGATGAGGACTATTATTGGCAAGGAGTGATCAATATCTTTACAAGATAGATTGACAGCGGTGTCAAATCTTTTAGGATATTGCCCTCATTCGTTTTAAGTTTTTACCTTTACAACAACAATAACGGTACTTCTATGAACCCCAGCTCCCACAAATCAGGGCCTGACAGTGCGGCTGTAAACCCTGCGCGGTCGGCATCTTTTCCTATGGCGGTGCTCACCAGCTTGTTTTTTATGTGGGGTTTTATCACTTCACTCAATGACATTCTGATTCCCCACCTGAAAAATGTGTTCGCGCTAAACTACACCCAAGCCATGCTCATTCAGTTTTGTTTCTTTGGTGCCTATTTTGTGGTGTCCATACCGGCGGGCAATTTGGTGGCGCGCATTGGTTATAAGCGCGGGTTAATGGCTGGGTTGATACTGGCAGGGGTTGGCTGTTTGATGTTTTTGCCGGCGGCCAATTTACGCGTTTACCCTTTATTTTTGGCGGCGTTATTTGTGCTGGCCAGTGGCGTGACATTGCTACAAGTGTCTGCAAACCCTGCGGTGACGAGTCTTGGGCCGGTAGCGACGGCTTCCAGTCGGTTAACTCTCACTCAGGCCTTTAACTCACTAGGAACAACCCTTGCCCCCCTGTTTGGTGCCTGGTTGATTCTTTCCTCTGTACCGCACCTGATGCCGGCAGAAACCTTAACCCCCGCTGAAATGACCGAGTTCCGGTTGGCGGAAGCCGCATCGGTCCAGTTGCCCTATATTTTGCTGGCGGTCACGCTGTTCGCACTGGCGTTTATACTGGCTTGGCTGCGTTTACCCGAACCACATCGTGCTGAATCAGAGCCTAACACTGTAGCAGAGACCACGTTTTCGATATGGCAGTACCCGCACTTATTGCTGGGAGCGGTCGGTATTTTTGCCTATGTGGGTGCCGAAGTGGCCATTGGCAGCTTGATGATCAGCTACATTACCGAAGTGGGACAAAGGGGGATGAGCGAGCAAACGGCGGCCCAATACGTTGCTTGGTACTGGGGTGGCGCTATGGTTGGTCGCTTCATTGGTGCCTGGGTGATGACCCGTGTAAAACCCGGTACAGTGCTTGGGTTTAACGCCACTGCCGCTGCTTTGCTGGTTTTGTTTGCCATCGTGGATAACGGCCACTGGGGGACTTACGCTCTGTTGTTGGTGGGGCTGTGTAACTCCATCATGTTCCCAACTATTTTCAGCCTTGGTTTGGCGCACTTAGGGCCATTAACGGGTAAAGGCTCAGGCTTATTGTGCTGCGCTATTGTTGGTGGGGCTTTAGTGCCTCTTATGCAGGGCGTTCTGGCTGACAGTCTTGGGCTGCAGTTGTCGTTTTTGTTGCCTGTGCTGTGTTACGTTTACATCGTCTTTTATGGTTTACGAGGCTTTCGCTTCATTAAGCCGCTTTCACCATAACAATAAAAAATAACACCCATGTACATATTGAGATGGAAAATATCATGCGAGTAATTACACTTTATTCACGTCGCGCGAATCTAAGCAGACGCTGCCGAGCCCTACTGGCGGCCTGCTTTGCTTTGACACTGTTAAACGCTTGTAGTCCCGAGGTAGAAAGCCCAGAGGTAGAAGGCCCTGATGCAGAACACCAAGATCCGGTTTCAAAAACCAGTGATACCGGCGTAGCCATCGGTGCTCTAGAGGCAAGCGGCTTTACAGAAAATGAAGACATGTTTCAGCAACCGTATATTGATCAAGACGAGTGGCGCGAAGAGCCGGTGAAACACCGTTATGTACACGGTGGCTTTACCGGAACGGATACCCGTTTCTCGTTCTATTTTCCCGATGCAGAGCAGTACCAAGGGCGCTTTTTTCAGTACATCACGCCCGTGCCAGACAGCGAAAACCTGTCACAAGGGCAAACAGGTGAAAGCGATAAAATCGGTTTTGCCATAGATAGCGGTGCCTACTTTATCGAGACCAATGGTGGCGGAGCCCGACAAATGCAGCCCGGCAATGACGCCACCATTGGCGCCTTTCGTGCCAATGCGGCAGCGGCGCAGTTTTCTCGTCACTTAGCTGAGCAAATCTACGACAGTGGACGCCCCTACGGCTATGCCTTCGGTGGCAGTGGCGGTGGTTACCGCACCTTAGCGGGAATGGAAAACACCGACGGTGTTTGGGATGGCGCGGTTCCTTTTGTGATTGGCACCCCGATGTCGTTGCCAAATATATTCACCGTTCGCACCTACGCCATGCGTGTGTTGGGTGACGACCTGCCCGAAGTGGCCGATGCCCTGGATGTGGGCTCAAACCGCACCCCGGCCGACTTCTTAGATGAAGAACAGCAAGGCGCGCTGGATGAAGTCACTGGTATGGGTTTTCCGCCAGCTGGATGGCAGTTACATGAGCATCTAGGGCTGCATGCGTTTGCCGTTATCTATCCCATTGTTGCCATGATTGATCCACAGTATTTCGAAGATTTTTGGAACCTACCGGGTTATGAAGGTCATGACGGTTCAGAATCACTCGAAAAGAGTAAAGTGCAACAGCAAGTGGGCATCGCTGAAACTCTCACCCTGAAAGAAGCGCGTGAGCGTGGCTTGGATGTCAGCTCGATTGCTGGTGCGCCTAAAGGGCGTGCTGACGATGCTTGGCAAACCCAACAGAATCAGAGCACCAGCGAAGCGACAGTGGCGGTAAAATTGGATACCTCAATACCACAGAGTATCTTGGGTGCCGATATGAAAGCGGATACCGGAGCCGCCCAAGGCAACAGTATGGTGATCGCTCGTACTCGTGGGGATTACGTACTGCTAGACGGTCGTAACGCAGCCTTATTTGCCGACATCAAAGTCGGCGACAAAGTGACGATTGATAACCTTCGCTTTTTAGCGGTTCAAACCTACCACCGTCATCAAGTGCCTGGGCCAGAATATAAAGTTTGGGATCAGTTCCGCGATGCCGACGGCGAACCCATGTATCCACAGCGCCGAATTCTTGGCCCCATGCTGTCGAAAGGTGCTACCGGTGTTCCACAAACTGGGGCATTTAATGGCAAAATGATTGTGGTTGAAAACCTGCACGATACCGAAGCGTTTCCTTGGCAGGCTGACTGGTATCGCCAACAGGTACAGAAACACCTCGGTGACGCCACCGACGACCACTTACGCGTTTGGATGATCGATCACGCCAACCACGGCGACTTCACCGTGCAAAAAGAGCCAACTCATACCGTGAGCTATTTAGGTGTTTTGCAGCAAGCTCTGCGTGACCTGAGTGCTTGGGTAGAAGACGGCAAAGCTCCGGCGCCAAGCACCCACTATAACGTTGTAAACGGGCAAGTTGTGGTACCAGCGGACGCTTCTGAGCGCCAAGGCATACAACCAGTGGTTAGCCTAAACGCCAATGGTGCCAGCCGTGCTGACGTTAGTACGGACGAGCCCCTCATGTTAGAGGCTCGCATCGATGTGCCCGACAACACCGGCAGCATCGTGAGTGTGGAATGGGATCTCGACGGCAGTGGTGATTTTGCCACCCAAGCGAACTTAAACGATGCCGATACCCAAAACGGCCAGCTGATCGTGACTAAAGAAGTCAGCTTTAGCGAGCCAGGCACCCATTTTGTTACCGTTCGAGTTGCCAGCCAGCGTGATGGCGATGCCGACACTCCGTTTGCACGCATTCAAAACCTAGGTCGTGCACGCATCGTAGTCGAGTAATCAAGTACAGTAACTCAAAACAAGCGGCAGTGAAGCCACTCACTGCCGCCATTCCTACCTGCTGTATGTATTCCACATTCTGATCGGCCTACAGCGTAGCGGCCTAGTCTTTAACAAATTCAATAACCTCGCCAAAAGAGATCGTTCAACAAGGCCTGCTTGTTCCTCAAGCGTGCCACTGGTTTTTGTGAAGCCTTAGTGGAGCTTCTTGGTTATGAGTCAGCAGAAAACTCGTCTAACCTAAAATTGACATTATGGTGTCCATTTTTATAGAAATAAGCTCGATATGGATACTATGGTATCTAAGAGAGATAAGACTGAGTGTCGAATGGTAGGCATTCAGGTCTACAAATTGTTACCCATAAGGTAATGTTGTGTAGACCTCGGGGGCTAGGCCACGCGCTTTTACCATCTCTGAGGTAAATACTGCGTGAAATACAAAGGCATCACGATATTGGTTTGTTCTAACGCTGAAGAGCCTTGTGTACCCGTTAACTTAAAGGTTTTACTTGGAGTGCATTTTTCAACGTAGGAGGTCAGCGATTTTGCTCTTGTACGTTTACCACTTTTGACTTCCACAGGGACGATATCGCCTTCATCGGTCGCCAAAATAAATTCGATTTCGGCGCGGGCGTCATTCCATGAATAGCTTGGATCAACGCCAATAGCAGTGAGCTCTTGTTGCACAAAGTTTTCAGCCACATAGCCTCTGTAGTTATAAACAGACAGTTCATAGTTTTGTTGCTTAATCTCTTTATAACTGCTGCCTAGCATATGATTGAGCAGGCCCACATCAAACAGAAACAGTTTAACCATATTTTCTTTTTTATAGGCCGCCAACGGAGATTTCGGCAATCCATCGATAGGGTAGTTTGGCAAAGCTAAGCGGCAACAGTGAAGCCAATGGATCGCGGTTTCAAAATCGCTATAACGAGATTTACGCTCATGCACATGCTTAAATTTAAAGCGTTTAACCGACTCATCGCTGACAAGTGATAGCTGCGCTGGAATGCTATTAAATACAGATTCAATCAGTGTGGCATCGACCTTGCCCGCGTA
>CBFHKY010000005.1:19603-164867 GCA_965656525.1 Pseudomaricurvus sp. | reverse complement strand
TTAGGTACGGGCTTGAGCGGTGATGTGCGAGAGCACTACTGTAAGGCGATTGAGCGAATGAACGCTTCAGGTTTGCCCGTTTTATCTTTGGATCTCCCCTCAGGTCTTTGTCCCGACACGGGGCGCCAGCTGGGCGCGGGTGTGCATGCCACGGTCACCGTGACCTTTATTGCTTTAAAGCAAGGCCTGTTAACCGGTCGTGGGCCAGCATTAACCGGTAAGTTGTTGTACGCCGACCTCGGCGTGCCAGCGGCAGTATTTGACACCCAACAGCCCAGTGCGGAGCGTTTGCAGCTGAGCGCTTTACTGCCAAACCTGCCGGATCGTGATGGCGATGCACACAAAGGTAACTTTGGTCATGTGATGGTGGTTGGCGGGGATCGCGGCTATGCGGGCGCGGTTGCTATGGCTGGCGAGGCCGCGGCACGAATGGGGGCGGGGTTAACGAGTATTTCTACTCGCCCAGAGCACGTTGCCCCACTGATTGCTCGTCGCCCTGAATTGATGGTGTTTGGTGTGAGCTCTGGGCAGGAGCTAGCAGTCTGTTTAGATAGACCCTCTTGTTTGGTGTTGGGCCCAGGTTTGGGGCAGAGCCCTTGGTCGGAGCAAATGTTGCAGCAAGCAGCTAACAGCGGCTTACCCGTGGTATTGGATGCCGATGGTTTAAACTTATTAGCAGAAGGCCGAGTACTGGATGAACAGAGGCGCGACAACTGGATTTTAACGCCTCACCCCGGTGAAGCGGCTCGATTGCTGCACGTTTCCACTGAAGATGTGCAGCAGGATCGCTTTGCCGCGGCTCTTGCCTTGCAGCAAAAGTTTGGCGGAACGGTATTGCTGAAGGGTGCTGGTACCATCATAGTCGCCCCAGACGGTTCACTCAGTGTGGCCAACGTGGGCAATCCAGGCATGGCCACTGGCGGCATGGGAGATGTGCTAAGCGGTGTGATTGGGGGATTATTGGCACAAGGTCTAGAGCCCTGCTTTGCGACAAAATTGGCGGTCTGTTTACACGGTACCGCAGCTGACTTGGCCGTAGAGGAAGAGGGGCAGCGCGGGTTGTTGGCCACAGATCTTATGCCGTATTTACGTCATTTATTAAATAGCGAGATGAGTAATGAAATCTAACCGTGTCGCTTGCGGTTCTGCTTTTCTCTCGGATGAGTCCGCTACGGTGTCGGCAGGCCGTGCTTTGGGGAAATGCCTCCGAGGCGGTGAAGTGATTTATTTACAAGGTGATTTGGGCGCAGGTAAGACCACATTCAGCCGCGGTTTACTGTACGCTTTTGGCCATTCAGGTGCGGTTAAGTCACCCACCTATACATTGGTTGAACCCTATGAGTTGGGTGACTTGACGGTATACCACTTTGACCTCTATCGTCTGGGCGACCCGGAAGAGCTGGAATACATGGGTATTCGGGATTATTTTCGTGAGGACAGTATTGCTCTGCTGGAGTGGCCGGTGCGAGGTGAAGGGTATCTGCCGGTAGCGGATCTGGAGGTATCGTTATCGGCCGATCTGCCGGGACGCCGTCTGTGCATAACAGCCCCAAGCGAGCAAGGTCGATTGATATTGGCTAACTTTAAATCGGTGGTGTCTATGACATGACCACCCATCGGGTCTGGTTATGCTGAATGTGACTGGTGAGCAAAATAAGTCGCATATCACAAAAGGTAACGAAAGCATCATGATACGACGCAATACACTAATGGGTACGGCAATCGGCTTAATAGCTTGGCTGATTGCACCCGTAGTGCTGGCCACAGGCATTGACAGTGTTCGCCTGTGGCGCGCACCGGACCATACTCGTCTTGTATTTGACCTAGATGCTACGGTGGAACACAAATTGTTTACCTTGAATAACCCATCTAGATTGGTTATTGATCTTAAGCAGACACGCTTAAATACCTCGTGGACATCGCTGGATCTCAGTGACACACCGATTAAACAAGTGCGCAGCGCCTCTCGCAATGGTGGTGATTTACGAGTGGTATTTGATCTTTCGGCAACGGTTAAGCCGAAAAGCTTTGTGCTGAAAAAACACGGAGATAAAAATGATCGCTTGGTCGTGGATCTTTTTGATCAGGTAACCTCCATCGAAAAGACCGTACAGCAGATCGTGCAACCCCATAACAACCATCGAGACATTATTATTGCCATCGATGCGGGTCATGGCGGCGAAGACCCTGGCGCCTTAGGCCCTAAATTTGGTGGCCGTAAATTGCGCGAAAAAGACGTGGTGTTGTCCATCAGTCGAGAACTGGCTGAACTGATTAACCGAGAAGACGGTTATCGTGCGGAACTGGTGCGCACGGGTGACTATTACATCCCGTTGCGAAAGCGCCGCGATATTGCTCGAGAAAAACGCGCAGATCTGTTTGTTTCCATTCACGCGGACGCTTTTGATCACCCCAGTGCGCGTGGTGCTTCGGTTTTTGCTCTGTCACGCAGTGGTGCCACCTCTGAAACCGCACGTTTTTTGGCGCAAAAAGAAAACGAAGCGGATTTGATTGGGGGCGCTGGCAGTTTGAGCTTAGATGATAAAGATGAAGTTTTGCGCGGTGTGCTGGTAGACCTTTCGATGACGGCTACATTGGGCAACAGTCTGCAAGTTGGCAGTAAGGTGCTGGACTCTATGGGTTCGATGGCTAAGCTGCATAAAACCAGAGTAGAGCAAGCGGGCTTCGCGGTACTGAAATCACCAGATGTGCCCAGTATTCTTGTAGAAACCGGGTTTATTTCAAACCCCGATGAAGCCAAAAAGCTCAACAGCAGTTACTATCGAAAAACCATGGCAAAGGCCATATTCTCTGGTGTGAAAGCGCATTTCCAGGCGTTGCCCCCTGAGGGGAGTTATATTGCGTATTTGAAAAATGGCGGTACGGCAATCGCGGGGCGCGAACAAGAGCACACCATCAGCCGAGGTGAAACACTGAGTACCATTGCTCGCCGCTACGATGTTAGCATCCGCGATTTACAGCGCGCCAACCGTTTGCCAGACAGCGTTATACGTGTAGGACAAACGTTGAAAATCCCTACATCCTGATGCCTAAAGCGCTCTTTTAAAAACTCATTTGCGTGTCATAGCCTGTCTGTGGCGTCGTACGTCGGAAATTATTATGTCCAAAATCAAACTGCTTAGCCCTCGACTGGCGAATCAGATAGCTGCAGGTGAAGTGGTAGAGCGACCTGCTTCAGTGATTAAAGAGGTGCTGGAAAACAGTCTGGATGCAGGGGCAACTCGGCTCGATGTTGATGTGGAGCAGGGCGGCATAAAGTTGATGCGCGTGCGGGATAATGGTGGTGGTATCGAACAGGATGACCTGCCCTTGGCGCTGAGTCGCCACGCCACCAGCAAAATTTCCCAGTTGGATGATTTAGAGGCTGTAGCGACGTTGGGGTTTCGCGGTGAGGCATTGGCCAGTATCAGCTCGGTGTCTCGTCTTACCATTACCACCAATTGTCACGACAGTGGTACCGGTTGGTGCGCTAAGGCAGAAGGCCGAGATATGGAAACGGAAGTTTCTCCAGCGGCTCACCCACAGGGGACTACGGTAGAAGTCCGAGATCTGTTTTTTAATACGCCTGCACGGCGAAAGTTTCTGCGCACGGAAAAAACCGAATACAACCGCATTGAAGATGTGTTGAAAAAATTGGCGCTGTCTCGTTTTGATGTGGGCTTCAACTTGCGTCATAACGGTCGAGCCATCTATAGCTGGCGCGCCGCCGCTTCACAAATTGAACAAGAGCGTCGTGTGGCCCAAGTGTGTGGCCCAGCGTTTATGGAAAACGCATTGTTTATCGATATCGAACGTGCCGACTTGCGTCTTTGGGGGTGGGTGGCTCTGCCTAGCTTTTCCCGTAGCCAAGCTGATTTACAGCATTTCTATGTGAACGGTCGGGCTATCCGTGACAAGCTGGTGGGGCACGCAGTGCGGCAAGCGTATCAAGACGTGCTGTTTCACGGCCGTCACCCTGCTTTTGTGCTCTATCTAGAAGTCGATCCAGCTTCCGTAGACGTGAATGTGCACCCGACGAAACACGAAGTCCGATTTCGCGATAATCGCATGGTGCATGATTTTTTGTTCAGCAGTTTGCACAAGGCGCTGGCAGATGTTCGCCCCAAAGATCAATTGGCTCAGCGTCAAGAACGGGAGGGATTAGAACCGGCTTCTAGTGAAGCGTTGCCCAGCTCGACCTCTGGTGAGCTTAAGCAACAGTCATCCATGCACTTTCAGCCATCGCGCACCGCACCGTATAGCGGTTACGCGAATACTGGGTATGGCGGCGACGGCGCTCAGGTGCAAGAGAAACTCGCAACTTATGGTCAGCTGTACGGCACTTCGCCGCAAGCGGTTTCACCCAATAGCACGGCCGCAGAATTAGCCTCTCGCCTTGCGTCGGGGCCTTCGGATGAAGAGACAATACCGCCATTGGGTTTTGCCATTGCGCAGCTCAAAGGCATCTACATTTTGGCCGAAAACGCGGAAGGCTTAATTGTTGTGGATATGCATGCCGCTCACGAACGCATCGTTTATGAGCGCATGAAAACGGCGATAGCAGCAGAGGGGCTTCAGGCTCAGCCCCTGTTGGTACCCGAGACCATCGCTGTGAGTCAAAAAGAAGCCGATTATGCAGACGAGCATCACACGTTGTTTCAATCGTTGGGTTTTGAATTACAGCGTGCGGGCCCAGAAACCTTGCTGATTCGACAGATCCCAGTGATGCTAAATCGCGCCAATGTAGAGCAGTTGGTGCGAGACGTGTTATCCGACTTGATGCAGCATGGCAGCAGTCAGCGTATCGATCACTTTGTGAATGAGATTCTGTCGACGATGGCGTGTCACGGTTCGGTAAGAGCCAATCGTAAGCTGTCTATCGCTGAAATGAATGCTCTGTTGCGGGATATGGAAGCAACCGAGCGCAGTGGCCAATGTAACCACGGTCGGCCTACTTGGACTCTGCTTGGTTTGGGTGAGCTGGACAAACTTTTTTTGCGCGGGCAATAGCACCGTGGTTATGTCTAGCGGTGGGTTAATAAAGTGAGTGAAGTGAAAAAGCCAAAATTGGTGTTTTTGATGGGGCCAACTGCCTCGGGTAAGACAGAGTTAGCCATTGCCCTAAGGCAGCAATTGCCACTGGATATTGTCAGCGTGGATTCAGCTTTGGTCTACAAGGGGATGAACATTGGTTCAGCCAAACCCTCTGCGGCGGAGTTGGCGCAGGCGCCTCATCGGCTGATTGATATTCGCGACCCAGCGGACCCTTATTCGGCGGCTGAGTTTCGCGTCGATGCTCTGCATGAAATTGCGGACATTCATGCTCAAGAGCGTGTGCCACTTTTGGTAGGCGGCACCATGATGTATTTCAAAGCATTGTTGGAAGGCTTTGCGGATATGCCAGCGGCCGATGCAACTGTTCGTGCAGACATCGAGGTTGAAGCGTTGCAACACGGCTGGGCTTACGTACACCAACAATTAGAAAAGGTCGATCCAGATATCGCAGCAGAGATCCACCCCAATCACTCGCAGCGCATCAGTCGTGCATTGGAGGTTTATCGCATCAGCGGAAAAACCATGACTCAGTTGCGTCAAGAGCAAGATCGGCAGGCACAAAACCTGATCCAGCAATTTGAAATAATTCAGTTGGCTATCGCGCCACGCGACCGCGCCGTGTTGCATCAGCGTATTGAGCATCGCTTTAAAAATATGTTGGTTGGAGGTTTTCTGCAGGAGGTGCAACATCTGCATGATCGTGAAGATCTACATCGCGATCTGCCCGCCATTCGCGCCGTAGGCTATCGCCAGGTTTGGGAGTATCTCGACGGTGATTATGGCGAAGATCCAAAAGCGATGGAGACCTTAATTGCAAGAGGCACAGCGGCCACCCGTCAGCTCGCCAAGCGACAGCTAACTTGGCTAAGAGGTTGGCAGGGCCTGAATTGGGTCTACACTGACACAGAAACCGGTGAAAATCGCAAAAAAAGTGAACTTGTGAAGGAAATTTTGAACTTTTTGGGCTAAAGGCCCCTATAATGTATAAGCGCTTTTTTGCGCTGGGTTAGTTTTACTGTTAGTTGTATTGTTTGTGTGTCACTCACATCGCTTGAAATCGCTCCCGGATAACGTCTTTTGTAACGATATCGGATTTGGCGGTACCTTAATATGCTCATTGAAAGGAGAATAATTATGTCAAAGGGGCATAGCTTACAAGACCCTTACTTGAATGTTTTACGTAAGGAACGTATCCCTGTTTCCATTTATTTGGTAAATGGCATTAAACTGCAGGGCCAAGTTGAGTCCTTTGACCAATTTGTGGTGTTGCTGAAAAACACAGTGAGCCAAATGGTTTATAAACACGCGATCTCTACGGTTGTTCCTTCAAGGCCTGTACGCGTCCCTATGCTTAATCCCCAAGCTGTGAATGGGGAAGAAGGCGAAGTCTAAATATTTGAGGTGCGTGGTTGTTTTTTGATCGTCCCGAATCGGGTGAGCTGGCGGTGCTGGTTCACTTGGAATTTCCTCAACATACCGACCCCGATGACCCCCGTGAGTTTGAAGAACTGGTGCTGTCCGCCGGTGGTGACCCTGTTGCCCTTCTGACTGGGCAGCGAGCCACACCACACGCTCGTTATTTTGTGGGTACAGGTAAGTTAGAGGAACTAAAGCAAGCCGTTCAGCAGCACGAGGCTGAACTTGTTATTTTTAATCACATTCTGACACCCAGCCAGGAACGTAATATTGAACAAGAACTGAATTGTCGAGTTCTTGATCGTACCGGTCTAATCCTGGATATCTTTGCGCAGCGAGCGCGCACTCACGAAGGTAAGTTGCAAGTGGAGCTTGCTCAGCTGAGGCATATGTCCACGCGTCTGATTCGAGGTTGGACACACCTTGAACGTCAAAAAGGCGGCATTGGTATGCGCGGGCCTGGCGAAACTCAACTTGAAACCGATCGTCGTTTGTTACGCGGCCGCATTTCGGCCATCGAAAAGCGGTTAGGAAAAGTTCGCAAACAACGAGATCAAGGTCGTCGTTCAAGGCGTCGTGCAGAAATGCCTACAGTATCCTTGGTGGGTTATACCAACGCTGGCAAGTCGACACTTTTCAATTACATTACCAATGAAAATGTGTACGCTGAAGATCAGTTGTTCGCCACATTGGACCCTACTATGCGGCGCATTCAGCTGCCCACAGTTGGTAGGGCGGTGCTGGCAGATACCGTTGGTTTTATCAGCCATTTGCCACACCGCTTGGTTGAGGCCTTTCGCGCAACCTTGGAGGAAGCTGCCAGCTCCAGTTTGTTGTTGCATGTGATTGACGCAGCAGCAGAAGAGCGTCAGCGCAATATTGAGCAAGTGGACGAAGTGCTGAAAGAAATTGGTGCAGCCGATCTGCCACAGCTGAAGATCTACAATAAAATCGATTTGCTGGAGGATTTTGAGCCGCGAATTGACCGCAATGAAAGTGGTCAGCCGGTGGCAATCTGGTTATCTGCACACACAGGGCAAGGCGTTGAACTGATTTTTGAGGCGCTAGCGGATTTGCTCGGGCAAGACAGGCTGATTAAAACACTGTGTTTGTCGCCGTCACAGTCGCGGTTGCGCGCTAAGCTTTATGAGTGCAATGCAGTGACCAATGAGCGCTATTCCGATCAAGGTGATGTAGAGTTAGCGGTAAACGTCCAAAAGGCCGACTTACTGCGTATACTCAGCCAAGAAAATTTACCTTACGAATCTCTGAGCTGGCAGTAATAGGCGCAATCACTCAGTGAAAAACGGTTAACAATAACGGCGGCTTTGTTAGAATCGCTTCCGTTCCAGCGTTTGCTGGATTCATACATGATAAACGGAGATAGGCTATGGCCTGGAATGAACCGGGTGGGAATAACCAAGACCCTTGGGGTGGAAAGCGAGGTAATGATGGACCTCCTGACCTAGATGAGGCTCTAAAAAAGTTCCAAGATAAGCTCAATGGTATGTTTGGTGGCTCAGGTGGTGGTTCATCATCTGGTGGCAATCTGAGTGCCGGAATGTTCGGCTTGATTGTGGTGGTATTGCTGATCATCTACGGCTTTTGGGGTGTGTATCAGGTTAACGAACAAGAGCGTGCCGTAGTGCTGCGTCTGGGTGTTTACCATGAAACCAAAGGCCCTGGCCTGCATTGGAACCCGCCACTAGTGGATACGGTATATCCTCTAAACGTGACAAAGGTTCGTCAGCACAGTTCTCGCGGGTTGATGCTGACACAAGATTTGAACATCGTGAACGTCAACTTATCGGTGCAATACCAAATCTCCGACGCCAAGGCGTTCATTCTTAATGTGCGTCAGCCTGAAGCGTCATTGGCGCAAGCGACAGACAGTGCTTTACGCCATGTGGCGGGCTCTAACCCCATGCACCAAGTACTGACAGAAGGTCGTGGGCAGATAGCCATTGAAGTTCAGGCTCGTTTGCAGGCTTACCTCGATAACTACGAGACCGGTATCATGGTAGGCACGGTTAACGTCGAAGAAACTTCTCCACCGCGTGAGGTGCAGGGTGCTTTTGATGATGTGAACAAGGCGCGCGAAGATGAAGAGCGTCTGAAAAACGAAGCTGAAGCTTATGCTAACGGTATTATTCCTGAAGCTCGTGGTGCAGCTCAACGCGTCATTGAAGAGGCAAGTGCGTATCGTGAGCAGGTAGTGGCGAAAGCTGAAGGTGAGGCCAAACGCTTCGAGCAGTTGCTGTTCGAATACAAGAAGTCGCCAGATGTGACTCGTGAACGTCTCTACCTAGACGCAGTACAAGAAGTGATGTCTAACAGCTCTAAAGTACTGGTAGACGTAGAAGGTGGAAATAACATGATGTACTTGCCGCTGGATAAAATTATCAGCAATAGCGGTCGTGTCAGTGGTGGTGCTAGTGCTCAACTGACCCCTGAAGTGATTCAGGATATCGGTGATCGGGTGGCGGATCAGTTGCGCCGTGACTCCATTAACACGACTCGTCGTAGGGAGGTACGTTAAGCATGAATACTAAACTATTTACCCTAATCGTTTCCGTGTTGTTGGCTGTGATTGTAGCGTCAAAAACGTTGTATATCATCAGTGAAACCGAACGTGGCGTACTCTTGAAGTTTGGTAAAGTGGTTGAGCACGATCTGCCCCCTGGGTTGCACGTGAAAATTCCACTGGTGCACGAAGTGCGTCGCTTTGATGCGCGCGTGTTGACTTTGGATGCGCCTCCAGAACGTTTTCTAACGGTCGAAAAGAAAGGCATCATTGTGGATTCCTATGCAAAATGGCGAATCTTGGATGTAAAGCGTTTCTATACAGCTACAGATGGCGATGAAGTCAGTGCTCAGCGACTGCTGGCGCAGCGTATTAATGAAGGTTTACGAAATCAGTTTGGTTACCGCTCTTTGCAGGAAGTTGTAAGCGGAGAACGTGATCAATTGATGGAAGATTTGACCAAAATGTTGAATGATTTGACCATCGAGAAACTTGGTGTTGAACTCATTGATATACGCGTCAAACGTATTGACCTTCCTGAGCAGGTTAGTGATTCTGTTTTCAGCCGCATGACCGCAGAGCGTGAGCGTGAAGCGCGCGAGCACCGTTCTAAAGGTAAGGAGCAAGCGGAAGTTATCCGTGCTGATGCTGATCGTCAGCGCACTATTCTTGAAGCTGAGGCTTACCGTGACGCTGAACTGCTGCGTGGTGAAGGTGATGCGAAAGCTACCGCTATCTATTCTTCAGCTTACAACCAAGATCCTGAATTCTATCGCTTTGTTCGTAGTCTTACGGCTTACAAAGAAAGCTTTAAGAACAAAAGTGATATCATGGTTGTCAGCCCAGATAGTGACTTCTTCCGCTACCTCAAAGATAGCGCCGGCAAACAGTAACCGTCCTCCGGATTGTTCCTCTGCCTGCATCGGTGGTAGAATGCATCAACCGGGTCCACTGGACCCGGTTTTTTTGTGTCTGGGGCATGGCGAAAGGCCTTTTTATGGCGTTAAAGCTGTTTTGTGATGTCGAAAAGACCCCCGAGAATTAAGCGGTAAGGTATAGAGTGAGAACTCGAAAAACGGGTTTCGCATTTGTTTGCACACACCGTTGAAAGAAAGGTGATCAACCGTCATGTGGGAAGCCTTAGGAACAGCCATCTGCTTGATGCTGGTGCTTGAAGGGATCATTCCTTTTTTGTACCCACAGCGCTGGCGACAATTGGCGATCTCATTAGCGCGAGTCAATGACCGCCAGCTACGCATCATGGGGCTGGTGAGTATGCTATTGGGTGCCGGCTTACTGTACGTTATACATTAATCACATGAATCGTCTGGGGTGTTCGTTGAAGCATCATCCAGATTTGTAAATCGCTCCCAAGTGAACATTGATTTTAGTTAGGGGGCCAACACTTTTGCAAAATCTTATTTGCAAAGACACTTATTTGTAGAAGAGAGGCTGAACATCGATCATGACCTACGCTGACCGTTGGTTGCTGCCTGATGGCGTCGAAGATATCCTGCCGGAAAAAGCGATTCGCATAGAAGCGTTGCGTCGTCGTCTGCTCGACCTCTACACACGTTGGGGTTACGAGTTAGTGATCCCTCCGCTGATTGAATACACAGAATCGCTTTTAATTGGTTTGGGTCGCGATATCGACTTAATGACCTTTAAAATTACTGATCAATTGTCGGGGCGGAGCATGGGCATTCGTGCCGATATTACGCCGCAGACCGCACGCATTGATGCACACAGCTTAAAACGTAGCGGCCCTTCTCGGCTTTGTTACAGCGGCCACGTGCTGCATACGAAGCCGAAGTCACCGCTGGCGACACGGTCTCCAATATTAGCTGGCGTTGAGCTCTATGGCGAAGCCAGCGTGGATGCCGATATTGAAGTGATTTCCTTATTGCTGGCATCTTTGCAGGCCTGCGATTTGCAACACCTGAACATTGATTTAGGCCATGTGGGTATTTACCGCAGTTTGGCCAAAGTAGCCAAACTGGATGCCGCCCAAGAAAGTGACTTGTTTGATCTGCTGCAGAGCAAAGCCACTGCCGACATTGAAAGGTGGGTGGATGCAAATGTGGACGATATTCAAACAGCGGCTATGCTCAAAGCGTTACCTCACTTATCCGGTGATCGACAAGTATTGATTTCGGCTCGAGAAAAGCTTGCGGCTGCTCCAGAAGAAGTACGGCTGGCACTCGATGCACTCGACAGCATTGCGGATGTGGTCAGCGAGCGCTACCCGCAAGCGCGACTGTACTTTGATTTGAGTGAATTACGAGGTTACAACTACCACACCGGTGTGGTATTCGCCGCTTTTGCTCCAGGATATGGTGCGTCGGTGGCCAATGGCGGTCGCTACGATCATGTGGGTGAAGTCTTTGGCAATGCGCGTGCGGCTACCGGCTTCGCAGTAGACATTACCGCGATCGATGGGTTGGTTAAACACAAGCCATCCAGTCAAGGTGCGGTTTTTGTACCAGCCAGTGAAGAGCCGGGACAGTGGCAAGAAATTGCGCGCCTGCGTGAGCAGGGTGAGGTCGTGATTTGTGGTTTCCCGGGGCAAAGTGTCACGGATATGAATGCGGACTGTGATCGTCAGCTGGTCTTTGAGTCAGGTCAGTTCCACGTAAAGTCTTTGTAATTTTTTTAATCGTTTAACAAGAGTTATGTGATCAATGGGCAAAAACGTCGTTGTGCTAGGCACCCAATGGGGTGACGAAGGCAAAGGTAAAATTGTAGATTTACTGACAGATCAAGTGTCTTTGGTAACCCGTTTTCAAGGGGGCCATAATGCAGGACATACCTTGGTGATCGATGGGAAAAAGACGGTTTTGCACCTGATTCCTTCTGGTATTCTGCGTGACGGCGTTACTTGTATGATCGGTAATGGTGTTGTTTTGGCGCCAGATGCTCTGATCAAAGAAATGTCTGGACTGGAAGAAACAGGTATATCTGTTCGTGAAAAGCTGCGTTTATCGCCTTCCTGCCCGCTGATTCTTCCATATCACGTCGCTTTGGATGTAGCTCGCGAGACCGCATTGGGGAATGCCAAAATTGGTACTACTGGTCGCGGCATTGGCCCAGCCTATGAAGATAAAGTGGCTCGCCGAGGCTTGCGTTTGGGGGATCTGATGAACCCTGAGCGCTTTGCGATCAAGCTGAAAGAAGTCATGGAATACCACAACTTCTCACTGGTGAACTACTACAAAGTTGACGCGGTTGACTACGATACGGTGCTGCGTGATGCACTGGCTTGGGGTGAACAGTTGAAGCCTATGGTGGCTGATGTTACCGCACTGCTGCATAAGGCGCGTGAGTCTGGCGAAAGCATTCTATTTGAAGGCGCACAGGGCTCATTGCTGGATATCGATCACGGTACTTACCCATTTGTGACCTCATCCAATACGACTGCTGGTGGTACGGCTACAGGTTCAGGCTTTGGACCGCTGTATCTGGACTATGTGTTGGGTATTACCAAGGCCTACACCACGCGTGTTGGTGGTGGCCCTTTCCCTACGGAACTGTCTTGTGATGTGGGTCGTTATTTGGGTGAAAAAGGCCATGAGTTTGGCGCAACCACCGGTCGCCAGCGTCGTACCGGTTGGTTCGATGCAGTGGCAGTACGGCACGCTATTCGTATCAACAGTATTTCCGGTTTGTGTCTGACTAAGTTAGACGTACTGGACGGTTTGGAAACTGTCAAAATCTGTGTCGGCTATCAAGATGCGGCCGGTAATCCTATTCAGATGCCGTTCGATGCTGAAGGCTGGGAAGAGGTGGTGCCAGTGTATGAAGAAATGCCTGGCTGGAAAGAAAGCACAGTGGGCGCGCAGGCTTGGGATCAATTACCGCCCAACGCACAGGCGTACATTAAACGCCTAGAAGCGTTGGTGGATGCCCCCGCTGATATTATATCTACTGGCCCAGATCGCATTGAGACTATCGTATTACGTCATCCTTTTGCGTGATGCATCTGCCTGAACGTGTAATGTGGTAAGTTGAAAAACCCGCTCTAAAGCGGGTTTTTTTATGGATGTGCTAGCCGCTGAGAAACCTCTAATGTTGTTGGTTCCACTGGATGCACTGTTGCAGAGTGACTCCAGTGCCGCCGAATATATCCAGTGCGCTGCCGATGGTTAAATCAACACGGCCGTTGGAAAGCTGTTCCACTAATTGAAGGTCATCAATGCTACGAGCCCCGCCAGCGTAGGTGACAGGGATTGGGCATAAACTGCCCAACAGTTTGACCAGTTCCTCATCGATTCCGCCTTGTAAGCCTTCGACGTCGGCCGCATGGATAAGAAATTCAGAACAGTGCTTGTTGAGTTCTTGCAGTGTGGTGGCATTTACATGGGTTTCGGTAATGGTCTGCCAGCGATTGGTGGCGATATTCCAGCCGTTATTTGTGCGCCGACAACTCAGGTCTAAGACTAAGCGATCTTTGCCGACTTCTTTCTTGATTGCTTCTAGCCGCTCCCAAGAAAACTGCCCGCCTTCGAACAAGTAAGAGGTTACTATCACTTTGCTAGCCCCAGCCTCTAGGTAGTGCGAGGCATTCTCGCAGGTGACACCGCCGCCAAATTGCAAGCCATTTGGCCATGCTGCTAACGCATTCATAACTGCTTCGTCGTTTCCTTGGCCTAACGCGATAACGTGGCCGCCTGTAAGATTGTGCTGTTGATAAAGGTTGGCGTAGTACGCTGGGTCTTGATCGCTGATAAAATTGGTGGTGGCGCCATTGTCATCTAGGCTGCCGCCAACAATTTGTTTGACTTGTCCTTGGTGTAAATCGATACACGGGCGAAATTGAGTCACAGCGGGCTCCTGTTGTGGCGGGTCGGTGATCGGTGATAGATCTTGCGCGCGCATTATAGCGTTTCGAGCGCGAACAGCCAGTTAAGGTATCAATCGTCGGTAAGGTATTGCTCTATGGCGGCCAGAACAGGTTGTCGATAGGGCAAGCTTTCGTTGACCAGCTGGTGTTTTGCGCCGGGGATGGTGACTAAGCGATGCTGAGGAAATTTCTGCAGTATGAGCGGAATGTTGTAGCGGAAATCGACAGTGGTATCTTGATCGCCCTGTATCACTAGTATGGTCTTATCTTGCGAGCGCAGCGCAATAAAACGACTGATCCATGAGCGCATGGCGGCGACCCAGCGCAGGGGAGTGTGGCGTACCTGCAAAGGGTCTTCAAATTCGAGAAAGTGTAAAAAGTCTGGATCGTGTGAGCTGTGATTAAAATGCCGAGGGAGTTGAGTGATACATCGATACACCATAGGAAAACACCACTGCAGCCAGCCCCAACTTCTAGGCCGAACTAATGGGGCGAGTAAACACACTTTGTCCACTTCAATATTGCAGGCCTCACTCGATAGATAATGCAGCCAGACAGCTCCGCCGGTACTTTGGCCTACGCCATGCCACGGTTGATTGAGTCTAGTACAGGAGCTTTTACAGTGATCCAAGCAGGCGAGTAAAGTATCTCGATAGACGTCAAAAGACTCAATGCTGGCTGGCTCTCCAGAGCTAAGCCCGTGCCCAGGTAAGTCAAACGCCACCACATTCCACCCATGTTGTAATAAGTGACGTAAGGCGTGTTGCATCAAGCCCACATGGTCGGTGTAACCGTGTACAAAAAATACAGTGCCTCTGCGCTGTTCTTGTGCGAGCCACACATGGCAGGAAATCCGAGATCCATTGTTTTGAAATTGCCCACAGTGGTGTTCATTGCTGATACCTTCACGGGCAAAATTGATACGGTAATAATCCAAATAATCTTGCAGGTGTGGGTACAGCTCAGAGCTAAAAGCGTCTGTGGTAGGGGTGTCCAGCGTGAAATCCAAGGGGGGCAAGGATTCAGCTAAGTGAAGAAGGTCAGTTTTACTGGGTTTTGTGGCTGCCATGTTGTGTATCTACCGGTGTACTTTAATGGGAGCGAAAGGAGGATGCTCATTCCTGTAAAAAGATTATTACTGATGAATCCTCACAAAGACAGTGAGGTTTGTTGCCGAAGCCTTGTTTTTTGTTTGGGCTTGTCTGACTTACGCGGTGGCTTTGAAGAAAAGTACTACACTCAAGTATCTAAACCTGTGAGTTTGACTTTATCAAGCGGCACGCCGTTTTCGCAATTAAAGGAAAGGGTTAAACATAATCAGCCTATTAATCCACGTAAGATAGAAATTGTTCAGGGAGGAAAAGTACAATGAGCTTCAATCAATTCTCAACAATTGGGTGGCGTATGTTCAAGCAATGGATTTTGTTGATAACTGTTTTCATTAGTTGTTCGGCGTTGGCGCAAGCGGATATCAGAAGCTGCAGTGAAAGTCAGTCGGTGCCGGTAGATTTTACAGGCGGTACTGAGCCGGATACGTTAACCGTCAGTGTTAGTGGGACGCCTTGTAGTGAAGCGGCTTTTCTACTTCGCGTGACTAAGGCCGATGGTGAAGAGGTGTATCGCTACACCGGGTCATTTATCGAGCACATGCCCTATATGATTTACGAGCCAGAGCTGAATCAGCTGGTTGCTCTGTTCGTGCAGCGGGTTGTACAGGATGCCATTGTTCGCAACACCAATGATCTTCCCCCATACAAAGGGGTGTACAGCTACTACGAATCTACCAACGACTTTGTGTTGATCGATACTTCAGAATATGAGCATTTGCGACAAGAGCGCAAGCCTATTCTTTGGCATGCTACAGGGGACTCGAGCTGGGTGCATGTGGTGTACGAACCTAGTGAGCATGAAGCCAAGGTTGTAATGCGTGGTGGTGTTTTTCACTAGCGATTATGCTGTATTGGAAAAGCGAGCACGTGCCTCATTAAGCGACTAAGATAAAGGAAGTCGTTTCGTTGCTCTGGCCGCGCAATAAGTGCGGTCATCCAGCTGAGGAGAACCCATGCACATTCTCTACCCAGAACTCAGACCTTATCAAACTCAAATGTTGGCGGTTGGTGAGGGGTGTGAGCTTTACGTAGAACAGTCTGGTAACCCAATGGGGATACCTGTAGTGGTTTTGCTGGGAGGCCTGGGAGCTTGGTTGGCGAGCCAAGACCGACGCTTTTTTAATCCCTCTCAGTATAGAATTATCCTCTTTGATCAGCGTGGCACTGGTCGCTCTACTCCTCACGGTAGCCTTGAAAATAATACCACTCAGCACTTATTGGCCGATGTTGAATGTCTGCGACAGCAGTTAGATATCGAGCGCTGGTTGGTGTTCGGCGGGTCTTGGGGGTCGGCTTTGAGCCTGTTGTACGCCCAGACTTTTCCTGAGCGCATCATGGGGATGATTTTGAGAGGTGTTTTTTTGTGTCGAGAGCAAGATCGTCGCTGGTTATTCCAAGCGGGTGCCAGCCGCGTTTTTCCTGATTTTTGGGAGGATTTTCTAGAGCCTATCCCAGAGGGTGAGAGGCACGATTTAGTGCAGGCGTATTACGACCGTTTGACTGGGAGCAATCAGTTAGCGCAAATGGGGTGTGCCAAGGCGTGGTCCTTATGGTTGGCACATTGCAGTACGTTACGCCCCAGTGAAGACCTAATTCATATCTACACAGAGCCTCACAGAGCGCTAGCGTTAGCGCGCATAGGTGCGCATTATTTGGTGAATAAAGGTTTTGTAGAAGAAGGGCAGCTGCTGCAAAAGGTGGATGCTTTAGAGGGCATCCCGGGCATCATTGTACATGGCCGCTACGACATGATTTGCCCTTTAGACAATGCCCAGCAGTTGCATCATTTGTGGCACGATTCTGAGTTGCACATTATTCGTGATGCCGGACATGCTGCATGTGAGCCCAGTATGGTGGATGCTCTCGTGAGAGCAACACGTAATATGGCAAGACGCTTTTTGGACGATAGCCCCGCGCGAGCTTGATGCTTGTGAAGCGCAAGCTTGGTTGCGGTCGAGCCGGTATTTTTGGCATGTTTGGGGCCGTTGACTAAGTCTCTAGTAGAAAGCTGACTGGCCCGTCATTGAGTAGTTCTACTTTCATATCAGCACCAAAAATACCGCAGGCGACGCCGGGGTGCTGGGCTTTCAGTTTGTCGACAAAAAGGTCATAGAGACGTTCAGCTTCGCTTGGCGGTGCCGCCGTTGAAAACCCAGGACGAAGTCCCTTGCGTGTGTCGGCAGCTAATGTGAATTGCGATACCACCAAAATGCCGCCGTTGATATCCTTCACGCTCAAATTCATCTTACCTTGCTCATCGGCGAAGATACGATAATTCAACAGTTTGTGAAGGAGCTTATCCAACGCAGCTTCATTGTCGTTTTTCTGAACGCCTAGCAGTAATAAAATACCCTGCCCAATACGTCCAATGCATTCGTGCTCTACCGTTACGCTGGCGTGGCTGACACGCTGTAAAAATGCTCTCACAAAAAACCTTTGTTAATGTTTAGGGTTTAGGTGGATGTGACCGCTTCCCATGAGGTTGATTTAACCTGCACGGCACCATTTAGCTGGATTGGTAGGGCTGCCATTTTGACGAATCTCGAAGTACAAAGCGGCTTGGTTTTGACCGCCGGTCTTGCCTACTTTGGCAATCTTGTCGCCACTGTTTACCCAATCACCAGTTTCTTTCAACAGCGATTGATTGTGGGCATAGAGGCTCATATAGCCATCGCCATGGTCAATGATGACCAGTAGTCCATGACCACGCAAATAGTCGGAAAACACGACTCTGCCGTGATGAATGGCGTTCACAGGGCTGCCCTCATTGGCGGCAATCAATACACCTTCCCACGTTAAATGCCCATCAATTTTTTTGTTGCCAAAGCGTTGCAGTAAGCGGCCTTGTGCCGGGTAGGCGAGCTGCCCTTTACGGGAGGAAAATGCGGCGCCATCACCAGGCAGTGTCAAGTTGGCTATGGCGGCGGTGACTTCGGCGAGCAGCTGTTCGAGTCGTTTCTTGTCTTGCGCCATTTTTTTAAGCTGATCATCTTTTTTTGCGATGCTGCTATTAAGGCGTTGCAGTGTTTGGGCCCGTTCCTGTTGGCGGGTTAGCAGTTGTTTATGGCGCTGTTGGAGTTTTTGTTGATTATTTTGCAAACTGGCGGTGCGCTGTTCTATCTTAGGCTTTAGGGCGTCAAGCTCTGCTATGGTATCTAGGTAGGTTTCAATGCGGTCGGCGCGAGCGCTGAGAAAGTACTTATAATACTGGCTGATACGAGCAACGGTTTCCGGTTGCTGCTGGTTGAGTAGAAGCTTGACCTGGCTCTGCTGACCGAGTCGATAGGTGGCATTGATGTCCGCTGCAATGTGCTTCTGTTGAGCCTGGCGGGCACTCTGCAGCTCATCCTGTCTAAGGTTGAGCTGCGTCAGTTGCTTTTTTTGGCTGGCAAGCTCCCCCTGAAGCGATTCAATTTTTTTCAGTAATTCACCGATGTCTTCTTCAGACGTTTGCAGATCACCTTGCAGTTGGTTTCGGCTATTTTTTACGTCGTTTAAATTACGTTGTAGCACTTGTATTGATTGCTGTAACTGCTTGAGCTTAGCTTCGTAGTTATCTGCATTGTTGTCGCTGGATGATTGCGCCGTAACGCTGACACAAAGTAAGCATCCTAAAATAAAACTGTACATTCTTAACATGAATGAATGCCTTTTTCGCCATGAATTGAACGGGCTAATGTTGTACACAACCAGACGTACTCAACCCTGTGAGTACCTCTGGCTGCGGGGTGGATTACGGTATGCTTCGCTACTTCAGCTGATTAGGCTTTTGCCACCCATCGCCGCTGGTTGATCAATACCCATCAGTTCCAACATGGACGGAGCAACATCAGCCAAGCTGCCATCACTGAGCAGTTGCAGCGGGCGTTTGCCCACATAAACAAAAGGTACAGGCAGTGTGGTGTGCTGAGTGTGTTTTTGGTTTGACGTCTCATCAAACATTTGCTCAACGTTGCCATGATCCGCGGTCACAAGTGCTTCCCCGCCCACACGCTCCAACGCTGTAAATATTTGCCCCAAGCATTGATCTACAGCCTCTACGGCCAGTTTAGACGCTTCAAACTCACCGGTGTGACCGACTTGGTCACAGTTAGCGTAGTTACAGATAATGACGTCGTATTTATTGGACTCGATAGCCTCAATGAGCTTTGCGGTCACTTCGGGGGCACTCATTTCTGGTTGTTGGTCGTAGGTTTCCACTTGAGGAGAGGGCACCAGAATACGGTCTTCTCCATCATAGGTTTCCTCTCGGCCGCCGCTAAAGAAGAAGGTGACGTGAGCGTATTTTTCTGTTTCTGCAATACGCAGCTGATGCTTGCCAGCCGTAGCTACGACTTCACCAAACGAGTCGTTTAAATCAACGGTCGGGAAAGCAATGGGGGAGTGAATGTTAGAAGCGTACTCAGTGGTTTGCACAAACGCGGCAAGCGTAGGGTGTGTGCTGCGCTCAAACCCATCAAAGGCTGTATCCACGAAAGCGCGGGAAATTTCTCGGGCTCGGTCTGGGCGGAAATTCATAAACAGTACCGCATCGCCATCTGCGATCACTGCCGGTTCATCACCGATCACAGTAGCTTTGACAAACTCATCGTTTTCGTCGCGCTCATAAGCGGCGTGTAGACCTTCGGCAGCGTTCGCGGCGGTGTAATGAGCCGTTCCTTGAGTGAGTAAGTCATAACACTGCTGAACTCGATCCCAGCGATTGTCGCGGTCCAGTGCGTAAAAGCGACCAATTAAGCTGGCAATTCGGCCTGTGCCTAGATCCTTTAGAAGGTTTTCGATATCAGCCAATGGCTGTTCAGCACTACGAGGGGGAACATCTCGGCCATCTAAAAAAGCGTGTAAGTAGAGCTTCTTCGCACCGCGTTCAACCGCCAGCTTGATCGCGGCTTGAATATGCTTGTCGTGGCTGTGGACGCCGCCAGGTGATAAGAGACCCATAATGTGTACGGCTTTATCCGCGTTCACGGCTTTATCGATGGCGTCCACGTAGACTGAGTTGGTAAAGAAATCACCGTCCTCAATGGCTTTGTTGATTCGAGTAAAGTTCTGGTAAACCACACGCCCAGCACCCAGTGTCATGTGCCCAACTTCTGAGTTACCCATTTGTCCATCCGGCAATCCGACGGCCATGCCAGAGGTATGGATCAATGTGTGGGGGCACTCACGCCAAGCTTTGTCCCAGACTGGCGTGTTGGCCGAGGCAATAGCGTTGTATTGAGGGTCTTCGGAATAACCAAAGCCGTCCAGAACAAGCAGTAGAAGAGGTTTTTTAACATCAGTCATGGTGTGGTTTTACCTCGGGTATGGGTATGGGATAGACACAAACAGTCATTGTTTGTGTTGAGTAATATTCTACCCGTTCCTATAAAGCAACTCCACGCTGCTCTTTATTGTTCCGTATTTCAGCTTGCAAATAAGAAGAATATGGGGCTCTGCTAGGGTGAGCGCCGAGCATTGTGTATACTGCTGCCCATTGAGGCCGGTGGTTAGGTTTTGCCTTGGATTACAAGGCGTCAGAACTGATGATGCCATCATCGATTGATCAGAATAGGGTGTAACCGTTCGTGGATATTATTGCATTTGCCAGTGAGCAATGGCTGTTGGTTGGTGTGCTTATCGCACTGGTGTTTGTTTTTCTGTGGACAGAAAATCGTCGAGGTGGCTCGACCATTTCTATTCATGCTGCCACGCGCGAAATTAATCAAGGTCAAGCCGTGGTTGTGGATTTACGCGAGACGAAAGAATACAAAAATGGGCACATTGTTGATGCGATCAATGTGCCTCATAACAAGGTGAACGACAATCTTGACCAGCTCAATAAACATCAAGACAAAACCCTGATTCTTGTGGATAAAATGGGGCAGCACACTGGAAGTGTAGGTCGTGTATTGAAAGCGAAAGGCTTTCAAATCAGTCGTCTTGAGGGCGGGATGTCGGAGTGGCAAAACCAAAACCTACCGCTCGTGAAATAACGGAGATTTGATATGTCAGTGGTTGTTTACAGCAGTAATTATTGTCCCTTCTGTATTCGTGCGAAAGCGTTGTTGGATAAAAAAGGCGTGGCCTATCAAGAGGTCTTGGTCGATGGCCAGCCAGCGGTGCGTCAAGAAATGATGCAGCTCAGCGGCCAACGTACAGTGCCGCAAATTTGGATCGGTGATACTCATGTGGGCGGCTGTGACGAATTGATGGCTTTAGAGCGTAGCGGTAATTTAGAACCACTATTAGCGAGTGTGTCGGCTATATAAAGAACCCTTTGTTGACTTTGAGGCCGAGCTTGCCTGTGGCGAGCGCCCCATAAGGTCTTTTGTCAGCCCCATCAAAGTATTAGCAGGTAGGGTATGGATGAATTTGGTTAAAGAATAAATTCATTGATAGGGGTTGAAGTTTTAGCGCTTGCCCATACTTTCAACAGACCGTGTTTTATTAATCGAGCAGTTATCATCATTATTTAAGGTATATAGGCAGTCATATGACGGAAGAACAGACATCGGCAGATCAGGCGACAGCGGAGCAGTCCGGACAACAATTTGCGCTACAACGTATTTATTTGAAAGACCTTTCTTTTGAGGCCCCCCAGGGTGCGGCAGCGTTTCGCAAACAATGGAAGCCACAAGTAGGCCAAGAGCTGAACACCAAAACCAGCAAAATCGAAGATGATTTGTACGAAGTGGTGCTGACCTTAACCGTTACGGTGAAAATTGAAGATGAAACCGCGTTTTTGGTTGAAGTCCAGCAAGCTGGTTTGTTCACGGTAAAAGGTTTACAGGGCCAACAGCTGGCCCAAGTGCTCAATGCCATGTGCCCGAATATTCTGTTCCCATACGCTCGCGAAGCCATTGATAACGTCGTTACTAAAGGCAGCTTCCCTGCATTGATGCTTCCTCCTGTTAACTTCGACGCCTTGTTTGCTCAAGCGGTTGCTCAGGCTAAGCAAAAAGCAGAAGCTGAAAGTAAAGATACTGAAACACTGAACTGATCAGGCTGAGCCCTCACAATAGGTTTGAGAGCAAAATAAGAGCCTTCGTTGTGAGCGTTCATGGAATGTAAAAAGCCCTTGCAGGGCTTTTTTTGTGTCTTTACTTTTTGAGATATCAGAAATGACACCGTTCACCCAAGCAGTCATTCAGGTTGTAAGGTCGATCCCCTGCGGGCGGGTGGTCAGCTATGGCGATGTTGCCGCTTTGGCCGGTAGCCCAAAAGCGGCACGCCAAGTGGTTAGAGTGCTGCACAGCTGTTCAAAGGTCTATGATCTGCCGTGGCACCGGGTGGTAAACCGCTCTGGTGGTATCGCATTGCGCGATGAGTCACAGTTTCATAAGCAGCGTCATTTGTTGCTGTCTGAGGGCGTAATTGTGTCGGAGTCCGGAACCATTGATCTTAAAGATTTTGGTTGGTGCTTTAATGATCCCTCTATCCCAAGCTAGCTTCGGTGGGCTATTAATGTCGACCGACGTAACTTTTTTCTAGCCAAATTTTTAATGTTAGAAGACGTAAAAATAAATCGTTTTTAGTGTCATCAGAGCCCCATTCGGCCAGTGATACTTTCCAAGGGTCATAGCCCAATAAGTCATTAAACAGATCTGCCGTTATGGTGTGCGGGTTGGCCCAAAGGTTGGCGATGACGTCGCTATTGGCTACGTAGTAACTGAAATTTGGCCACGAACCTTTGGTGGTTAAACTGGGTTGGTTAAAGCCTGGTATCACTTTACCTAATAAGCGGCGTCCGCGGAGCTGCAAGCGACTGATAAAGTGCCTCAGCATTTTCCAGTGATCTTTAGCCAGTAGGTGTGTGCCGTCATTATTGTTGGGAATGTGCCCAGCTTGCGCTTTAGTGATTAGGTGGACGGCCATGCGAAACACTTTACCGTTGAGTTTTTGTGAGGGTGCTAAGCGCTGGTAAAAAGCAAGGATGTCGTTATCTAGGATGATCGGATCCCAAGGAAGGCATTGCTGTAAATACAATCGTCCCATGGCATCGGGTTCACGAGACAGTGGCCTAACGCGTAAATCTTCGACAGCGCTGGGATCTTGAGGGTAGCTTTGAATCAATTGATGGGTAAGACTGGATCGCTCGTTTACCTGTTCTGCCCAGTATTCAGAAATAGGCGCATGAGGCTGGTAAAACTCGGGGCCGTAATCATCCAGCTCTTGAACGGTACCCTGAAAGCCCATGAAGCGCTTTTGCCGAGTATTTAACGCTAAGCCTTTCAATAGATAATCAGCATAGCAGCCGGTCAATAGTGAATCCCATTCTTGCGCGAGCAAAGTTTCCTGAAAGCCATGATAGTGGACATCCTTCACTGACCAGCGGCCGCCCGTCATATGTACTACCTGCTCCATCGCATCGCCATAATGATCGAAAGCTCGCTGTAAGGCGAAGTGTTTGGCGTTGGCAGCAGCAGCTAATTTTCGAGCAATATCCAGTTCTGGGTTGGGTTCATCAAAAAATGTAGCGGTAGTGATTGTTTCTGGGTGATCGGCTGCGAACAAAATGGCTCGGGAATCGGCTCCACCACTGAGAAGCAGTCCCGTTTTTCCAAAGGTGCGCCTTTTTACTGCGTTACGAAGGGCGCTTGCCAGCTCTTCGGCCAGCAATAGCGCGTCTTCTTTGTTGTCTTCATGAGTAAACTGAGGTTGCCAATAGGTCGATTGGTAGTGGTCGCCGGTTTCCAGTTCAAATTGATAGTGTGTGGCGGCCTCGAGTTCAGAGACTTCATTGTAATAAGTGAAGGGTGTGTTTGCGGCACCTTGGATCAATACTTCGGCCAAAGTGGTTTTATCCAAAGAAACGGGGATGTTATTTGCACTTAATTGGCTCGCAACACTGTCGGGGTCTGAGCCTATGCACCAAGGCAACCCGGGGGCGCTCATATAAAAAGGTGTGGCACCGCAACGATCGGTGATTAGGTGCAAGCGTTGCTGTTCTTCTTCCCAGATGATTACACCGAAGTTGCCGTTAAACGCAGGCCCCCACTCTTCTTTGGGTAAGTTGCGCGTTAACTCAAGAATCCAGCGGCAGGCTAGGCCACCTTCTATGCTTAAGTTGCGGGCTGCTTGCCACTGATCCGCTTCAAGAGCTATTCGGCCAACTAGAAAAGCATGGCGATTATTGCTTGGGTCGAAGGCCGGGGCCCAGCGAGCAGGATCATCGTGGCGTCGGTGCTTAATGTGTATGCCGTGAAGCTGGTATTGATCTTGCTGGCAATGCGGTTCGGCTGGGTCATTACTAGAATGACAAGGACGAGAGGCGAGAAAGAAAGACATAGATAGCAGGTCGTCGTAAAAATCGGTAGGATTATTTGCCAAAAGAGTAATTCCGGCGACAATGAGTCTACTATATAGGTAAAAACTATATAGGTAAAAACATGAATAGACAGATAAGAATACGGATACGTGGCTAAAATAAGGTCTATTCTTGTTATCTATTAGCAACAGCGTTACTTATGCCGTAAACTAAGAAGAATTGTGATATACGTCACAAAAATATATATGACTTTTTCGATAACGAGTCACGGCTGAACCGCTTACTGAGCCATCCAGGATACTTGGATCCTTTATGTACGAAAATTATTTCGGGTTGTCGGGTTGCCCATTTGATAACACGCCCAACCCAAAGTTCTTTTTCTCCAGCCAATGCCATAGAGAGGCCTTAGCGACATTGCTCTATGGGATAGAGCAGGGTAAGGGCTTTTTATTAGTTACTGGTGAAGTGGGTACCGGTAAGACCATGCTCGCTCGCTCGCTCAAAGAGCGCCTGCCTGAAAATACCTTATTGATTGAGGTGACAACCCCTTGGATCACAGCTAAGGAGCTATTTCGTTTAGTTGCTCGTAAAGTTGACGTTACGTTTGTAGAAGATGTTTCGGAGTCTGCGTTACTTGATGCTGTACGAGAAAGACTTTTAGAGCTGCAACAAAGCGGCAAGAAAGTGGTGGTGATTATCGATGAGGCTCAACAACTGACGGAGCATACTTTAGAAGCGGTTCGCCAGCTGTCTAATCTGGAGTCGGACACTAGCAAATTGATCCAAATAGTGTTGATGGGCCAGACAGAAATGGCAGAACTTCTTGCGCGCCATTCTATGCGGCCTCTGCGTCAACGTATCGCGTTAAACCGTCAGCTCAGCAACCTCGGGAAAGACGATGTAATCAATTACATCGGACATCGATTGGAAGTGGTTGGCGGATCGGCCAGAATATTTACTCGAGAGGCGTTAGATCTTGTCTTTCAATACTCCCGTGGTATTCCTCGCGTTATTAATCTGATTTGTGATAATGCGCTTATCACAGCGTTTGCATCAGGCCAGCGCGAAGTCCAGGCGTCCACCGTTTCAGAGGTGGTGTCTGATATGCCAATGGCACTACCTGCTTTCAAGCAAAGCACAAAAGCGGATAGTGGGGAGGCGTTTGCAGCTCAGTCTTCACCTCGCTCACAGGCCTCCTCTTCAGAAACCTCCCGCTCAGAAAAATCGACTTCAGAGCCACAATATGGCCGCTCTGAATCGGCTCGTGAACGCTCAGATGCACAGCGAGCCGATAGAGTTGAAAAGTCAGAAGCCAAAGAGCATCGTCAGCAGGACTCCAGTTCAAGCGACCAGTCAAAGCCTGTTGTCATTTTATCGAACTCTATCAGTACCCGCTCGGCGCTGTTTGGCGGGTTAATGCTGATCATTATTGTCGTTTTGATTACATTGTTGATTGTGCAGTCAGTTAGCGGCAATGGGTCGAGCGATAAAGAGGTGTCCGGCAGCGCAGCTGCACCGGCTTCAGCGAACACTAACGTTTACAATCCAGACTCCGCGTCGCCTTCACAAGTTGCCCCAGCACAAGTGTTCCAACCTTCGACGCAGCAACCACAGGTAGCGCCAAATCAGCCAACTTATGGGGCAAATCAAAATACAAAGTACTTGCCTGCCCCTAACAATGGCGCTTCCCAGAGCAGCCAGTATTATCCTTCTAGTTCTCAGCAAGTAGAGCCTGCGCCGACTTCAATGAGCGATCCAAATGTTTTAGTGCCTTTCCCTTTTCGCGGCTTTGGGCAAAATGATGGCTCACAAAAGCAAATGCAAAGTGGCGAGCCAATGAGCGTACTTGCTCGTCGAGAGTTTCACACTTGGAACGACACCATTGAAGACATTGTAAGAGAATCCAACCCCCAGTTGCCAACCTTAGATGCGGTGGCTGCGGGTGACCCGATTTGGTTGCCCAATGTCACTAAGACAGGCCTTGTGGTGCAAGCTCGAGATGGAGGTTGGTATGTCTATTTTGCTTCGTTTAAGAGCCGTATTAAAGCGCAAGATCAAGCAGACACCTTCTTGCGCTTGGGCGACCCTGCAGAAGTAATTGTTCATGAAGGCGCGAACTCGGTTTTCTATCGGGTGTATTTAGGTGCCTTTACCAATAAAGCAGATGCAGAAGATAAAGCTCAATCGCTTTGGTATCGCTACATGCCCTTACTGAATTAGTCGGTCGCAAACAGATGGTTCGTTTGCTGCTTTTTTATGCTTTGCTGGTTGTTTCGTTGCCGCTATTGGCCGCGAATTGGTTCGTTGCTACGACGGGAAGTGATGCTGCTGAGGGGCATATTAATGCTCCATTGAGGAGCCTGGCTGAGTCTGTTCGAAGAGCACAGCCCGGAGATACCGTTTATATTCGCGGCGGCATTTATCGTGAATCTTTAGCGCCGAATCGCTCAGGCACAGTAGAGCACCCGATTGTATTCAGTCGATATGGCTCTGAGCGGGCTATTATTGACGCTACTGGACTGCACCAAGGGGTGATGCTTTGGAACGTTAGCGATATCGTAGTGCGAGGCCTCGAGGTGCGTAACGCCGAACGTGTAGGCATGCACATTCATCACCACAAGGATACGCCTGCGAGAGGCGCTGACCGTATTGTTTTTGAGCAGAACAGTGTCTATGACAACCACTCCCACGGTATTTATGTGGGGGGTACTCAGAATAAAATTCTTTATAACTCTGTGTATAACAACGGAGAGTTGACGCCTAAACGTAAAGGCCACGGAATATACGTTCTTGGTACGGACAATCTAGTGGCCAGCAATAATGTACACCACAACCGTCGTTTAGGTATAAGGATGGCCGGTGAGCGCCAGCAAATCCTTAACAATCTCATTGAGGCCAACGATCAAGATGGTATCGGGGTGTGGGTGGATAGGTCTTACCGAGGTGAAGACTTGTTGTTTGAAGGCAATAAGGTTTTATTCAACCAAGGTAACGGTATTCATATTTCTGGTGACGGTGATGGTTACAAGCCTTCAAGAGTCCAGATTTTACAAAACACGGTGAAATCGGATCACGGTGCCGGTATTGTTTTATGGGGCGGTGTTAGGCAAGTGAAACTGGGTGGCAATAAAGTGTCGGGTCCTTTTGAATACTTTTTGAAAGTTGATCGATCGTCAACAGAAAGAGTGTTTAGCGATCACAACCAGTTCCAAGGGCTGGGTCACTTTTATTTTTCTGGCCGAGAATATTCCTCGCTTCAAGAGTACCAGCGTGCTGCAGGAATGGACGTGTCTAGTACATATAGAAAATAAAATATGCTTGAACATGCCGTCGCGACTTGTAAATGATGCGGCTTATGTTGTGCCAAGGATGACGCCGATTGATTGTTTTTTTGGGGTAGTTACTGATCAAGGTAGCTATTAAGTCTGACTTGTGCCGATGGCAACAGGATACGTCGTGTTAAAATTCGAAGCACTGCAAGACCTTTGGGGGGAGGACTTCAGCCTCTATCTTTTGACCCCAGCGGGTTGCCGGTTGCTCATGGTAGGTGTTGCTTAATGTGTGGCATCGCCGGCGTTTTTCGTTTTGATGGTCGTCCTGTAATCGCTGAACATTTAACGGCGATGGCCCAGGCTATGTCCCACCGAGGCCCAGACGGTGAGGGTGTATTTATTGATGAAAACCTTGGACTTGTGCACCGACGCTTGTCCATTGTGGACTTGCAGGGTGGCCATCAGCCGATGACGAGCAGCGATCAACGCTGGACAATCTCTTATAACGGAGAGGTCTACAATGCTGCTGCTTTGCGACAGGCGTGCCCTAATTACCTCTTTCAAACTGACCACAGTGATACCGAAGCGATTCTGGCTTCCCATGCGTGTCACGGCGCCGATGCGCGTCACACTTTCAATGGTATGTTTGCCTACGCACTTTGGGATGCCGCCGAAAAACATTTACTGCTTCACCGCGATACGGCCGGAGTCAAACCCTTATATGTGTATGAAAAAGAAGGAGTGGTAGTTTTCGCTTCAGAGCTGAAAGCTTTGCTGGCCTACCCTGGATTAGACTGCGAGATTAACAAAAGCGCATTGCCGTATTATTTTTCTTATTTGTTTATTCCGGCACCTCAAACAATTTATACGCACATTCGCCAAATGATGCCCGGTGAATTGATCGACGTTCGCAATGGCAAATTGAGTATCACGCCTTGGTCACCTAATCCTATCGTGGGTGATCGTTTGACGGATGAGATCTCAGCGCTAGAACAGTTCGATCATGTCCTTGGGCAAGCTATTGATCGACACATGATCAGTGATGTTCCTGTAGGTGTTTTCTTGAGTGGAGGTATTGACTCTAGCTTAGTAGCGGCAATGATGGGGGGGCGGCATGGCGCGCAACATGCTTTTACTATGGGCTTTCCTGTAAAAGCGTATGATGAATCGGCTACCGCCAAAGCCATAGCTGCGCACTTAGGGTTTCAGTTTCACGGTCATCGCTTGCAGCCAGTGGATGTTGAGTTGCTGCCCACGTTGGTATCACATTTTGCGGAGCCCTTTGCTGATGCCTCTGCGTTGCCGACTTATATTTTGTCTCGCTTTACGTCAGAAACCGTTAAAGTTGCACTGTCTGGTGAAGGTGGTGATGAACTGTTTGCGGGCTATACACATTTTCAGGGCATTCGCTGGTCCGAAAATTATAAGATGCGAATCCCTTCGCCCATGCGCCAACTTATTCGGCAGCTATTGAGTTTGATACCGACGCTGCCTTCAAGTCAGTTAAATTTTAAGTTACAGCGCATTCTTAGAGTGTTGGATGCGGCTGAACAGTCTCCGTTGCAAGCTAGAGCGCAAAAATTAAGTGTATTGGAGTGTGGCCAGTTACAGAACTTGTTCAGTGAGAGTATGCGCGAGCGACTGGTGCAAACAGACTTGGTTGGACAGATGGCTGAGGTATGGCAAGCCAGCGAGCTAGGCGATACAAAATCGATAGTGGATAGTCTTTGTGCTATCGATCTCCAGTATTATCTTCCCAACGATATGCTCACGAAAATGGATCGCATGAGTATGGCGCACGGGTTGGAGGTCAGAGTGCCGCTGTTGGACAAAGAGGTCATTGGTTTCGCTCGTCAATTAGGGGCGTCATTAAAACTAAAAGGTCAGCAGACAAAGTACCTTCCTCGTCGAGCTGTAGCTCGTTATTTACCAGAGTGGATAACCAAGTTGCCCAAGCGGGGTTTTAATGTTCCACTGGATTATTGGTTTAAAGGTGGTCTTAATGGTTACGCTCGAGAAATTATTTTGAGTGAACCAGAAAAGAAATCAGAATACTTTAATATGTCATACATTGATCGCCTGTTACGTGAACATGAAACAGGGAAAGTAAACCATGGAAATACCATTTGGAGCTTGCTGATGTTTTCACTGTGGCTGCCAAGTGCGCACGCTGGGACTTAGTGGGGAGCTCCAGTAAAAAATCTGCATAAGACAGAATTAGGTTATTAGGGGAAAGAATGAAAGCCATGAAGTATTCTAAGCAGCGCGTTATCACCGAAGCGTTGTACGCGAGCGATCTGACGGCTTTGGTCATCGCTCTGGTTGTTAGTATTGTCAGTACCAGTGCGATACAAATGCAGTTTAGTATCGTCGATTTCTTTTTGATGCGTTTTAGCTTAATCAACATGCTGGCGCTAACGGTATTGATGCTGGTTTGGGTATTTGTGTTTCGTCAGAATGGCCTTTACGAGCGACACTCGTCCAATATATTTGGCGATATAGTGCCTATCGGTTTTGCTACTGCCATTGGTACCGCCGTCATTGCCATTGGTAATGAAATTTACGATATTTCTGCCATTCACGAAGGTTTTATTACATGGTTTTGGGGGATGAGTCTTGTTACCACCTGGGCGTTACGCACGCTGTTGCGCAATTCATTAGAGTGGATTCATCTTGGTGATAACAATATTACTCATGTGCTAATAGTGGGCACCAACTCTCACGCACAAGAAATTGCAGCAGATCTGCGGCGAGACCCAATGAATTGCTTTGAGGTATTGGGCTTTGTGAATGTTGAGGAGCGCGGTGGTGTTGGGAATGCTCTGAAAGCAGAAGAAAATATTTCCTCGTTGGTCGATGCCAGAGAACTGCTCAGCAATCAAGTCATCGATGAATTGGTGGTGACTTTGTCGTTGAGAGACATTACAACGCAAGTGGAAGACTTGATGTCTCATGCCGCGCAACTAGGCATTGCTGTTCGGTGCCCAGCGAAAAAATTGTTCAGCGGTGTGTTTGGTCATGAAGTGGCTCGCCTAATGACCGAGCAGCAGCGACATGCCAGTGGTAGTATGGAAACTTATCTGGTTTTGCGATCTGGGTACGGTTTCAATTGGGAATATGTGCTCAAGCGTATCGTGGATTATTTGGGCGCGTCATTGATGCTGGCCTTATTATCACCGTTGATGCTGATGGCCGCCATTGCTATCAAAGCGACCTCTTCTGGAGGTGTCTTTTTTATCCAAGAGCGCTATGGCTACAACGGGCGAATCATTCGCTTATTTAAATTTCGCACTATGGCGGTCGATGCTGATGCCATGCAAAAACAATTACGTGAGCAGCATAACGAAATGGATGGCGGTGCGTTTAAAATGAAAAACGACCCTAGAGTGACAGCAGTAGGCAAGTTGTTACGCAAAACCAGTGTTGATGAACTGCCACAGTTACTGAATGTATTGCGCGGTGAGATGAGCTTGGTGGGGCCCCGACCGCTACCACTTTCAGATTACGAACATTTTCAAAAAACATCTCATATGCGTCGTTTGAGTGTGTTACCGGGTATTACCTGTACTTGGCAGGCCGGTGGGCGAAATAATGTCTCGTTTGATGAGTGGATGGATTTGGACATGGCTTATATTGATAACTGGAGCCTCACTCAAGACATAAAGATTCTACTAAAGACCATCCCTGCGGTTTTGTTTGGTCGCGGTGCATCTTAATCGGTTGCGTACAATAATATAATCAGCAGTCTTACGGGCTGCTAGAAATAGCAGATGTTAATAAGAGATAACGTGTGAAAAATTTATTAAGAAAGCGAGTGTTAGTGACAGGCGGAGCTGGATTTTTGGGTTCTCATTTATGTCGTCGATTACTGGATGAAGGCTGTGACGTTATCTGTTTAGATAACTTGTTCACCTCAACCAAAGACAATATTGTTGACCTGTTAAGTAACCCCTACTTTGAATTCGTACGTCATGATGTGTCGTTTCCGCTTTACTTAGAAGTGGATGAGATTTTCAATTTGGCTTGTCCTGCCTCGCCCATTCATTATCAATACGATCCAGTGCAAACGACAAAAACCAGCGTGCACGGTGCAATTAATATGTTGGGATTGGCCAAGCGTGTTGGAGCGAAAATTTTCCAAGCGTCTACCAGTGAAGTGTATGGAGATCCTAAAGTTCACCCACAAAAAGAAGATTATTGGGGTAATGTAAATCCCATTGGTTTGCGTTCTTGTTATGACGAAGGCAAGCGCTGCGCAGAAACTTTATTTTTTGATTACCATCGTCAAAAAAATCTGAACATCAAAGTCGCTCGGATTTTCAATACCTACGGTCCAAGGATGCACCCGCAAGATGGCCGAGTGGTCTCTAATTTTATTGTGCAGGCACTGCAGAACAAACCGATCACAATTTACGGCGACGGATCACAAACAAGGTCTTTCTGCTATGTCGACGATTTGATTGAAGGCTTTTTACGACTAATGAACTCTGCAGATGGGTTTACTGGCCCTGTAAATTTGGGTAACCCCAATGAGTTTACGGTATTGGAGCTGGCGCAAAATGTGATTGAGCTGACTGGGTCGGCCAGTGAAATTATTTTTATGCCACTCCCCAGTGATGACCCTGTTCAGCGTCAACCGGATATTTCCTTAGCAAAGAAAGAGCTAGATTGGGAGCCAAACATTCAATTGAAAGAGGGGCTACTCAAGACCATTGCTTACTTTGACGAATTGATCTCATCGGGGCAGTACGTGGATCCAGAGACCTTATCGGCACCGGCAGTTGGCTCAGATGACTGATATGGAGCGGCGTTTACTGATTATTTCCCCTGTACGAAATGAAGGGGAGTTCTTCGAGAAGACGTTAAAAAGCATTTGCTCACAAACGCACCCGCCTGTGCGCTGGATTATAGTGGATGATTGCTCAACAGATAACACCGTAGAACTGGCACAACAATACGCTAAAACACACAGCTTTATCGATATTGTGCAGCTCGAAGATCAACAAAACCGTGAGCTGGGGCCAAGGGTAGTACAGAATTTTAATGCGGGACTCCAGTACGCCAAGCAACAGGAAATCGAGTTTGACTATGTGTGCAAGCTCGATGGTGATTTAGAATTTGGCCCAGAAGCCTGCGGCACTATTTTAGATATGTTTGCTGCTGATGCTTCGCTAGGCATGGGAGGGCCCAGTGTGTTTTTACGCATGCCTAGCGGTCGTGAAATATTTGAACGTTATGCCCGTTATCACGTGCCTGGGCAATTTAAGGTTTATCGCAAAAGCTGCTTTGAAGAAATAGGCGGGTTGTTTCAAGTTTACGGTTGGGACATAGCGGATGAAACAGAAGCGCGGCGCCTACATTGGAAAACAGAGCATACCGATGCGGTAAGAGTGGTTCATCTGCGTTTGCAGGGCTCCTCTTTTGGTATCATTAAAGGGCGACGAATATGGGGCTGGGGTGCCTACGCGACTTGCTCTTATGCTCCTTTCGCGATTTTAAGAGGCGTGTTTCGACTGGTTGAGCCACCTTATATTATTGGTGGATTGGCGTTTATATGGGGGTTTGTTGAAGCTCGTTGGATTGGCGTACAGCAAGTGCCTAAGCCTGAATTTGCGGCTCATATTCGAGCTGAACACAAAAAAAGACTGCTCAGTTTTAATAGAAAAACAGACTAATCGCCATTGCCGATGACAGAGTCAAGTTGACTGTATCATTGAATTAATCACTCTCTAGCTGTACTGATGGCTGGAGAAAAACAGGGGATAAACGTTGTATATTCTTGGAATTTCAGGCTACTACCATGACAGTGCGGCGGCGTTGTTGAAAGATGGTATGTGTGTTGCTGCAGCTCAAGAGGAGCGTTTTACACGCAAAAAGCATGATCCGGGTTTTCCTGGTCATGCCATCACCTATTGTTTGAAAGAAGCGGGTATTGAGTTATCCGACGTGCAAGATATCGTGTTTTACGACAAGCCGTTGGTGAAGTTCGAACGCCTGTTGGAAACTTATTTAAGCTATGCCCCGAAAGGGTTGAGATCCTTTCTTAAGGCGATGCCCATATGGTTGAAAGAGAAACTGTATTTAAAGTCGGAGTTGCGCCGTGAATTAGCGGACATTGGTAACTGTAAAGCTTCTGAATTGCCACCACTGCGCTTTGCCGAGCATCATCAGTCTCATGCTGCATCAGCATTCTATCCAAGCCCCTATCAAGATGCGGCCATTCTATGTATGGATGGTGTAGGGGAGTGGGCAACCACCTCTCTTTGGTTGGGCAAGGGGCATTCGTTAGAGCCTGTTTGGGAAATTGACTTTCCTCACTCGCTTGGTTTGTTGTATTCGGCTTTTACTTATTACACGGGATTTAAAGTCAATTCTGGTGAATATAAGTTAATGGGGTTAGCACCCTACGGTGAACCTACCTATGTCGATGATATTCTCAACCACCTAATTGATCTCAAAGACGACGGCACTTTCCGGCTGGATATGAGTTACTTTAACTATGCCACCGGATTGACGATGACCAATGAGAAATTTGACGCACTGTTTGGTGGTCCTCCAAGAAAAGCCGAAACGGAAATCGCACAAAAAGAGATGGATCTAGCGCGCTCTATCCAAGTGGTTACAGAAGAGGTTGTTTTACGCCTCGCTCGTGCCGTTCACAAAGAAACGGGTATGAAAAACTTGTGTTTGGCGGGCGGTGTGGCTCTGAATTGTGTTTCCAACGGGCGCTTGCTGCGCGAAGGTCCGTTTGACGACGTATGGATTCAGCCGGCAGCGGGTGATGCTGGCGGTGCTTTAGGCTGCGCGCTGGCGCTGTGGCATCAATATCACGATAAGCCTCGGCAGGCCAAGTCTGCATTTCAGGGTGATGATGGGATGCAGGGGGCTTATTTGGGGCCTCGCTATTCTACAGAAAACATCACCACGTATTTGGACGGTGTCGGTGCGCAATACCGGGTGATTGATGATGATAAGCAGTTTATGACCGAGCTGGCTGATATTCTTGCCAATGAAAATGTGGTGGGATGGTTTCAAGGCCGAATGGAATTTGGCCCTCGGGCTTTGGGTGGACGCTCCATTATTGGCGACCCCCGCAGTTCTAAAATGCAATCTGTTATGAACTTGAAGATTAAATACCGAGAATCTTTCCGGCCGTTTGCCCCTGCAATCTTGGCCAATCGGGTGTCAGATTATTTTGAGCACGACCGTCATAGCCCTTATATGTTGATGGTGGCGCCAGTACAGCCAGCATTAAGAACAGAAATGACGGCCGAACAGGAAAAGCTGTTTGGTATTGAAAAGTTGAATGTACCGCGCTCGGTGATTCCTGCGATCACACATGTGGATTACTCCGCTCGCGTACAATCGGTGCATGAGCAAACCAACCCAAGATTTGCGGCATTGCTAAGCGCCTTTGAAGCTCGAACAGAATGCCCTGTTCTGATCAACACTTCATTTAATGTGCGTGGTGAGCCAATTGTTTGTACACCTGAGGATGCCTATCGCTGCTTTATGCGCTGCGAGATGGATTATCTCGTCTTAGAAAACTGCATTCTGGCCAAAGTGGATCAACCTGAGTTTGAAGATTCAGGTGATTGGCGAGAAGAATTTGAACTGGATTGAAAATACGATGATGAAAGAAATTCCCGAGCTTGATGCCGCCGGTTTAAGAAAGTTTGCGTTAACCACATCGGCGATTGTTGTCGTACTATTCGGTGGCTTTTTCCCGTGGGTGCTGAATCTTAATTGGCCGCTTTGGCCTTGGATCTTGGCAGCTGTTTTGTCGTTGTGGGGGCTGGCATGGCCTGCTGGTTTGAATCCGGTTTACACACTGTGGATGAAGTTCGGCCTTGTGATGGGGGCTATTAGCAGTCGAATCATATTGTCCGTTATTTATTTTATACTTTTTACCCCAATGGCGTTGGTCATGAAGATAATGGGTAAAGATCCAATGCAAAGGTCGCTGCAAAGCGACGCGTCTAGCTATCGTAAGCCTAGACAGGCTTACAACCCGAAAAGTATGGAGAAGCCGTTCTAATGTTTGAGTTAATGCAGGATTTGTGGGCGTTCATGAAGGAGCGCAAAAAGTTTTGGCTGGCACCCTTGATTGTATTAATGCTGTTGTTGGGTGGTTTATTAGTGGTAGCACAAGGGTCCGCAGTGGCTCCTTTTATCTACACTTTATTTTAATTGTAGTCTTAGTGAAAAGGGCGTTGGTTATGTCTATTGGATGGAAGCGATTGTGCTTGCTGTGTTTATCGCTGACCTTGTCAGCGTGTGAGTCCTTTTATCACCATCATGAGGACAGCGCAGGAGGTTACGCCGAGCCCGATCATCAATACCAAAATACCTACTCAGACCCTTCTGTACCCAGTTCGGGACAGCTGAACTGGACGGCTCCCCGCGGCGAGAAGTTTGATAACCACCTTAGTGAAGGTTATTCCGTGATGGCGAAACAAGCCGAATTCGAGAGAGATTTTCACTCTGTGGATCAGTTTAGGCATCGAGCTTGGGTAACCCGACAAGGGCGCATGCTGGCACCGGAAGCCCTTGATGCCCGCGAATTACCTGGCTTTGCAGTCGGTGAGTTGACGGACGCGCGTCGCTGGTTGATGAACGCTTTAAGTAACGGGGCTGCTGAGGTGTTCCCATGGGAAGCAGCCCAAGCGCAATTGAGTTTCGATTGCTGGATGGAAGAACAAGAAGAAAATATTCAACAAACCGATATTGATGAATGTCGCGATCGTTTTTATACCGCCATGAACGTGATTCACCAGGCCGAGCCGGTACAGGCTTCCACGCCAAGCTGCGCTCAAGGGGGTTGCGGTTGTTCACCGCAATACGGTGGCTGCACATCGGCTCATGGCAGCTGTTTTCAAGGAATGACCTGCGGGGCGGGTTCAAGTTGTGGTCAATGCGCTCAGGCACCCGCAAAGGCGTTTACTTTGCTGTTTGAGCTAGACAGTACGGTTTTGGTGCCCGAATCCCAGATGGAGTTTGAACGACTGCTTCAAGGAATTCACCAGTACCAGCCGGCAGAGTTGATCATGTCTGGGCATACCGATTTGTCGGGCTCAAAAGCCTATAATCGCGACTTATCGAAACGCCGTATCGAAGCTATTTTACATAGTCTGGCAAAAAGGGGAGTTAATGACATTCCCGTCGTTGGCGATTACTATGGTGAGCGTTCACCAGCGGTAAAAACACCAGATGGCGTTCGCAGTGAAGCCAACCGTCGTGTAGAGGTGTCTTTCAAGTGAGTGCATTGATGACTTTAAAATCGTGGATTAAGCTATTGGTTTTAGCCAGCTCGTGGTGCGTAGCGGTACAAGTTACCGCTCACTCCATCATGCCCAATGGTGACCTAGAATTTAACAGTCACAGAGCGTCGCAGCATAGTGAAAGAAAATCCAATCACGGAGCCGGGCAGCCCCATACGACACAGGTCACTCACGGGCAGCTACAGTCTAAGCACGCTTATTCAAGGTCTCAGACACAAGGCTATGGTTATCAGGGGGGAGGGTGCTGCCAAGGTACAATGAATGCTCATTGCATCCCTCAAGTATCTTGTCCTACTTCTGGATGCATTGCTCAACATCAAGGTGATGGCTATCAGAGCGGTAGGCTGCCGGTGTGTGCTTCTGCTGACGTTACCGTGAAGCAAATTCAAGAGCATAGCGTTCCAAGCAGAGGCCAAACATCGCACGATAGAACCATCTGGCCCAAATCGAACAGACCACCGCCGACGGCATCAAAATCCAAACCTGAAAAGCAGGGTGTTGTGTTGCGTGATCAGTCTGGATTGTAGTCAGAGGTGATAGGCTTTTAACGCACCATATTTTGACAACATAAAAACCAACCAAACCAAACCAGCTTAAATAACGGTTTAGTTTAGTGGATAGAGTATATGAGTATTAAACTGTTGACATCGCGCAGTGTGGACGACTGTATAAAGGCATTCAGTACCATAAAGGTGCTGCGGCTGGCTTGTGTCGGTTTTGTGCTAGTGGTTTTGAGTGCTTGCACACACAATCACGAGCAACACCAAGACGGACCCAGAGAGTATCAATCCTCGGTGAACCCAGCAAAGGAGATTGTGGATGAACGCATTTACCCCGAGGATGGTTTGGCGTACTACGATGCTAAATATCTGATTTCGCCGGGCGATCAACTGGAGATTGTTTATCACATTAATACTACGCTGCGCGAAGAGTATTTGATTGCTATTGGTGATCAAGTACGGGTGGAGTTTTTCTCTTACCCTCAGCTCGACAGAACCGTTAACGTGAGACCTGACGGTCGAGTAACACTTCCTTATGCAGGGGATGTTATGGCTGCTGGTTTAACCCCAATGGAGCTGTCTGCTGCTGTTGATGAAGCTTTTTCTGAGCTGCTGACAGAATCGCGCAGTACAGTATCTTTGATTCGTTACGGTGAACGCATCCGCGAGTTGAAAGAAGCGATCAAAACGGCTCCTCGAGGTCAGAGTCGTCTGGTGCTGGTGCAGCCTGATGGGCGTATCAGCCTGCCTTTGCTGCCACCGATTATGGCGGCAGGGCATTCTCTTGATCAAGTCAGTGATGTTATCAATACAGAGTACGCCAAACTGGTTCCCGGTATGGCGACATCAACCACTTTAGAGTCGATTCGTGGCAACAACGTTTATGTCTTTGGTGCGGTAGAAAAGCCTGGTTATTACTCAATGCAGGGCCCTACGACCGTGTTACAAGCTATTGCCATGGCCGGTGGGTTTGATGAAACCACGGACAAGCGGGAAAACACGGTTGTGATTACTCGCGATGAATACAACCGTCCCATTGCAAGAGTGCTGAATCTGGACTCGGTTCTCAAACTTGGTAATGGCGGTCTGGATATCTTTGTTCGTCAAGCCGATGTGATCTACGTGCCGACCACATGGTTAAGCCGAGCCGCTGTGGTTGGTGAAAATATCCAGCGCATGATTCCGTTTGATTTGGGTATATTTTACAACATGTCTGATACGGTTAATTTTGTCCAATGATGATGGTAACGGTATGAATACAACAGCGAGCAATGTCTCTAGCGCCGCCGATACCAAGCCTACATTGCGGGACTTGCTGTCGATTTTCTTTTTTTATAAACGCACTTTTATCATGACTTTTTTAGGGGTTGTGTTGGGTGCGCTGATTTTGGTGTTGATTAGCCCAGAAGTGTATAAAACCAGTGCGCGCATAGTGGTAAAACCACCGATTGATAAACCTGCGATTTTTCAAGCCGATACTTCTCGTTTAAGCACCAGCGATCGCGTAGATCAAACCACAATCAATACCGTTGTACACTTGATTACTTCAGCGGATGTTTTGCGCAATGTGGTTTTAAAACTCGGGCTGGCCAACCCGAACGATGAAGTCGATATCTTGGAACAAATCGATATGTTGGCTGGGCGAATATCCGTTGAGCCCTTATCTATGTCCAATCTGGTTGAAGTGACAATGAAAGGCGGGGTTCCAGTTGCTGTGCGTGACACTCTTAACGTATTGCTCGATGAGTACATCGCCTACCATATTTTGGTGAATCAATCACTTGAAGGCCAGATGGAGTTTTTTGACCAACAAGCTCGAGTCTTTCATAGCAAGTACGAACAGCTAGGACAAGAACTTGCGGACATGCACCGACGATTCAACTTGGTAAACCCAGATATTCAAAGCGACAACCAGCTTAAGGTCGTACGAGATTTGGAAGCGGCGCGCTTTAAAGTCATCAGTCGTTTGGATCGGATGAGCCAGCATCAAGCTAACCTTGAGCAAATACTGACGCGCTCACAAATGCACGAAGCTTTGGCCAGCCTACCGGCGGAGCTTCGTGATGCATACCCTGCTCTGGTGCAAATGGAAAAATCTTTAGCGCAGCTCATTATTAACTTGCAGCGCGCGCAAAGTGATTTCTTACCTGGTACGAAGCCAGCAAAAGACGCCGAAAGCCAATACGACAATATGCGTAGACAAATCCGTAACTATATCAGCAGTGCCATTAATGCCATTCGTCTGGAGCAAGATTCGGCTCAATTGGAGCTAAGGCAGCTGCAACAAAAGATTAAAGAAGGTAAAGATAATCTCGGTGATCTTAGTGCGGACGCTTTGCTATTAGGCCAGATTGATTTTGAATATCGCATGGCGGAAGAAAACTACAAACTGTATGAGGCTAAGCGGGAAGAGGCGCGTATTAACCGCGAAAAAGACCGCTCCAACTTTGCTAATGTCTCTATTGCTTCGCGCCCAGTCTTGCCGGTACACCCTTGGTTTCCTAAGCGAGCGCTGATTATGATGATAGCGATGGTGTTGGGCTTTTTGCTTGCAGTCGCCGCTACTTTAGCGGCTTACTTCATGGATTATACGGTACGTACGCCGACAGACATCGCGTTGCGTAGCAGGATACGATTGCTGGGTACCCTGGATGCGATCTGATAGCGGAGATATAACAAATGGGTAGAATCTATGACGCTATGTACGGTCGTGAAGAATCCACAGACTTAGTGGCGGTCGATAATGTGTGGGTGCCTGAGCCTACCTACACAGTAGATACTTTATTCTGGCCGCTTGAAGATCACTTCGTGCCGGTGAAAAGCTGGAGCCGTCAGCTAAAGAAGACATCTATCGCGATTTCTGATCTTTTGCAGCATAAACAAGATGATCACTACTGCGTAATGATTACGGGTTTTGTGGACAACTCAGACACATCAGAAGTTGCTAAAAATCTCGCCAGTACCATGAATATGATGGAGGATCACACGCGAGTTTTAGTCATGGAATTTAGTGCCAGCTCTCAGCCCTCTGACAGCAGCCTGCTAAGACAGTTGTCTCATACAAGTGCCGATCACTTACTGTCGGTATCGCCACCTCCGGGCGTTTACTCAGTAGATGTCGGTCTCTCATTGCAGGATGTAAAAGGTGTGGGTTTGCCCGCGGGGCTAAAAGATTTTATTACTCATGCCAAAAAACATTTTGATCGGGTCGTGTTGGATGCCCCAACGTTTGGCAAGCACTCAGTTTGTGATGCACTAGGAAGGGTTGCTGATGGCGCAGTGGTGGTTGTGCCATGTTCTCGAACCAGACTTCCTGCATTAAGAGCCGTACAGACGGACATGGAGCATCTGGGCATTAATCTTTTGGGTGTTGTGTTGAACCAACGACAATACCCGTTACCAAAATGGTTGTTGCGATTCATCTAGTGTCGGATCGATACAGTTATAGCAAGTCTGTGAGATCTTGAGGATGTCTTGGGAGCAGGTTGAATATCGTTTAACCGATTGGACAAAGAAACTTCTACCTTTATTGATAGGGCTGGTGGTTGGGGCTTTGTTGGTCAAGGTGTCGGCCAGCTCAAAATTGACGATAATGTATTTGATGGCCGTTAGCTTGGCGTCTATTGTGGCCATGCTATTTGTGTTAAAGATTGATTTAACTCGGGTTTTGGTTTTTGCTGCATTTTTTTTGATTCCTATTCCCTTCGGTATTACGCTTTTCTTCCAAGACCCAATCCCTTTTTATGTCTCTGCGAATGGCTTTGATATTGATCTTATTGATCTAAGTGTTGTGGGGTTGTTGTTCTTGCGCTGGGTAAATCAAGCGCATAACCCTCAAAGTATAAAACCTTTTATTTGGTGTAAGCCTCTTCTACTTCCCGCCTTACTTTTGCTGTTCATCAATACCTTGTCAGCGTCCTTTACGCCGTACCCTTTCTTTGCGTTCAGTCTAGTCGCTAGTCACGTTAAGATGATATTTTTGTTATTAGTGGTAGCCAATGTTCTGCAAACTCGAACTCTAGTTACCTATGCCGTATGGGGTTTGATTGGCGCTTTGGCGGTTCAGGGACTGATCGGCGTTGAGCAGAAATTACTGGGGGTCATTTTCACCGAAGAAAACATGGGGCGCCGTGCAGCACTTGAGATGGTCATTGGACAGCAAGTGATTAACCGCGTGGCAGGCACCCTTGAGCACCCTAATGCGTTTGCAATGTTTCTTAACTTGGTGATCCCAACGGCTATTTACTACATTTGGATTGAAAAAACGATCTGGACACGCTTGCTCACCTTGGCCGCTATTACGGTGGCGGTTATGGCGGAAGTATTTAGTGGTTCTCGTAGTGGCTGGATCGCATTGATGTTCGCCATGATGGTAACGGTGCCCTTCTGGTTGAAACATCGGGGGCAGAACCCTTGGTTAGGCATGGCGGTTGCCTCGGTAGTTGGGGCGTTGTTATTCAGTTCGCTGTTCACTATCTCGCAAAGCTTTCGCGATCGCTTACTGTTAGATGACCACGGCACAGCAGAAGTGCGTTACCCATTGATGGATGTTGCTGCTAACATGATTTTTGCAAATCCTATTAGTGGTGTTGGTGTAAACCACTATACCTATTTTATGACCGCGTATGACCGCACAGCTGATGCAATTTCTTTTACCTATCCCTACCCAGTACACAATACCTTTCTGCTGGTGGCAGGTGAAACGGGTATACCGGCTCTGTTACTTATTATCAGCTTGTTTGTTATAGCGATGATGTTAGCTTACAAAACATTTTGTCGCAGCGATGGGGTTGTAGCTGCGTGTAGTCTGGGTTTATTGGCAGCACTGCTGACAATGATTATTCACAATTTAGGTAACCCTGCAGCGTTCTTTGAAGATCAAGTGTTGTGGGTGTTAATGGGGTTAATCGTGGCGATGTACCGCTTAACAGACGATGAGCAAAGGGGTATCCAGTGAATAGCCACAGTGAAAGAACAGCCCGCAGTGTGAATTGGAATTTATTTCGAGTCGTTATTCAGACTTTTTTAGGGTTTGCCGTTGGTATTGCACTGGCCAGAATTTTACCACCAGAGGCGTTTGGCCTAGTGGCAACGGCTACTATTTTTATGGGTTTGGCTGAAATATTAGGCTCATTGGGGATGGGGGCTGCCGTGATTCAAAAAAATAATTTAACTCACTCCCAAGCGAGGACAGCGTCTACGTTATCGTGGATAACAGGTCTAATCTTAGCGGTTGTTGTGGCTCTTTGTGCGCCTTTTCTGGCTTTGTTATTTGATAACGATCAGGTAAAACCAGTGATTCAGGTTATGGCCATAACCTTATTGTTAGCATCGGTTGGAGCTGTGCCCCGTGGTATGATGATGAAACGGCTGGATTTTAAACGATTGTTTGTGGTGGATCTTGTTTCTTATTTGTTTGGTTATTCTGGGCTTACGTTAATATTGGCGTTGAATGACTTTGGCGTCTGGAGCTTAGTGTTTGGGGCGTTATTGTCTGTCGGAATTTCCAGTGCTATGTGTCTTTGGTATCAGTCCCTGTGGCCGCAGTGGAAATTCAGAGGACAAGAGATTAAAACTTTACTTCACAGTGGTGGAGGTATGAGTTTGAACAACCTTATTAATTACTGTGCCGCCAATGTGGATTATCTCACTATTGGTAAGTTTCAAGATCAACATGCGCTGGGCCTTTATAGCCGCTCATACCATTTAGTGACTTTACCGTTAAACAAAATCGCCAATACACTGACGTCGGTGATGTTTCCTGCTTACTCCGAGATTCAAGCTGATCCACACCGAGTAAAAGCGATTTACTTGCGACTGGTAGAAGTGATTGGTTTACTGATGTTTCCAGTTATGGCGTGTTTCGCTGTGTTTGGTTATGAGGTTATTGTGGGTATGTATGGCGCTAAGTGGACGTCTGCTGTAGTAGCGTTTCAAATCTTAGCCATAGCAGGGGCATTCAAAGTTATTTTTCATTTGGCCGGTCCAGTTGTTCAGGCGACCGGGCACGTCTATAGAGAAGTACGACAACAATTGATCTATTTAGCGATTTTGGTAGTGGGTTGTTTTTATGCGGCACCTTACGGTATTGAAAATGTCGCTTGGGTTGTCGTATTGGCATCGGCTTGGCTTTATATTGCTATGGCTCGCTTGGCATTAGAAATTCTAGCCGGTCGTTGGAGTGATTTTTTGAAGGCGCAGTTGCCGGGCATGGTGATGGCGGCAGTGGTGGTATTGGCGGATATTGGTGTAATGCATGCTTTGCCGGTTGGTATGGCAGCTGAGCTTCAACTGTTGGTATTGATAATAGCATCAGCGATAACGTATGGCTTAGCGATGCTATTTTTGCCAGTACTCTTGATTGGTCAGTCCCCTGCATGGCTTATTCACAAATATGCCAGTAAGTTACCCCTAGCATTGAGTGTGTGGCTTTGCGCTCGCCGACCTTTGGTGCCAACGCTTTGAGTGAGCTTAATATAATATTCAAAAGCTGCAGATAACGGCAAGGTCGTCGGTCGCAGTTGTAAGTGAGAACGTAATGAAAAGCATCGTTTATGTACATTATCAAAGGCGAGAACGAGATGGCTCTTTTGTTCATACTCGAATGTTTTCTCGTGAATTCGGTGCTTTGTGCGCAGAGAGAGGAATCGCTTTTAATGTGATAGCGCCCGATATCATTGATAGTGATCAGGTGCCTATTCCGACATGGGGTCGTCGGTTAATGACACAAGTATCGCGCTTCTTTTTATCTGATATAAAGTGCATTTTAGTACAGTGTAAAAACATGCTTAGGGAGCGAAAGCAATTACAAGCATTGTCAGCGGATATGGTTTTGACCCGCTATAATTTAAATACATTGTCGATTATTTGGGCCGCTCGTTCTCTGAAGATTCCAGTACTGCTAGAAATTAACTCTCCTGACGACGAGTACTGGGGTATACGCTTTTATCGTTTACCTGGAATGAAATACTTCTTTAGTGACACGCGTGCATTAACACTGGCAGATGGCGGTTTCGCTGTAAGTGAGGCGCTGGCAAGTAGTTTAAGGCATGAACTTAAAGAAGAAAAACCGGTGTATTCCATTCCAAACGGTGTTTGTATTGAGCAATTTGATCCAGAGCTGAGTGGCCGTGCTATCCGTAAGCTTTATGGCATCGGACAAGGGAAGATCGTATTAGGTTTTGTCGGCAGTTTTGCGCCGTGGCACGGTGTAGACATGCTGTTTGAAGCATTCATTGCTTTACGAGAAAAGGGTTTGCCGGTACATCTATTGTTGGTAGGGCAAATTCGCGAAGACCTCACCTGGCGAGAGCAAGCAGAAAGTGAAGCTTTACGTGAACACGTTACGCTAGCGGGCTATGTGCCTCAGACCGAAATCAATGAATACTTGGCGGCTATGGACATCAGTGTCTTAGCCAATTCCGCTTGGTATTGTTCGCCCCTAAAAGTGTTTGAATACATGGCTATGGCCAAGGCGATCGTGGCTGTGGGTACAGAGCCTGTGAGCGAAATGCTGGAACACAATAAAGAGGCGCTATTGTTTGAGCAGGGCTCTCTTCGTGCTATGACGGCAGCGTTGGAGCTGGCCGCCAGTGACGAGTCACTGCGTAAACGATTAGGTCAAGCGGCGCGACAAAGGGTCGCTCAAGAATACACTTGGACAGATAATGCGCGCCGAGTATTTGGCCTGATGGAAGACGTCTTAGATCAGCGAACCAATAAATAATGCGAGTTGCGATATGAGCCAATTAAAGGTGTTTCGGAAGTGCTGGTGGTTAGCTGTAGTGCTTTGCCTCTCTACGATGATACCGCTAACGGCTTGGTCTGTGCCTCCGGCAGGGGTGGATCACGATCCGCAAAAAGCAGAGGGTGATGATCGAAACTCTGACCCGAGTAAACCCGAAGTGGGTAATGGAATTTTATATTATCCGCGTATTCATAGCGATACTCGAGATCAGGGGCGTTGGAGAATTTTTATTGAGTCCTTCTACCAAGACCCACCGAGTACAATCATTGTGTATATTTACAATGACTCTCCACAAGTTAAGTGGGAAACCGAAGTGGATTTGTTAGTAGAGATCGGTTGGTTCGACTATGCGGTCAATTACATGCGTGAATCCCACCGCATAGTGAAGGATATCCCTATTCTTCCTGGTATGAACAAAGTCCCTGTACAGGTGCATAATGATAAGGGGCAGGTGGTACGTGCACGTTTATTGGCCGTTCGAAGTGATCAACCCATTGAACCATTCAGTGCAACAGAATAACAAACAGGAAAAAAATACTTATAGCACGGCGGAATTACTAAAAGTGCAAAACAATATTATAACAGCACGGAGTTATGTCTAATGCGCTATGCGGCACTGGATGGGTGGCGTGGTGCCTGTGCGTTGATGGTGGCTATCTATCATTTTAATACGAATACTGAATTTGCTTTTAATCCTATTATTCGTAATAGCTTTTTGTTTGTAGAATTCTTTTTTTTGCTTAGTGGATTTGTTATTTGTCACGCTTATGCGAATAAAATTGATGGCAAGCGTGAGCTTATTCGTTATTTCTTGAAACGATTGGCTCGTCTTTGGCCGCTGCATATTGTTCTTCTGTTTTGCATGGTGCCTATAGCAGCAGGGCAATATTTCGTGTTAGGTGGGCAAGAAAATGAGCGTTTTAGTATTGAGTCGTTCGTTGCTAATGTTTTCTTAATCCAAGCTTTAGGGATCTTCGATACAGAGACGTGGAACATTGTTTCTTGGAGCATCAGTGTCGAGTTGTTTACATGCTTGTTGTTTGGTGTGGTAACCATTTTTACTCGATCGGTTTGGGTCTATTTACTACTAAGTGCCATCGGCGGCACCGTACTTTATAACGTATACGGTAGCTTTTACGATACTTACCATTTCGCATGGTTTCGTGGATTGTATGGGTTTTTCTTGGGTTGCGTCATTTATCGCTGTTACGAAGTGTCGTACCAAAAAATCATTTCCACCATGGGAAAAGTGGGTTTCAGTGTGTTGGAACTGGCCGCGCTTTCTGCTGTATTGCTGTTCTTATCATGGGTTCCAGCTTTTGGGCCATTCTATCTAGCGCCTTTGGTATTTTCTGCTGCAGTTTTGGTGTTTGCGTTTGACGGTGGGGTGTTGTCACAGGCGTTCCGTTGGCACCCTTTTCAGCAGTTAGGTTTGTATTCCTATTCAATTTACTTAGTGCACGGTTTTTTGATCGCGGTGATTAAAGGCGGCCTAACGGTTGTAGAAAAGTGGTTTGGTGTTTCTTATTTAGTGCCTTTTCAAAAGATTCAATTGATCGATTTAGGCACCGAATGGCTGAATCTATTAGCTACCGTTGTGTATGTAATGGTGCTGTATGGTATTGCCAGTGTTACATATAAAATGATCGAAAAACCAGGTCAAGACTGGATGCGTCATCGTTTAAATCGAACTAAAAATCAATAAAGATTCACTCAAAGATGTGGTTTCATATCATCGGTTAATGGAGAAAATAGTGGCACAAGCCAGTGTAGACAACGATACCAAGTTAACATCCAGGTCGGCCGGACGTATCCGATTATTGATAACTCTGCTGGTTAGCATTGTTTTTATTTTTGTCTTTATTGTCGGTGAAGTGGCTTTAAGGGTGGTCAGTAATGTTAGCGATTATGCACCTAAGATATACATGCCTTTTTATGAGAAGCATTATTATCTGGGCAAAACCTTAGTGCCACATATAGAATACAGTAACACCTTGGCGTCATTGTCTATCAATAGCCGCGGTTTTCGAGGCGATGAATTCGCTGTACCAAAGCCTGATAATGTCTATCGAATATTTGCTTTAGGAGGGTCAACCACTTTTGGGTTTTTCCCTGCTATTTCTAATAACGATCATACCTACCCTGCACAATTGCAAAAACAATTAAACACCACACTTGATACCGAAAAAACAATTGAGGTCATTAACGCCGGTGTGCCGGGCTACTCTGTCAGAACGTCTTTGATCAATTTAGCGGCGCGAGTGCTTTATTATCAACCGGATATGATCTTGGTGTATCACAATACTAACGATCTTAGTCGTTACGGCCATGAGGAAGAACTGTATTACCCGCTGGACAAATTAGCAGAGCGCCGCAGTGGCTGGGCTGTTGTTACGGAAGTGTTGTTTGGTTGGTCCTACCTTTTAACAGAGCTGCAATACACCTTTGTGAATCGTGTATTACCCCTGTTCCAATGGCATGAGGCAGAAGCTGATCCACAAGCTGTGGCCACATGGCAAGAAGACCCACGATATGGTCAAGCTTTTCAACGCGAGCTTTCCAGCCTAGTGGCTATAGCGAAACATAATAATGTTGAAGTAGCATTGATCTCGCAATCCATTGCCATTACCGACAGCACCGACTTTAACAATCTCACAGATGAAGAAAAAGCGATGCAGCTGGATAAACCCGACCCTTATCATCGAGGGATGCCCGTTGAAGCGCGCTCATACATGTTCCGCCGCTACAATCAAATCATTGAGCAAGTAGCTAACCAACAAAATACGATTTTCGTGGATGCTGACAACCTTATTCCTAAGACCGCAGAGTATCATTGGGATTACTGCCACTTTACCGATAAAGGTGCCGCGACTCTCGCGGCGACTGTTCGTGAAGGCATTACACCAGTGCTTGTTGATGCGTTAGATGCGAAGGATTAACGAGGTGTTAACCTTTCGTTGGCCGACGGATCGTTTGAACCGCGTCTAGGTTTTTATGATGTGGCCAACAGGAGCCAAGGAATGACCTGGCAAGAGATAGAGCTTCGTCTTGCGACATTGCTAAAACAAGCTCTACCTCTTGTTTTGGGGCTAATTATTGGTGCCTTACTGGTTAAAGTCTCCGGTAGTACCAAATTAACCACCATGTTTCTTATGGCCATCAGTTTGGCCTCGGTGGTGGCCATAATGTTTGTGCTGAATGTCGATCTTACCCGATGGTTGATTTTTGCGATTTTTTTCGCCATGCCGATACCATTTGGCGTGTCACTGTTTTACAAAGAACCGGAACCCTTTGTCGTTCAAGCCAACGGCCTAGATATCTATTTACTGGATGTTTTCGTTTTTGGGCTGCTACTATTGCGCTGGCTGCAACAAATCAACGAACCACAGTCAGTTAGACCTTTTTTTTGGTGCAAGCCGCTGCTTATCCCATCCTTATTGTTATTGCTGATTAACTTTTTATCAGCAATATTTACCCCGTATCAGTTTTTTGCATTTAGTGTTGTTGCTGGGCAAATTAAAGTTATATTAGTGCTTTTGATTGTTACTAATGTGTTACTGCAAGACCAAAAGCTGATTCATACCGCTATCTGGGGGATGATATGGACGTTAGCAGCGCAGGGACTGATTGGTATTGAACAAAAAGTATTGGGGGTGATTTTTACAGCCGAAAACTTAGGTCGCGAAATTTCACTGACCATGCAGATTGGCCAGAAGATGGTGTTTCGAGTGGCAGGCACTTTGGATCATCCAAATGACTTTGCGATGTTTCTGAATCTGATAATTCCTACGGCTGTGTATTTTCTTTGGGCGGAAAGGAATTGGAGCTCAAAAATACTTATCGGGGGCGCGGTCGGTGTCGGCGTGATTGCAGAAATATTCAGTGGCTCGCGCGGAGGATGGGTGGCTTTAGTGGCCGCTATGGGAGTGACGTTACCCTTTTGGTTAAGACGCCGAGGACACAATCCTATTGCTGGAATGGGGGTGGCTGGATTAATCGGTGCTCTGGGGTTTGGTGTGCTGTTCGCGGCATCTGGAAGTTTGAGGGATCGCTTGCTCTTGGATGACCACGGTACTGCTGAAGTTCGTTACCCTCTGATGGAAGTTGCAAAAAATATGATAGCTGCTAATCCGTTTACGGGTGTGGGTGTGAATCACTATACCTATTTTATGACACAATATGATCGCACAATGGACGCTATCGCTTTTAATTATGCTTACCCAGTGCATAATACCTTTTTACTGATCGCGGGTGAAACTGGCATCCCCTCTTTGTTGTTGGTGCTCAGTATTTTTGCAGTGACTATTATAACTGCCATTAAAAACTTTATTCATGAAGACGGAATTATCTCGGTTGTTAGCTTAGGTATTGTGGCGTCACTACTGACACTAATTATTCATAACTTGGCAAACCCCATGCACTTTTTTACTGATCACAAACCTTGGTTGCTTATGGGGTTGGTGATGGCAATGTACAGAATGGCGCAGTTTGAAAGAAATGAGAGCAGTGCTAGTGAGCTGTCCGTCAATGAAGAGGAGGCAAGGGCGTGAGCCTTATAGGGGTACACGTAATTACGATTTCTCTCTCAATGAATTGAATTAATAACCAGAGCCAATCATCAAATTAATGATTAAGCAATTATTATGAAGCATGTGGTATATGTCCATTATCAAGAGTGTGAGCGAGATGGCTCGTATGTACATACGCGCATGTTTGCACGGGAATTTAAGCAGTTAGCGCAAGATAACGGCTTTCGCTTTTCGGTGATACAACCCCCGGTCATCGATCATGCAGGCACGCCTGAAATAACAAAGCTTCAACAATTCAAAACCACCATTGCGCGCTTTTATATCTCAGATATCAAAGCTGTTCTGATGGAGTGGAAAAAAATGCAGGCCGAACGCCGCCAGTTACAAGCAATGAAGGCGGATATTGTGCTGGCCCGTTATGAATGGAAAAACTTATCGATTATTTGGGCGGCTAGATCGTTAGGTATTCCTGTGGTGTTGGAACTGAATTCGCCGGATGAAGAAGACTTAGGTCTGAAGTTTTATCGGCTGCCCGGTATGGCACGTTTTTTTAGTACCTCAAGGGCATTAAGTTTGTGCAATGGCGGTTTTGCAGTGACGGAGGTGTTGGCAAAGTCATTTCGGCAACAGGTGGCAAAAAATATACCCGTGCGATCGATACCCAACGGTGTTTTGATCGAGCAGTTTGATCCGCAGTTAGATGGATCAAGCGTACGTAATGAAGTGGGTATTTCCCCCAATAAGATTGTGCTTGGTTTTGTGGGCAGTTTTGCACCTTGGCATGGGTTGGATTTATTATTTTCAGCCTTTGCTCAATTACTATCCGAAGGTCTACCTGTGCATCTTATGCTTGTGGGGCAAGTGCGCCAAGATGCCGGTGAGTGGTTGACTCAAGCGCAGAGTGAAAATTTCAGCGCACATGTCACGCTGACCGGCCATGTGCCACAAGCAAAGATCAATGAATATTTGGCCGCGATGGATATTGCGGTACTGTCGAATTCGGCGTGGTATTGTTCACCCTTAAAAGTATTCGAATACATGGCAATGGCAAAGGCCACTGTTGCCGTAGCCACAGAGCCTGTTCGTGAAATGATGAGTCACGAGAAGGACGGTTTGTTATTTGAACAAGGCTCGGTCAAAGCGCTGACGGCAGAATTGCGTAAATTAGTGATGGATGATGCTTTAAGAACAGCTCTCGGTGCGGCAGCCAGGAAACGCGTCGCATCTGAGTATACTTGGGCGGATAATGCGCGTCGTGTTGGTGATTTATTGCAGGATATTTATAGCGAATATCACACTAGATCTTAAAAAAACATCACCTCAGTAGCTTTCATACGAAACATAAGACGAACTGGAGATTTGACCATGAAGGATTCCGCCAAAATGCCGGAATTTCCCACAGAGCATATTCTAGGTGTGCGTGTTCACAGTGTTAAGCGATCCGGTTTATTTGAGAGTATTGACTCTGCGATTGAATGGTTAGATACCCCTTACATCATTAATGATTTAAATGTTCACGGGGCCAATTTGGCTTGTAAGGATGACGAGTTTCGTCACATCTTGAATCATTCACACCTCGTTTTTGTGGACGGCGTAGGTATTATGCTGGGTGCAAAAGTACTGGGAAAAACCTTAGGCGATAGATTGACTTACGCTGATTGGATGGACGAACTGTTTGAGCGTTGCGCCGTTAACGATTGGGGTCTTTTCTTTTTGGGTGACACGGATGAAACGGCGGCCGACTTTCGTTGTGAGCTTAAGCGGCGTCACCCTAAGTGCCGTTTAGTGGGAACCCATCACGGCTTCTTCAGGCAAGACGGGGCTGAAAATCAGCGTGTGCTTGATACCATAAAAGAGGCTAATCCACAGGTGGTTTTGGTCGGAATGAGCATGCCGATTCAAGAAAAGTGGGTGTGGCGTAATCGTGAACAGTTACCGAAAGGTGTGTACTTGAGCTGTGGCGGCTTCCCTCGTATTTATACAGGTAATATTCCTCGTGGCCCCAAGTGGATGACAGATAATGGGCTAGAGTGGTTGTATCGATTGATTGTACAACCAAAGGTATGGCGGCGTTATGTGTTGGGTAATCCGCTTTTTTTGTGGCGAGTCTTGGTGCAAAAGTTAACCGGAAAAGGCGAAAACCTTTAATATTTTGAGTGTGATTTTTTTGTCTTCTCGCTGTTAATGTTGACACTTCTGGAGTGAACACTATGACCATTATTTATCCAATGTTTGCTATGGTTTTATTGACAATGGTTGTTGGGTTAACGACGGCTTATATTCGCATTCGCAGTGCTTATGCTGGAGAAGTCGACCGCCGTTATTTTAAATTGATGGGCAATTACGACATCCCTGAACACGTGGCTAAATTTGGTCGTAATTTTAATAATCTGCTTGAAGTGCCCATGTTATTTTATGCTGCGGGTGTGTGTGCCATTGCGATGTCGTTAGACAGCGCTTTGTTGCTGTACTTAGCGTGGGTTTTTGTGGTTTTGCGCATCGTCCATTCGGCTATTCATTTAACATACAATCACCCAATGCATCGTTTTGTGCCGTTCCTCTTATCGTTTTTGTGTGTTGTTGCCATGTGGGCTTGTCTTGTGGTGTCAGTCGCAAGGAGTTAAGTGGCTGCGTCCTTTTGTCGCATCCCATCTCATTGATATTCGCTATAACATAAGCAATTTATATCAATGAGATTTCGCTATGTCGTTTCCATTTGTGCGTGTTTCCTCTACCGCTAGTGCTTCCCAAACCGGTTACTTTTCTCTGCATTCTCGCGGTTTGAATACTTGTGTATCGGCGCTTATTGGTGGCCTGTGGATGAGTGTGCCGTTGACCGTTATTGCCGAAAGTGTGGATCAGTCAAGGTCTAACCTTGAGCAGATGACCGTCGTTGGGTTTCCGTATAAGCCGTCTGCTCGCACAGGGGACGCGGCTCAGCTATTACGTGATCAAGGTGTTGATTTTTTCAGTGCTGGCGGCGTATCCAGCTTGCCGGTCTTGCGAGGTTTAAATGATGACCGCGTGAAATTACTGCTGGACGGTGTAGAAAGTACTTCTTCGTGTGCTAATCATATGAACCCCGCTCTGTCGTATATGGATGCCAGCCAAGTGTCCTCGGTAGAAGTGATGGCCGGTATTACTCCGGTAAGTCTAGGCGGCGACAGTATTGCGGGTACCATTGTGTTGGATTCTGAGCCGCCAATTTTTGCTGCATCGCCTAATGAGCTGTTGACCAAAGGCTCAGTGGCGTATTTCTATCGCAGTAACAATCGCAACCATGGTGTGGCGTTAAGTGGGCAGGTGGCTGATGATCAATTCAGCCTTTCGTATTCGGGTGCGCTGGATAAAGCAGAAAGTTATCGCGATGGTAATGGCGATAAGGTGTTAGACACGCTCTACCGCAGTGAAAATCACAGCGTGACACTGGGGGTTCAAGGCGGGGCTTCTGACAGTCTGCTTGGCGAAAACCAATCGCTGACACTAAAGTTGAGTCATCAAGAAATACCCTATCAAGGTTTCCCGAATCAATACATGGATATGGTAGGGAACGTGAGTAATGCACTAAATCTACAACATGTTTGGGGGCTGAACTGGGGGACATTAAATACTCAGCTAAGCTGGCAAGACGTGTCTCACGAAATGGGATTTTTTACCGCAGAAAAGCCTGGTGTGATGCCAATGCTCACAGAAGGCAAAGACTTTGGTTATAAACTGCGCGCGGAAATTCCCCTTGAGGATTCTCATACTCTTCGCGTTGGGCACGAAATGCATCGTTTTACGTTAGACGATTGGTGGCCTGCTGTATCAGGCAACATGATGATGGGGCCTAATGATTATATTAATATCAATAATGGTGAGCGTACGCGGATTGGATTTTACATAGAATCCGACAAGGTATGGACTGACCGTTGGCAAACGTTAGTTGGGGTGCGTTATGAGCATGTCACCACCGATACGGATGACGTACAGCCCTACAATAATATGCCCGGAATGATGATGATGCCGAACAGAGATGCGGCCGCGGCGGCAGCTTTTAACGGTATCGACCATAAGCGGGTAGACGATAATGTGGATGTGACGTTGTCAGCCCGTTATCAAATGGGTGACCTGCAGGACAGTCTTTACAACACCACGTTCGAATTTGGTTATGCGCGCAAAACACGCTCCCCCAATTTGTATGAGCGTTACAGCTGGGGCCGCAATACCATGGCGATGACCATGATTGGTTGGTTTGGTGACGGCAACGGTTATGTCGGCAACGTTGATTTGGAAGCCGAGATCGCACATACCCTCAGTGCGACGCTAACATGGCAAAGCCGTCAGCCGGAAGATTGGCTGATATCGGTAAGTCCTTATTATACTTATGTGGATGACTATATCGGTGTTGATACTGTTGGCAGTTTTAACCCTCGCAACGTAGCAGCGGTGACCCGTCCGTTGTTTCAGTTTGTGAATGAGGATGCAGAGCTTTATGGCGTGGAGTGGAGCGCGCGCAAGCGGTTGCTGGAAGCCTCGGATAAAGGCCAGTTGAGCCTGAAAGCCGACGGCGCATTTACACGCGGTAAAAACAAAACAGATAGCAGTGACCTCTATCAGATTATGCCTGCGAATCTAACTGTAGCGCTGGAGCACCAGTGGCAGCGTTGGGTAAATAGCCTTGAAATGGAATGGGTGGCTAGCAAGCATCATGTGGATGAACAGCGGTTAGAAAATGAAACTGCCAGCTACACGGTGATCAATTGGGATACTCGCTATCAAGTCGCACAGGTGACTTTGTCTTTGGGGGTTCGCAATCTTTTGAATAAGACCTACGAAGAACCTTTAGGGGGCGTATACCTTTCAGGTTGGTTGGCTGGTGATCAGACTCAACAGTTCGCCGCTTTACCGGGGCAGGGGCGCTCTGTGGATATCGGTGTGCGATACGATTTCTGATAATTTAATTATTGGTATTTTTCATGACTACAAAAAAGCCGACACTAGTCGGCTTTTTTGTAAGTGACGTAAGCCGCTTAGTATCAACGCTTATGAATGTATTGCAGTACCGTGGCTGTCAGCGCAGGCAGCATAGTCAGCGTGACTAAGGTGGCGCCAATAATGCCGAACATGACAATGGCTCCCACTCCGCGGTAAAGCTCTGTTCCCGCTCCAGGAATCATCACCAAGGGGGCCAATCCAAATAGTGTGGTGATGGTTGACATGGCGATAGGGCGCAATCGAGTTTCCACAGCTTCATTCACGGCGTCAATGGCACTCGTAGAGGGTTGTTTCATATTTTCAACCGCGCGATGAACAATCAGAATCGGGTTGTTGACTACCGTCCCCATTAAAATCAAAAAACCGAGCATCGAAATCATGTCGAAAGGTTGTACGATGGCCGCTAAGCCAACGGCGGGTAACCATCCCCCGACGGCGTTGAGCAACCACAAACCGACGAGACCACTGGCAATGCCTAAAGGTATGGATGTCATGATCAACAGCGGGTAGCCCCAATGACTAAATATGGCTACCAGCAATAGGTAGATGATAAACAGAGCCACCAGATAGTTACTGGTGAGTGCGGCGCGGGTAGCATCCAGTTGATCCGCCGCACCGGATAAACTCATACTGACATCAGTAGGCACCGTACCTTGTCCGCGTAAGTATTCCACAACATCGTTACGGACTATCTCGACACCGGTTTCCAGTGGCACAGAGCGAGGCGGAATAATATTCAGGGTGACAGTACGATTGCCATTGATGCGACGCACTGAGGCCGTGTCGACGGATTCCCGAATGTCGGCCAGACTGTTCAGTGGCAAAACCGTGCCATTGGGGGTGTAAATGGGCAACTGTGGCAAGGTATCTAGTTCTGCCTGCTGGCCTACAGAGCTGTAGAGATAGATATCGACCTTATCGTCTGACAAGAAAAACTCATCGACGTAGCTACCGTCCGTTAAGGCGGCAACGGTGAACCCCAGATCTTGCGCGCTCATCCCGACTTCGGCGGCTCGCTGCCAGTTGGGGTGTATTTCTACCATAGGTTGAGCGAGCGTTAGGGAAGATGGGTTGGTTTGAATGCGGGGATTTTCAAACACTTCTCCTGCGCGGCGGTAAGCATCTTGAGCCACTTGATAAATGCTCTCTAGGTCGGGGCCGGATATATCCAAGTTAATGCTGCGTGTTCCACCATCGTTACTGGAAATGATCGAGCCGCGTGCGGCAAAAGCACGCATGCCTGGGTATTCGCGGTATTTTTCGCTGATGGCATCCATCAGGGCTTCTACGTCTCGAGGTGAGCTGGTTTCGGTAATGATGCGCAAAGCACGGGGGTACACCCATAAGTTAAAATACTTGATGGCGGGCACTGCGTCTTCACCACGATGGTAGGACTCTGGGTCGGTGCCAATATAAGGCGCAAAATATTCTTGCACCTCGTGACCAATGGCTTCCATGGTGTCCATGTTATAGCCCGGTGGGGCGCTCATGGTAGCGAAGACTTTAGGCTCTTCCCCCTCGGGCAGGTATTCTGCCGGTGGTGTTAGGCCAATCATGATGGCAATGCTGAGAATGGCGGTGATGGCAATACAGCTTAAGCGCCGTCGTTGTGTGGCAAGTAGCCATTGCACCCCAACGAGGATTCGATCTCGCAGACCAGAAGCCGTTACGTGGTTGATCTGCTCGTTGGTTTGCCGCATCCGTGCCGCGGCCGTGGGCAACAGAGTAATGGCCACCAACATAGAGGCCAGAATGGCGGAGGAAATGGCAATGGCAATATCAGAGTACAGCTGACCAGCCTCCTCTTGGACAAACGCTACCGGTAAAAAGACCAGTACCGTCGTCAGTGTTGAGGCAAACACGGCAGGCCAAACATTTTTTACCCCCGCAATGGCCGCCTGCATACGATTCAGGCCACGCTTAAGCTCTAGCTCAATACTTTCCAGCACTACAATGCTGTTATCCAATGTCATGCCGATGGCGAAGGCGATACCAGCCAGTGAAATAACATTGATGGTTCGGCCCATAATCAGCAGGCCAAAAAATGCCACAATGATGCACACGGGTATGCCCATCACGCCAATCAGGGTGGTGCGCCATGAACGTAAAAATAAATACATCACCGAGATGGCCAGCAAACTGCCCAGAATCAAGTTTTGCCAGACGTTGGCAATGGATTCTTCTACATAGCGTACATCATCGGCCACCAGCTGCATGCGCATGCCAGCCGGGTTCAGAATATCCTCATTAATGATATCGAGCTCTTGCAACATCTGTTGCTTGATGTCGATAACGTTCGAGCCAGCCTCACGGCGGACCATTAAAAACAAGTTTGGGGCACCATCTTGATAAGCCGAGCTGGCTTTTTCGAAGTGGTCCAGCTGCACCGTAGCGACATCTTCCAAATGGATAATGGCATCGCCACGGCGGGCAAGGATCAATTGTTCCAAGTCGGCAATGCTGCTGAATCGCCCTACGGTTCTGAGCAGGTAGGAACGTTTGCCCGATTCAATGTCACCGCCGGATCGGTCCCGGTTACGATTGCGAATGGCATTGCGCACGTCTGTGAGTGAGAGCTGCCGTTGTGCTAGCCGAGCGGGGTCTACTAGGATTTGAATTTGCCGCTCCGCGCCGCCTCGAATGACGATTTCCGAAACCCCAGGCACCTGGGTCATCCGAGTTTTTACGCGATCATCAATGAAATCCAACATCACATCCATGTCCAAATGCCGAGGGTTGCCCGGCTGTGGTGTGATACTGAAAAACATGAATGAATTACTGGAAAACGAATTGGCGTAAATGCGGGGCTGATCAACGGCTTCGGGGTATGAGGGTACCTGACTAAGGGCGTTATTCACCCGAATCAGCATTTCCGTAATATCGGTACCGAACGGAAATTCCAGTTCAATTTCGGCCGAGCTGCGTTGAGCGGTTGCCATGATACGCTGTAAGGTTGGCAAGTTGCGGAGATATTCTTCCTGCTCGATAAGAATTTCTTTTTCGATATCTTGTGGTGTGGCGCCGGGCCATACCGTTCGAACGCTGATGACCTTCACATCTAAATCGGGAATCATTTGCACTGGAATGCGTGTTGCCGCCAAAATGCCCAATACGCACACAATCAGAACAACAACGGTAGTGAGAATACCGCGTTTGATAATCGCTTCAAACATAGGATTTACTCGCTGTCATTGACAATACTAACGCGCTGTCCAGCACGTAAGGATTCATTGCCGCGCACCACCACACGGCTCTTGTTGGGTAAATCACCTTGAATCTCGACCAATCCAGCAAAGGCCTCGCCGGGTTGTACTTTATATTCACGAGCTACCCAGTGATCACCTTCTTGATACACGCCCCAAACCACAGCACGACCATCGGGGTAGCGCAGAATGGCATCCCTAGGTACGACCATGTTGTTTCGGTCTGTTGGGATGTGCAGGCTGGCGCTGGCCGACATGCCCGGAATAATACGTGGGTCGGCGTTTTCTAGGTTCACACGCAGTAAAAAAGTGCGCGCTCCCTGATTCGTCACTGGAACCAGTGTGTGGATTTTCCCTTCGAAGGTTTCATTGCCTAGTGCGTTCAGCCGAAACATAACGCGTGCATCTGGTCTAAGTCGGGACAAATAATCTTCGGATACCGCAAAGTCTAAACGCAGTTTCTCGGTAGCTACCAGTTGCAGCACACCGTCACCGGGCGTTACCCATTCACCCAGGGCACGGACTCTTTGGCTGATAACGCCGGGGAACGGTGCCTTAAGCTGATGCCGCTCTAACAGTGCTTGTTGGTATTTAGCGTCAGAGCTGACCCGCTGTAAGTTGGCTTGTTTCTGAATCACTTCAGCCTGTAAATCTTTGATGACTGTCTTGGCAATACTGCGTTGTGATTCCAGCCGCTGAGCTTCAGCCAGTCGACGCTTAGCGTCGGCCACTTCCGATTCTGCCGAGGTTACGGTGGCTTGTGCACTTTGCCAGCGCAGTTTAGCCAGCTCGGAATCCATTTCTACTAAGGTGCTGCCTGTGGCGACACGATCGCCTTCATCGGCATTCATGGCGATAATTAGGCCGCTGATGGAAGGCGATAGGTTGGCGACTTGTGGCGAAGTTACACTGCCGGTGATGTCGACCTGCCTCAAAATGGGTTGCTGTTGCACTTGCACAACTTGTACAGGTACGGTTTGTTCTGGAGCGGCTTGTAGCGAGGGCGATAGAGTGAGTACAAGTGATGTAAAAGCGAATGAGAAAGCTGCAGCGAAGCGAATCATAGCGACGGTTTCTTTTCGTAGGAGTGGTAAAAGAAAAATGATTCCTAGTTATACCATGCACACCGCGTATAAAAAATGAAACTTCGTAAATAAAGCGAGCTACTTATCCCTTTGAAAAATAGGGTTATTGTGGCATTTGTGTAACGTCAATTTGATGGATTGGTCCAGCGTTGTTAAAAAAGCCTTGCAGGTTTTGCAGTGTTGTAAGTGCGATATTTTCTAATGCTTCACGAGTAAAAAAACCTTGGTGTGATGTCACTAACACATTGGGGAACGTCAGTAAGCGCGCCAGTACATCATCGGACATCGGCTCTAGGGATTTGTCCTCGAAAAAATAGTTAGCTTCCTCCTCGTAAACATCCAGTCCAGCGGCTCCGACCTTGCCCGATTTTAGGCCTTTCACCAAAGCTTGCGAGTCGATGAGTTTGCCGCGCCCAGTGTTGATGATCATGACTCCGTGTTTCATTTTTTGAATCGCTGTGTCATCGATCATATGAAACGTACTGTCTACCAAGGGGCAGTGCAGCGAGATGACATCCGAGTGAAGGTAGAGCTCATCTAATGGCACATAGGTGGCACCGGTAGTGCGTTCTAGCTCGCGATCAATCAGTTTGTCGTAAAGCAGGATGCTCATCCCTAAACCCCTGAGGATCGGTATGAGGCAGCGCCCAATTGTGCCTGTCCCAATAACACCGGCGGTTTTGCCGTGCAGGTCAAAGCCCACCAAACCATTGATGGAAAAGTTGGCTTCTCGTGTACGTTGGTAGGCGTGATAGGTATGACGATTTAGGGACATAATCAGTGCCAGCGCGTGTTCGGCTACCGCATAGGGGGAATAGCTTGGAACCCTCACGACAGTCAGATCATTTGCGGCAGCGGCTTCTAGGTCAACATTATTAAACCCAGCGCAGCGCAATGCCAGCACGCGAATGCCGTACTCATGAAGGCGGGCGATCACGGCCGCGTCGACGTTATCATTGACGAACACGCACACCGCATCGTGATGTTGGCACAAAGCCACGGTATCAATATTTAAGTGAGTATCAAAAAACGAGATATCGAATTGATAGTCGTTATTGGCCTGAAGGAAGTATTGCTGATCGTAAGGCTTGGCATCGTAGAACGCGATTTTCATAAGACTCCGTAATGTGGACTGTCATGAAATGGATGGCGAGACAAAAAGGGCAAGCAGCAGCGACATCAACTACAGCCTAACCAACTACAACCTAACCAACTACAATCTAATCAATACACAGTCATCAACTGAGCACTCGACATCAGAGCGGCCACTAAGCTTTGCTCAGCAGCCACTCTTGAGATTGCCCGCTGTAGGATCTACACCATCAAAATATCGCGATCGAGTTTCTTAATGATCTTTTCAATGGTGTTGCCGCGTAAGGCACCTTTCCAACCCTTGCGCTGAGTACTGGCAATAACGATTAAGTCGGCATCGATATCGACTGCAGTTTTGCAAATCACATCTTCTGGGTCGCCCAAGGCAATATGAATATTTTCATTTTTGATGCTGCTCATAGAGGCGATTTTTGCGCGGTCTGGGAATTCCATCGAGTTGGAATAGGCATTCACACCGTGAGCCTCAAGGCCGAAAATAGTTTCAAATTTTGTGCCCACTTCCGCAATACGCTTATTGCGATCACTGTAGGTGTCATCTTGAACTTTGAAGGCACACAGTATGCGGCGGGAGTGATCTTCCCCAGGTTTGCTTTTGGAGGTAATGATGACGGGGTTATTCACTTCCCGTAGCAGTTTCCATTTTGCATCACTGAACAAGCGGCTGGTCTGACCGCTGTCTTCATAGTAAGGCATGATGGTTAGGGTAGGTTGCAGCTGTTCAGTGGCGGCGAGGATAGCGTCATTTTGGTTGTCGGCCCAGCTCATAGTGCAGCTGAATTCAACAGGCAAATCTTTGAGACGCTGGTAAAGCTGTTCTCTGATCCATTCACTGCTCACCAATACGGGTTTGTCATTGCCGGAGGGCGCTTGACCTGGTGCAAGGAGAAAAACCATGGTGGTGGCGATATCACCTTTGGCACGACCGGCAATAAGCATCGCCTTTTCCATTGCAGGGTGCACTTGTTGTGTAGGATCGATAACAACAAGAACTGTAACCGGGTTACTCATATGTATTCTCCGAGGTTTTTTGAGCGGACGAGATGTTGGCTCAATCAACGTTTCAGTGCGATTGCTGATTCTATCAGCGGTGAACTCGCGAATGAATGGCCGCTCATGGCTTATTAAGACTCCATAGGAGTATAAGCGTTATAAGTTTATTTGCGTTCTATAATAAGGTGCCGATGCACTCAAAACCACCACCAAACACAGTTTTCTTGGCGAAGTTGCTTGTTCCTGATCAAATAAAAAGCTTTTGGCGACTCTATTCACAGACCGAATAAAGACGCAACAGCTCTGGTTAGTGCTTCTGAACCTTGCTAAGCATGGTGATAGCTTGAATTATCCTGTTTTACGGTCTGAGTGAATCACCGTGGAGTGGCGGCTTTGGTGCCAGTTATGACTTTTACCAGTTATGACTTTTAAAGAGTGACTGTGTCGATCACGGGTTGTTATTTCCGCCCCGAAACAACACGTATGTGTGTGATAGGCTTAGTGGGATGCTTGGCAGACATGTGTGCTGCCAATAAAGCCCACTGCTAAGAAGGCCTGGATATGATTGATTTTGAAAACTCTGCCGTGTTTAAGTTAAAGCCCATTGCTGTAGAAAAAGCTCGTGAAGACTTTCATAAGTTTTTAATTGAGGGGGAGGCAATTTTTGCGGTGTTTAAGACGGTGCGAGACCAGCTGGTGTTTACGAACAAGCGGATTATTGCTGCCAATGTACAGGGTATCACTGGGTCAAAGGTGGATTACACGTCGCTGCCTTACAGCAAAATCACCGCCTTTTCCGTGGAGACGTCGGGTACTTTAGACCTCGACAGTGAAATTGAGCTGTATCTGAGTGGTTTGGGCAAAGTGCGGTTTGAAATCAAGGGCTCGTTCGATTTAATTGCTTTTAACCGCTATGTTAGCGAGCACATTTTGAGCTAGAGCTCAGGTGCTGTGGGTTACGCTTTGCTCCTGCAGTATTTGGTAGTGCGCGGGCGGAATGTTGCAGCGGCAGCTGTGTTTGTAGTCGTAAAATACGACTTTCACCCAGCCTTCGGCGGCTATGCGATCCAGTTTTTCGCTGTAAACCAGGTAGCGCTGTACAAATTCATCCGCACCCAGCTGGTCGATCTGCACGCCAATTAAAATGGAGTCTGGATAGGTGAGTGGGGCTTTGAATCGGCAGTTTGCCTCGGCAACTATGGCGCCTTGGCTGCTGCTTTCCTCTGACCCCCAGAGGCCTGCAGAGCTGTAGTGGGCAACTCGTGCATGCTCAAAGTAGCGGAAGTATTGGGTGTTATTCACGTGCTGAAACGCATCCATATCACCCCAGTTCACAGTGATAGGGTGAATATAGCAGCAATTCTTTAGTAGTGGAGTTGTCATGTCAAAACTCAAAAACGCAAAATGTTTACCGGAGTTTATATAATATACGCCGTTCTGTTGAGTCAAGAATTTGCTGTTCATCTTTGGTAGCAAATATCGTCCCTATCATAAACGTAAAAAAGCGATCGCTGCATGAATGGTTTTGAGTGGGTGCCTGTCTTGTATTTTCTGGGTGCTGCACAGGGATTGGCCTTGTCCTTTGCTTTGTTGGGTACCAAGGGTATCAGGCGGGGCGCCAACCGCTACTTGGGTGCTTTGATCGCGCTGTTTACTATTACCCTCATTGCCTATTTATCCGACTATATCGGTTTTACCAGCCAACACCCTTGGATACTGACCATACTCTGGCCAAAGGAATTCTTTTTTGGTGTATTGATCTATTTCTATGTGCGGGAAATGTGCCTCAGTCAGCCCATCCCCTTAGAGGGTCGTCAGTGGCTGCACTTTCTGCCGGCGGCGGTGCATGTTATTGCGAGCTGGTCCTTATTGTTTCTGGAGGAGGAGCGACAGCTGCAAATTCTCTCGGGTCAGGCCGAGGCCCGCGATACCTGGTTGGCGTTACTGTTTGGCAATATTGAATTGGTATTGTCCATTGTAGCGGTTCTGATTTATTTGGTATTGAGTTTGAGCAAGCTGTCTGAACACCGGCAGCGGATCAAAGAAAATTTCTCCTATACGGAAAAGCTCAATCTCGATTGGCTAAGAGCGTTTATTGTGGGGCTGCTGCTGATCTACGCCATTTGGGTAGTGGGTGTATTTAACCCTTATGAGCTATTGAATGACATTATGGATGCGGCGTTGGGAATCAGCATGGTGTTGCTGGTTTATGGGTTGGGTTACATGGGATTGCGCCAGCCGTATATTTTTCGAATCTCTGGTGTTGCCTTATCTAATGATACTCCAGCGGTTGAGAACAGTGAGCCACTGAATGGTCCCTCAACGATTAATGAGGGTGTGAGCCTGAACCTACCAGAAGGAGGCGAAGCTTTTTCTGCCACTAAGTATCGAACATCCAGCCTCTCGCCAGAATTATCCGGTTTGCTTGTTGACGAGCTCGATCAACGGATGGCCTCAGAAAAGCTCTATTTATACAGTCAGATCAGTTTGCCGATGTTGGCTGAGAAATTGGGTGTCTCTGTGAACTATTTGTCTCAGTCAATCAATGAGCGCAAGGGTGTGAACTTCTTTGATTACATCAATGGCTGGCGAATACAGGAGTCCGTTAAACGGTTAGATGCCGATCAGAGTGGTACAACAACGATTCTGGATGTCGCGATGGCCTCGGGTTTTAATTCCAAGTCGGCTTTTTACACCGCTTTTAAAAAGCATCAGGGCATGACGCCCGGACAATATCGCAAGCAGAGCGTCTGAAACTGTCTGTTTTCAAATCTTATTGTTGGTTCTGTGTTCGTTTTGAGTTCGGATTTATAGATCCGGACGAAAAATCACGCCTGTTTTCCTTTAATGTTTCTCGCCTTTGAGCTGTGGCTGTTTTGGCCTGCTACAGGTGATTTAATCGATAACCAAAAACCAAGGAAGACAGACTATGTCTATGCAAACATCAATCAAAACGCTGTTCATTGCGGCGTTAACCTCAGTTCTGGGAGCTTGTGTGAGTGTTAATTCGACAGAACCGAGTGCAAGCCTTGAGCAAAGTAATACGCCGGGTGCAGAGCTGCTTTTGTATCGTACCTCGTCTCTTCAGGCCAAGTTGGCGGATGCCTATGTGGGTGATGTCGATGGCGACTATTTTGTGCAATTAGGCGAGCAAGAGTATGCCACCTACTCAATGCCTGCGGGCTGGGCGGACTTCAAGGTGAAAGCCAAAGGAAGCGTGGCTGCAGAGCAAAAACTGCATCTGATCGAGGGACAGACGACCTGTGTTGAGGTGCAGCCTAACCAAGAGGATGTTGAGTGGTTGTTTGTTCCTTTTCTAAATGCTCTGGTTCCCAGCTTTTTGCTTAAAGCAACACCGTGTCCGGTGCTATCCGAACTCGACAAAGTCTGAGTCAAGCGTGAATCGGCGTGTTATTTGAGAGGTGTTTTGAACTTCGTGAATGAAGATAGGCCACGATAATAGTGGCCTATTACGGTAAGCGGATTATTCGTCGCCGCTGTCGGCCATGCCCAGCTCTTTCAGTTTGCGGGTCAATGTGTTGCGCCCCCACCCAAGTAGGTTGGCAGCGTCGCGCTTTCGGCCTGCGGTGTGTTTCAGGGCGGTTTCAATCAGAGCTTTTTCAAACGTGGGAACCGCTTCTGAAAGGATGTCATTCTGACCTCGGGCCAGCGCTTGATCGGCCCAGTGACGCAACGCTTTTTCCCAGTCGCCGCTGGGGCTGATGGTGCCTTTGCTTTCCATCAGTTCTGGTGGCAGGTCTTCGAGGTGAACTTCCCGTCCTGAGGCCATGACGGTAATCCAGCGGCAGGTATTCTCCAGCTGACGGACATTGCCGGGCCAGTCGAGATTACACAGGTAGCTCTCAGTTTCTGGTAGCAGTACTTTGTGCTCCACCTCCAGCTCTTTAGCCGCCTTGAGAAAGAAGTGTTGTGCCAGTTTGGCGATGTCTTCGCGGCGGTTTGACAGTTGGGGGATGTGGATGCGGATCACATTCAGGCGATGGAACAAATCCTCACGGAAGCGGTTTTCATCCACCAGCGTTTCTAGATTTTGATGCGTAGCGGCGATGATTCGTACGTCTACCTTAATGGGGGTGTGACCGCCTACACGATAGAATTCACCATCGGCCAGTACTCGCAGCAAGCGTGTTTGCGTTTCGGCCGGCATATCGCCAATTTCATCTAAGAAGAGTGTGCCGCCATTCGCTTGTTCAAAGCGCCCTTGGCGCTGACCACCAGCACCGGTGAACGCGCCTTTTTCGTGGCCAAACAGCTCTGATTCGATGAGGTCTCGTGGAATAGCGGCCATGTTCAAGGCAATGAATGTGTTGTTGCGTCGCGGGCTATGGCGATGAAGTGCCCGCGCCACCAATTCTTTACCCGTTCCTGATTCACCGTTGATCAGAACGGTAATATTAGACTGCGACAGTCGCCCTATGGCACGAAAGACTTCCTGCATGGCAGGGGCCTCACCGATGATTTCGGTGGCCATTTCCGGTGGTTGCTCGATTGGCGCATCTATCTGTTGCTCGTTTGCGTGTGCTAATGCGCGCTTGATGACGGCCACCGCTTCATCCACATCAAACGGCTTGGGCAGGTATTCGAATGCACCACCTTGATAAGCAGACACCGCACTGTCTAGATCGGAGTGTGCGGTCATAATAATTATAGGCAGTATAGGCAGCTCTTCGTTGAGTATCTTCAATAAGGACAAACCGTCGGTACCCGGCATTCTGATGTCGGTAATCACCGCATCGGGCTTTTCTGATTTTAATGCATGTAAGGCCTTGTCGCCGCTTTCAAAGGCCGTGCAAATAATGCCTTCTTGTTGAAGGGCGCGCTCTAAAACCCAGCGAATAGAGCGGTCATCATCAATAATCCAGACATGGTTCGGTGGCGTGCGACTAGGTAACATGATCGTGTTCCAGTGGTAGGTAAATGGAAAAGACGGTTTTCCCCGGCTGGCTTTGGCACTCAATGAGTCCATAGTGCTGGGATATTAATGTTTGAGAGATGGCTAAACCTAAGCCCGTACCCTCTGGCCGGCCAGTAATCATAGGGTAGAAAATATCCGCCTGCATGTGCTCGGGGATTCCAGGGCCATTATCTTCAATGTCGATACGACAAACCAGATTATGATGTTGTCGACCAATGGTGAACTGGCGTTGAATGCGAGTGCGCAAAGTAATCACAGAGTCTTCTGTGAGATCAGACTCCAAAAGCGCTTGCATAGCATTACGGGCGACATTCAGTAGAGCTTGAATCAGCATTTCTTTGTCGCCGGGAAAATCGGGGATGCTAGGGTCATAATCTCGCCGGACTTGCACTTCGGAACCGCTTTCGGCACTGATGACCGACGCGATACGCTCCAACACTTCGTGAGCGTTAATGGGGCTAAATTGCGGCAGCTGGCGGGGGCCTAGCATCCGATCTACTAAGTTGCGAAGGCGGTCGACCTCTTCAATAATGATCTGTGTAAATTCTTCTAAGTCAGGATGAGGCAGCTCTCGGGCAAGCAGTTGAGCGGCTCCTCGAATTCCCCCTAGCGGGTTCTTAATTTCATGGGCCATGCTGCGCACTAGGTTGCGAGTGGTTTCCTGCGCAGCGATGAGAGCTTCTTCACGACTGATGCGCAAAAGACGGTCGAGACCCATAATCTCAATCAAAATGTTGTTCTGATCGGGCAGCGGAGTGACGGTATAGTCTACAGTCAGCGCCTGAGTATTGTGCAGCAACCATTTGGAGCGGCGTTTGGTAAATTGCCTGTTATCGGTGAGCGTTGCGCTGAGCTTTTTTCGGCTCGTGCCCACTTCTTGGAAAAAGTCCAATAATCCTGTACCCAACACTTGCGCTCGGCTTACCGCAAGGAGCATTTCAGCCGCTGGATTCATGTGTTGCAGGGTTAAATGGTTATCGACGACGACAATTGCCACACTCAAGTGATCAAAAATAGTGCTGTAAGACAATTCTAAACTCATAAATAGCCGTTTTGGGAGCTTGAGACTGTATTTTATAGGGGCACTGCCCCTGTGCAGTTCAGCACGTTTATCGCAACGTGCGCGTAGGTTACATGGTTAATGTTAAGTGCGCTGTCGGCCTATTCTCAGTGAGTTGCCATGTTTGGCTTCGCCGTATTTACCGATGGGCTGGGGCCGTGCGGTATGGTTTTCTTTGACGAACTCTCGGTTAGAGGCCTGCTTTTTTGCTGATACCAATATAGAGCAAGAAGCGAACCAATTCGGCGCACTCGCCCTTTTTCGGTGAAAGCCTTGTCTTTGGGGGTTCAGTGTCAAATGGGATGATTCATTGTTGCACTATATTGGTGCTTTGGCTATGTTGGTATTGAGTTTTTGTACCAGAATGGGGTGCCCTGTGAGGGCTTGCAGTGCGAGGGCTAATTCGATTTTACGGGGGTGGCTGGGAGTTTTTTTGAAGCACGCTGCACATAAATAGTCACTGGATCGGAGCTGGCCAGGACATTGCCTGAATCATCGATCAGGTTAACAGTGAGCTGGTGCTCGCCTCGATATAGTGCTTTAAGCTGCCAGCGCTGGCGTTTACTGCTCGGTCCAATAGGTGAACCATTGAGGTAGGCTTGCAGTGAGTAGCTGCTTTTAGGGGGGGGCAATACACCAACTTGAAGGTCTAGCGCCTCTTGCCCTGTGGGTATTTGAGTACCCTGTTTTGGCTGTGAAATAGAGACTTTGTAAACGACCTTTTTTGACTTCTGATTGGGCGATTTATTGGAAAGTCGTGTCGCGGGCTGAGTATTAATAGGGGGAAGATCAACCTGATCGACTTTTTTGCCCAGTGCTGGGTTGTCTGTGTAAATCACTCGCCCCTGTTCGTCGGTGCTTTTATAAATTTCAGCGTGACTTAAAGAGGCGATCAAAAAAACAGCAAGCACTAAAATCAAGCTATTGATCAATTTCATGATGGAACCGAAATAATATGGATTTAAGTCTAGAGTAGCGGCTTCTGTACTCACAGGCCAGAGATCTTCATCACATAAACGGTGCGTAAGCTGCACAATAGCAATACGAAGATTTTCAGCGGCATGTTCGGTAAGCCGTGATCATTGTATTTGCATTGGAAAGACATTTTTGTCGGAATCTATACACAAAAAAAGGGCCGCTTGCGCGACCCTTTTTCGATGGTACTGTCTGTGTTTATTTACACAGAGTAGTACATATCGAACTCTACTGGGTGAGTGGTGTGCTCAACCTTGTAGACTTCTTCCATCTTCAGCTCGATGTAAGCATCGATCATGTCATCGGTGAAGACGCCGCCAGAAGTCAGGAACTCGCGGTCTGCATCCAAGCTGCTCAGAGCTTCGCGCAGAGAGCCACATACTTGTGGGATCTCAGCAGCTTCTTCTGCAGGAAGGTCATATAGATCTTTGTCTGCAGCGTCGCCAGGATGAATCTTGTTCTTAACACCGTCCAAGCCTGCCATCAACAGTGCGGCGAAGCACAAGTATGGGTTGGCAATAGGGTCTGGGAAGCGAGCTTCAACACGTACAGCCTTAGGCGAAGAAACGTAAGGAATACGCAAAGAAGCAGAACGGTTACGAGCAGAATATGCCAGCATCACAGGAGCTTCAAAACCAGGGATCAAACGCTTGTAAGAGTTGGTGCCTGGGTTGGTAAAGGCGTTCAATGCTTTCGCGTGCTTAATAACACCGCCGATGTAATACAATGCTGTTTCAGAAAGACCTGCGTAACCATCACCTGCGAATTGGTTGGTGCCGTCTTTCCAGAAAGACTGGTGAACGTGCATACCAGAACCGTTATCCCCAACCATTGGTTTAGGCATAAAGGTCGCTGTTTTGCCATAGGCGTGAGCAACGTTGTGTACGCAGTACTTAAGGATTTGTACTTCGTCGGCTTTCTTCACCAAGGTGTTGAAAGATACACCGATTTCACACTGGCCAGCGTTAGCCACTTCGTGGTGGTGTACTTCTACGTCTAGCCCCATTTGCTCCATGGCGTTACACATGGCGGAACGAATGTCATGTAGGCTGTCGACAGGTGGTACTGGGAAGTAGCCGCCTTTTACGCGAGGACGGTGACCCATGTTGCCGTCGGCGTATTCGGTGCTTGTGGCCCAAGCCGCTTCTTCGGAGTTGATTTTCACGAAGCAGCCAGACATATCGGCGCCCCATTGAATGCTATCGAAGATAAAGAACTCAGGTTCAGGGCCAAAGAATGCTGTGTCACCTAAGCCAGTAGACTTCAGGTATTCTTCAGCGCGCTTGGCAACAGAGCGAGGATCGCGCTCATAACCCTGCATGGTGGAAGGTTCTACGATGTCACAACGAACGATGATGGTGGGCTCGTCAGTGAACGGGTCTAGGACCGATGCGCTGTCGTCAGGCATCAAAATCATGTCGGACTCGTTAATGCCTTTCCAACCGGAAATGGATGAACCGTCGAACATTTGTCCAGTTTCGAAGAAGTCTTCATCAACGTAGCGGGAAGGAATGGTAACGTGTTGCTCTTTACCTTTGGTATCGGTGAAACGCAGGTCTACCCAACGCGCTTCGCTTTCTTTAATCAGATTCAGAGTGTTCTCTGACATGTGGATGCCTCCAAAAATGGTCTAGCCTAGGACAAAAATTGTGTCTTCTGAGGGTAATTCTTATGCATTACCTTCCTTTAACTGCCTTTCCCGCGTCCATCGTTTTGGCGAATTTTGCGAGAGGTCCGACCCGCATTCTTCACGTTTTATCATCAGGACGCAAGAGAGAGTGTGCAATAAAGGGGCAAATAATGTGCCACTGTCCCTGATGGTGCTTTTTTGGCTGGAGCAAGGCTTTTGATGGGAGTTGCAAGGTGTGGAAGATTTTTTAATGACCTATATTGGTGCTTTGTGGTTTGGTGTGGTCATTATTGGTGCTTTTAGGGTGGGCTTCTGTGGTTGCCGACAACTACCTTGTATTGGCAGCCATGACAGGCTGTTGGTCGGTTACAGGTTCATTTATAATTGGTCGCTTTATTTTCTGCCGAGTTAGGCCCTACCGAGTTTCGTTGTTTTACTATGCAATTTATCGTCAAGCTGTTCCCTGAGATTATTATTAAAAGTGCCCCTGTGCGTAAGCGTTTTGCTCGTCAATTGAAGAATAATCTCCGCGAGTTATTCCGCACATTGGATTTTCCCGTCCAAGTGAGCCTAGATTGGGACAAAATTGATATTTCGGCAGAGGGCAACAGCGCGCAAGGGGTAAATCAAATCAGTACAATTTTGGCGAACACCTCAGGTATTGCGTATTTTGCTCGTGTGCAGTCGTTTCCGCTGGGGGACCTGGAAGATATTTTTCAAAATACTCATCGAGTTTGGGGCGATGCCCTGACGGATAAAACGTTTTGTGTTCGTGTAAAGCGCAATGGCGATCACGATTTCACCTCAATGGATGTCGAGCGCTATGTAGGCGGTGGATTAAACCAGCATTCCAAGGCCACCGGCGTAAGCCTAAAGAACCCTGATATTACAGTTCGTTTAGAAATCAAAGGCGATGTGCTGCACGTTATTGAATCGCAAGCTAATGGGGTGGGTGGGTTCCCGATGGGGACTCAAGAGCCTGTGCTGTCGTTGATTTCTGGCGGCTTTGATTCCACGGTTTCTAGCTATATGACGATGAAGCGGGGGCTGCGCACACATTTTTGCTTTTTTAATCTGGGTGGGCGAGCTCATGAACTCGGGGTCAAAGAGGTTTCTTATTATCTTTGGAAAAAGTTTGCGGCCTCTCACCGAGTTATGTTCGTTAGTGTGCCTTTTGAAGACGTAGTCAGTGAAATATTAGAAAAAGTCCACCCCTCTCAGATGGGAGTGGTGCTAAAAAGAATGATGTTGCGCGCAGCCAGTCAGGTGGCTGCAGAAATGGATATCCCCGCTTTGGTAACCGGCGAGGCGGTGGCTCAAGTATCCAGTCAAACGTTGACCAATCTCACCGTGATCGACAGTGTTACCAATACATTGGTCTTGCGTCCGCTTATTACGATGGATAAAGGCGACATTATCGATACGGCTCGTAAAATCGGTACAGAGGATTTTGCCGCGGCCATGCCGGAGTATTGTGGTGTGATTTCTCGTCGCCCCACCACTCGAGCGACAGAAAGCAGAGTGGCAGAAGAGGAACAGAATTTTGACTTTACTGTGTTAGAAAACGCCATTGCAACGCGTACCATGGTGGCAATCGATCGCGTGATCGAGGAGATGGATGACAGGGACGGTATTCCTCAGTATGCTCAAGTGACGTCACAGCAAATCGTTATTGACGTTCGTCATCCTGATGAAGAAGAGCTGCGGCCACTCGCCGTAACCGGTGCGAAGGTGCTCACTATTCCTTTTTACCGTCTATCCAGTTGCTTTGCTGAGCTCGATGCCGACAAAGAATATCTGCTTTATTGTGAAAAAGGCATTATGAGTCAACTGCATGCAGCTAATTTAAAGGCATCTGGTTACGAAAATGTAGCTGTGTATCGCCCGTAGTATTGAATATGGCTGTCGTATCATCGATGTGTGATCACTAATAGCGAATGGATGCGATGGTGTTCGTTGCGCTTTGAGAGCGTTAGATCTATGGGGTTGAGGGTTAAGTTACTGCTGTGCCTGTTGTGCTTGATGCTGTTGTCTATGGCATTTTTGGGCGGCAGTATGTATTGGTTTTTCGTCAACCTTAGTCAAGATAAAGCGCTTCAATATCAACAAACGATACTCCCCTCTTTGCTTCGCAGTGCTCGCGCTGAAGCCTTGTCTTTATCCGAAGATATGGCGCAGTTAGCGCAGTCCCCTAAGTTGTTAGAAGCCATGCAGCAGCTTGAGCAGTTGCCATCCCAGCCACGGGTCTTGCAGGGGCTGCAAGCGCAGCTGAATCAGCTTGTTGATAAGCATGATGAGTTAAAGCGCATAACGTTATTTAAATCTGGCAGTGATCCGGCTGTTGGTTCTGAGGCTGTCGGGCGCTATGTGTTGCATGTCCCCAATTTTGTTGAGCGCGGAACACGAGCGCTATTAATAGCACCGGGTACCTTAGGTGCGGTTGCTGATCAGGGGATTTTGCGTCGATTTGTGCGGCAGGGTTCTGGTGAGTATGAGCTGCAAGTGCAGGCTGTGATTCGCGACCCTAAAAGCGAGGCTGCAATAGGGCGCTTGTTGCTGGAGGCGGAGATCAGTAATTTGGAAAGCCTGCTGCTGGCTAATGATACGCCAAGTACCAAGTTGTTTCTCAGTAATGACCAAGGCGATCTGCTGGTTAAATCCCGTGAAGTTCAATTTAACAGTTTGCCACTGTTGTCGTTACAGGGCCTGCAGGAGGTAGATGGCCCTGAGCGGCGGACCAATTTAAACATCAATCATGTTGACTACGTTTTGGAGTTGAAGTCCGTTTTACCCGGATTGTGGCTGGGTGTCATGGTGGATCAGAGTAATATCGCTAGGGTAGCTGGTAATCTGATTCTATATCTAGTGCCGTTGATGGCGGCTATTTTTATTTTTGCTGGCGCTGTATTTTATTGGAACATCAAGCGTCTGGTGATTTTACCCATAGAAAAACTAATAAGTGCCACAAAGCAGGTGGCTCAAGGCAACTATGCGCCGAGTCTGGATGTTCATAGCTCGGATGAGCTGGGTGATTTAGGTCAGTCATTTCAGGAAATGGGCAAAAAACTGGAGAACTCGAGTCTTCAAATCCAGCAATTGGCTTACTTTGATGGTCTCACTCAGCTGCCCAATCGCACGACTTTAAAAGCCAGTTTAAGCGCTATGGTGGCGCAAGCAAAGCGTCGAAGCTTGCAGTTAGCAGTGTTGTTTATCGATCTCGACGACTTTAAAAAAGTCAACGACCGGCTCGGGCACGATGTGGGGGATCAGCTGTTGGTGCAAGTCGGGGAGCGCATCAAGCAAGCGTTAAGGGTCAGCGACGACGTTGAAACAGGCTTTGTAAAAGCGGTTCAAGAGAACCTGGTCAGCCGTCGAGGTGGGGATGAGTTTAATGCTGTGCTCTATGATGTCAGTAGCCCCACAGAAGCGGCAATGGTTGCCGAGCGACTGATTGATGTCATCAATGAACCGATGATCATTGATAGCAGCCATGTGTCGGTTGGGGCCAGTATTGGTATTGCTATGTACCCCGGCGATGGCGATGATGCAGGAGCCTTATTACGCAGCTCAGACATGGCGATGTACGAAGCTAAGGCGCTGGGTAAGAATAAGTTTTATCTTTATACCCCCGCCATTAATACGCAAGTACACGAACGTCTGGAGCTGGAGCAAGGTATTATCCGAGGTTTGCAGCAAGACGAATTTGAATTGCGTTATCAACCCAAAATCAATCTGAAAACGATGACGGTATCTGGGCTAGAAGCGCTTATTCGGTGGTCCAGCCCTGAGCGCGGTGTGGTGTCGCCAACCATGTTTGTACCTCTGTCGGAAGAATCGCAGCTGATTCATAAATTGGGCAATTGGGTGTTGATTGAAGTGATGCGTCAGATCCGCGCCTGGGAAGCATCTCTGCCACCACATCTGAGAATTGCTTTGAATATATCAGCAAGGCAGCTTGCTGAAGAAGGTTTTGCGCAGCAGCTCTTTAGTATAGCTCGACAGTTTGCCGTGCCGCTGAGCCGTTTAGAGGTAGAGCTTACTGAAACCAGCGTTATGGTTGATGAGGTGTTGGTGCGTCAGCACTTGTACGCGTTGCGTTCTATGGGTGTCAAAGTCAGTTTGGATGACTTTGGTACCGGTTATTCGTCGTTAACATTTCTGCGGAATTTGCCGATTGATGCAGTGAAAATTGATCGCAGCTTTGTGATGCGATTGGGTGACAGTGAAGATTCGCAAGCGATTGTGCGTTCGGTGCTTGAGTTATGTGACAAGCTGAGCCTAGAAACGATTGCCGAAGGTGTTGAGACCCAAGAGCAATTGGCTTTGCTCAAAGAATATGGCTGTGATGAAGGTCAGGGCTACTTCTTTGCAAGAGCACTACGCGCACAGGATGTCCCATCATTTGTTCGCTCTCCGGGCTTCGATAAGCCTGCTTCTGCCTTGGTTGTGTGAATATTTTGCGAAGATTGATGAAATTTTATTCGATGATCGTTTAATCGCCACCCTTTCACAGGTATAATGCCGCACCTTTTTTCTGCCTGACGCCTGTCCTTGGTTGTCTGGCCTGATGTTGAGAATTCCCTAGTGATCGAAAAGCTCCGAAATATTGCCATTATTGCCCACGTTGACCACGGCAAAACCACCCTAGTCGACAAACTTCTTAGCCAGTCAGGCACCTTGGATCGTAAAGATGAAGGTTCCGAGCGGATTATGGATTCCAACGATCAGGAAAAAGAACGGGGTATTACCATTCTTGCGAAAAACACCGCGATCAGCTGGAATGATTACCGCATCAATATCGTAGATACTCCAGGACACGCCGACTTCGGTGGTGAGGTGGAGCGTGTTCTATCGATGGTAGATTGCGTATGTTTGCTGGTTGATGCTGTCGATGGGCCGATGCCACAAACACGCTTTGTGACCTCAAAGGCGTTTGAGCAAGGCCTGCGCCCAATTGTGGTTATTAACAAGATTGATCGTCCCGGTGCGCGTCCAGACTGGGTATTGGATCAAGTGTTTGATTTGTTCGATAGCTTAGGTGCGACGGAAGAGCAGCTCGATTTTCCTGTTATCTACGCCTCTGCCATCAACGGCATTGCAGGCACTGATCCTGAAGAAATGGCGGAAGATATGACACCGCTGTATCAAATGATCGTTGACCGAGTGCCTGCGCCCGATGTTGATCCAGAAGGTGCTTTCCAGATGCAAATTTCAGCACTGGCTTATGACAGCTACGTAGGCGTGATTGGTGTGGGTCGCATCACTCGCGGAACGCTCAAACCTAACCAGCAAGTCATTGTAAAAAGTGCCGATGGTAAAGAGCGTAAAGGTAAGGTCCTGAATGTAAAAGGTTACTTAGGGCTTGATCAGGTAGAAACACAACTGGCTTCTGCAGGTGACATCGTTTGTATCAATGGCATCGACGGTCTAGGCATTTCCGATACCCTATGTGATCCAGAGTGCGTTGAAGCGCTACCCGCTTTGAGTGTGGATGAACCCACCGTGAGCATGACGTTTATGGTGAACGACTCACCGTTTGCAGGTAAAGAAGGCAAGTTTGTTACATCACGCAATATTAAAGACCGCTTGGATCAAGAACTGATTCACAACGTGGCATTGCGTGTTAAACAAGGCGATACGCCGGACAAATTTATTGTTTCTGGTCGTGGCGAGCTGCACTTGTCTGTATTGATCGAAACCATGCGTCGTGAAGGCTTTGAAATGGGCGTTTCGCGTCCAGAAGTTGTGCAAAAAGAAATTGATGGTCAAATTCAAGAGCCGTTCGAGCAAGTTGTGATTGATGTGGAAGAACAGCATCAAGGCTCTGTAATGGAAGAGCTGGGTTTGCGTAAGGCTGAAATGACCAACATGGAGCCCGATGGAAAAGGTCGTGTACGTTTAGAGTTCATGATGCCTTCGCGGGGTTTGATTGGTTTCCGTGGTTTGTTCCTTACCCTAACCTCTGGATCTGGCATTATGACCAGTATCTTTGATCACTACGGCCCCGTAAAAATGGGCGAAGTAGGCAGCCGCCAAAATGGTGTGTTGGTCAGTATGCTCAAAGGTAAAACTGCCGCCTATTCTCTGTTTAACTTACAAAGTCGTGGCCGTTTGTTTTTGGGGCACGCCGTTGATATTTATGAAGGTCAGGTGATTGGTATTCACTCCCGAGCGAACGATTTGGCGGTGAACCCAGTTAAGGGTAAGCAGCTCACCAACGTTCGTGCATCTGGTACAGATGAAGCCCTCACACTAGTGCCGCCCATCAAACATACGTTGGAGCAGGCGTTAGAGTTTATTGAAGACGATGAGCTGGTAGAAGTGACGCCAGAAAGCATCCGTATTCGTAAAAAGCTGCTGACAGAAAACGAGCGCAAGCGCGCCAAAAAATAAAGTGTTCTTCGCTTTTCTATTGATTTAATACAGCGTTTATTGTCTGTATGACTAAAAGCCCCAGCCTGAGCGTTCAGGCTGGGGCTTTTTTGTGGGTGAGATTTTGTGAGGGCATCGAAAAATCGGCGTCATAAAAAATTTCTTAACCTGACATTTGATTGTCATAAAATCTTCTTATTATTGTCATCATAATTTTTTGCGCTATGAGGTATTTGCGTGTCTATAAAATTAAGCGTTGTCATGAAATTTGTTTGTGCTTTGTGGATTGCTCTTCTGGGGTCGGTCTCTGTGGCTCATGCTGAGGACTTAAAACCGTTTAACGAAGATGATAGCGGGCAGCTGTTTCGTATTGCAGGCTCTAATACGGTGGGCGCAAGCCTGATGAAGAACTTACTGTTGGATTATTTTCAACAGAAAGGTTTACAGCAAGTTCAGGTGGTGGCGCTTGAGAAAGAGAATGAATATCGCGTGCAGGGTGTGCTCAATCGTCAGCTATTTTACGCGGACGTAGCGGCACATGGTTCCAGTACTGGCTTCAAAGCGTTATTGGAAAAAGAGGTCGATTTTTCGATGTCTTCTCGTGCGATTAAAGACAAAGAAGTGGTTGCCTTGGCTCACTATGGAGACATGCTGAGCGCGAAGGCTGAAAACGTCATCGCCATTGATGGTTTGGCTGTCATTGTGAACCAGATGAACCCGATTGTGTCACTGAATATCGATGACATCGCCAAAATCTTTGCTGGTGAAATCAATAATTGGAAGCAGTTGGGCGGTGAGGATTTACCGATTCATGTCTATGCTCGCGACGATCGTTCTGGGACATGGGACACGTTTAAAAGCTTGGTGCTGAGAAAGCTCTATTCACTCACAGACACCGCTAAACGTTTTGAATCTAATGATGACCTTTCGGATGTGGTCTCCCAAGATCGCGGGGGTATTGGTTTTGTGGGGTTGGCGTCGGTTAATCATTCGAGGGCGCTGTCAGTAAATGATGAGGGTACTGCTCCTTTGTTGCCTCAAAAAACGACAGTCGCAACGGAAGATTACGTCTTGTCGCGTCGTTTATTTCTGTATACGCCACCAAGTCTTCGTTCGCCCATCGTGAGTGATTTTGTTCACTATGTGCACACAAATGCTGGGCAGTCCCAAGTTGAAAAAACAGGGTTTATTTCTCAAGCACTAATGGAAACTGAGCCTGAACCTGATCGTGAAGGCCCTGCTGACTATTTAAGCTTAACCCGCGATGCACAGCGACTGTCGGTAAATTTTCGTTTTGCTCAGGGCAGTGCGCGCTTGGACAATAAAGCCCAGCGCGATATCGGGCGCATTGTGGATTACATGCAACTGCCTGAGCATGCCGGCAAACATTTACTGTTGGTGGGTTTTGGTGACACGAGCCAAACAGAGTCACGCGCTATTATTTTGTCCAAGCTGCGAGCAACTGCCGTAAAGGCCGAGCTGTACCGTGCAGGTGTGAGCTCACTGCCTGTCAGTGGCTTTGGCGCATTTATGCCGGTAGCCGCCACCAATACGACCAAAGGGAAAATCAAAAATCAGCGGGTTGAAGTGTGGGTGAAGTAAAGGGTGTTCGTGGGTAAGTAGTCTGGCTGTTTTCTTTGCGGGGGAAGAGCCAGATTTAATCATCTGGAACAGCTTGGTAGTAGCCGTCGACTTCGATCACACGGGCTTTGGTTTGGTAGAGGTCGCTGATGGCGGTGTTGGTGAGTAGCTCGCGTTTATGCCCATCGGCGATAATTTCACCGCCGCGAATAAATACGACTCGCTCGATCCCTGGAACAATTTCATGTAAGTGGTGTGTGGCCAGTAAAACAGCCGTGCCTTCAGTGATCAGCAGTTGCATGTCGCGCATTAATTGAAAGGCGGCTTGTATGTCGAGGCCATTAGTGGGCTCATCAAACACGACGGTTTCAGGCTTGTGTATTAAAGCCCTGGCCAGTAACAGGCGTCGCTGTTGGCCCGTGGACAAATGATGGAACATACGTTCGCGCAGCATTGATAACCCTAGTTGTTGCAAGGTGGCCTCAGTACGCTGCTGTTGCTCGGTGTTGATATCATGTTGGTACAGTGTGCCCACAGTGCCGAGCAAGCCAGAAAGGACTACATCAAAACCGGTTGTTATAGGTAAATACTGATTTTGAAAGTCTTGTGATACCCAGCCAATACGCTCGCGCAATTGCTGTACGTTTACTGTCTCACTGCCAAAGATTTTTATACAGCTGTTGTCTTTTACGACGGGGTAAATTTCACGAGTCAGTAATTTAAATAAAGTGGATTTACCCGCGCCATTCGGACCAAGAATAGCCACGCTCTCGCCTCGTTCAATACTGAGACTGAGGCAGTCAAAGACTTGATGATCCCCGCGATAAGCTGAAACGTTTTGAATGTCGAGAAGTGTATTCGTCATAACGTTACTTTGTGTCGAGGTAATTAAGAGGGGCTTGGATGGTAAGGTGTAAAACCTTTACCATCCATTTAGCTGTACAGTGGCAGGGTTTAAAACAGAATGCGGCAGCGTACGGTGCCTTCAATTTCTCGCAGCTGTTTCTGTGCCATTTCACTGTATTCCGCATCGACATCAACCACAACATAACCGACATTTTCGTTGGTCTGTAGGTACTGTGCCGCGATGTTGATGTTGTTTTCTGAGAACACCTGATTGATTTTGCTCAGAATGCCGGGCATGTTTTTGTGAACATGCAGCAGACGGTGTGCGTTAGGGTGCGATGGTAAGGCGACTTCTGGCAAGTTAACCGACGATGTTGAGGTGCCGTTATCCGAATATTTCACCAGTTTCTCGGCTACTTCAAAACCGATGTTTTCTTGTGCTTCCATGGTGGAGCCACCAACGTGTGGCGTCAGAATGGCGTTATCGAAGGCGCGCAACGGTGAGACGAACTCTTCATTATTGCTGCGCGGCTCAACCGGGAACACGTCAATCGCGGTGCCGCCAATATGACCGGACTCCATTGCGGCGGCCAATGCGTCAATGTCTACCACTGTGCCACGGGCCGCATTTAAGAAGATGGCACCTTTTTTCATTTTAGCGAATTCATTAGCGCCAATCATATCTTTGGTCGCTGCGGTTTCTGGTACGTGTAGCGAGACAACATCGGCTTGCGCAAACAATTCATCCAGTGTGCGAATTTGCGAGGCATTACCCAGTGGTAATTTGGTGACGACATCATAAAAAATGACGTTCATACCCAGCGATTCGGCTAAAACGCTGACTTGAGTGCCAATCGAACCGTAACCTACAATCCCCAGAGTCTTACCGCGACTTTCAAACGAGCCTGTGGCGGATTTCTGCCAGCCGCCGCGGTGACACACGGCATTCTTTTCGGGCACGCCACGCAGCAGCAAGATGGTTTCAGCAATGACCAGTTCGGCGACGGAGCGAGTGTTGGAGAAGGGTGCGTTAAATACAGCAACACCAAACTCTTGAGCTGCTTGCAGATCTACTTGGTTCGTTCCAATACAAAAGCAACCAACGGCAATCAGCTTGGGCGCATTTTCGAACACTTGGCGGGTCAGCTGCGTGCGTGAGCGGATCCCGACAAAATGTGCATCTTTAATCTTTTCGATCAGTTCAGCATCTGGCAACGAGGTTTTTATATATTCTACATTGCTGTAGCCAGCTGCAGTCAGAGTTTCCACCGCCGATTGGTGGACACCTTCCAGCAGCAAAAAACGAATTTTGCCTTTATCCATTGATGTTTTGGACATGAGAGTTAACCTCGATTGACATGTTGTTGCGACAGATGCGTCATTGACCTTTGTTAAGTCATTGTGACGCCCCAGACAAACCGCCTGGGGGCTAAAAATAAGCGCGCTATGATAGCATAGGCCTACCTCGGTGTTGTGCTTTTTATGGTCGACCGCCCAGAAGGAACTGACGATTTTATTCGCTATTGAACAGAGAGAGATCCGCTTATGCTCTATCAACATCGCCTACGCACCTTAACTCACCAGTCTGCAGCGGTTGGTTGGCAGCCGGGAAAAGTGGTTTGTGTGGGCCGCAACTATGCCGAGCACGCCCGCGAGTTAAATAACCCTGTGCCGGCGGAGCCACTGTTGTTTCTTAAGCCAACGTCTGCGATGGTCTCAATGGCATCCCCTATACGAATTCCACAGGGCCACGGCGAATGTCATATAGAGACGGAAATGTCGTTACTGATTGGCCTGCCTGTGCATGCTCAATCGAGCTCTTCTGAATTGCTTGCCAGTATTGCCGGTGTGGGTATTGGTTTTGATTTAACGCTGCGTGATCTGCAAAACCAACTCAAGAAGGCTGGGCATCCGTGGGAAAAAGCAAAGGCGTTTGATGGCGCGTGTCCGCTATCGGACTTTATATTGCCAGAGCGTACCGATCTCGCTGATGTGAGTATTGAGTTACAGCGCAACGGCCAATTGCAGCAGCAAGGAAACACCTCGCAGATGCTTACGCCGGTGGAGCGCCTGCTCACTTATATCGTGCAGTTCTTTAGTTTGCTGCCAGGTGATGTGGTCATGACAGGCACGCCAGCGGGAGTTGGTCCGTTGCAGTCGGGTGATCGTTTAACGGCGAAGCTAGGGAATGATTTGGTGGTGAGTACTTCGGTGGCGTAGGGAGGGGCAGCGCGAGCACTCTACTGCAGTTGTGCTTAAAGAGTGCTCGTGCTGGACTGCGTGTCACTTAGTGATGATTTCAATGCCGCTGTCTTTACCCAACAACAACACATCCGCAGAGCGCGAGGCGAATAAACCATTAGTGACGACCCCAACGATCTGATTGATCGCCGTTTCGGTGGCTTTTGGGTCACTGATCTGCATATGATACACATCTAAAATAGCATTACCGTTATCGGTGGTGCAGCCCTCGCGGTAGACTGGATCACCGCCCAGTTTTACCAGTTCGCGAGCGACGTGTGAGCGCGCCATTGGAATCACCTCAACGGGCAAGGGAAAGACTCCGAGCGTGTCGACCCATTTGCTACCATCGGCAATGCAGACAAACTCTTTGGCAACGGCGGCCACGATTTTTTCTCGGGTCAAGGCGGCACCGCCACCCTTGATCAGCTCTAAAGCTGGGTTGGTCTCATCAGCCCCGTCTACGTATACGACTAACTCATCGGTGAAATTCAAATCGTATACGGGAATACCGTGAGATTTAAGGCGTTCAGCGGATGCCTCAGAGCTGGCAACGGCACCGTCAAACAGACCTTTAATTTCAGCCAAATAGTCGATGAAGAAGTTAGCGGTGGAGCCCGTGCCTACGCCTACAATGCTATCGTGCTCCAGCTTGGGTTGAATGTAGTCTACAGCAGCTTTGGCAACGGCTTTTTTTAATTCGTCTTGAGTCATGTGGTATCAGTACTCTGCTGAGTGTTTATTTGGGTGAGGTGAGCAGTGATTTAACGTTGTCTATTATAAAGGTAGAGCCAGTCTGCTGATAGCCGTTTATGAAGCAATGATTTACCATTGCGGACTTTTCACACACTGATAACACGAGAGTCACATGCCACAGTCCTACATCAAACGTATTCTCGACGCGCGAATCTATGACGTAGCGATAGAAACGCCGTTAGAACGTGCAAACTTGATGTCCACCCGATTAAAGAATGAGGTGCTGCTCAAGCGTGAAGATCTACAGCCAGTATTCTCGTTTAAAATTCGTGGTGCCTACAACAAGCTCCGCCAGTTGTCCCAAGAGCAGCTCAAGCAAGGTGTTGTGGCAGCATCGGCTGGTAATCATGCGCAAGGGTTGGCGTTATCGGCGAAGATGATGGGTGTGAAAGCCACCATTGTGATGCCTCGCACGACACCCCAGATTAAAGTTGATGCTGTGAGATCGCGTGGTGCAAAAGTTGTTTTGATTGGGGATACTTTCGATGAGGCTTCTACTTACGCCAAAAATTTAGTCGAAGAAAAGGGCCTGACCTATGTGCACCCTTACGATGACCCCGATGTTATTGCCGGTCAGGGCACTGTAGGCATGGAAATCTTACGCCAGTTTACTCAGCACATTGATGCGATTTTTGTTCCAGTAGGCGGCGGTGGTTTGTGTGCGGGCATTGCAGCTTATGTAAAATTTGTTCGTCCAGAGACGAAAATCTTTGCCGTTGAGCCGGAAGATGCGGCGTGCCTGAAAGCTGCGATGGAAAAGCAACGCCGTGTGACCTTGCCGCAAGTGGGTATTTTTGCTGACGGTGTCGCAGTGGCGCAAATTGGTAAAGAAACGTTTCGTGTGATCAAAGATTCGATCGACGGGGTGATCACCGCGACCACGGATGAAATGTGCGCGGCGATCAAGGATGTGTTTGAAGATACCCGCTCTATTAACGAACCAGCGGGCGCGTTGTCTCTTGCGGGCTTAAAAAAGTACGTGGCTGAAAACGGTATCGAAGGGCAGACGTTGATCGCCATTGCCAGTGGCGCGAATACCAATTTTGATCGCTTGCGTTATATTTCCGAACGCACTGAAATTGGCGAGCAGCGTGAAGCCATTCTCGCGGTGACTATCCCTGAAAAGCCGGGTGCCTATAAGACATTCTGCAAGGATCTGGGCAAGCGCAACATCTCTGAGTTCAATTATCGTTTTGCCAGCGAGAGTGACGCTAAAATTTTTGTCGGCGTGCAAGTAGCGCCCGGTGGCACCGATCGCCAACAATTACTGGATGACTTAGCCGCGAAAGGGTACTCGGTGGTGGATATGACCGATAACGAAATGGCTAAGTTGCACATTCGGCATATGGTGGGCGGTCATGCACCGCAAGTCAGCGATGAAAGAGTCTATCGCTTTGAGTTTCCTGAGCGACCGGGGGCGCTGATGAATTTTCTTAATCAGCTGGCGGGCCGCTGGAATATATCCATGTTTCATTACCGCAATCACGGCTCGGCCTACGGACGTGTGTTGGTTGGTATGCAGGTGCCAAGCAAAGATAAAAAAGTCGTGGCGCAGTGCCTTGAAGATTTGGGTTATCGCTATTGGGATGAAACCAACAACGAGGCTTATCAGTTTTTTTTAGGTTAGTGTCCCCTGTCGCTATTAGCTATTAAGCGTTACTAGATAGGGTGTCACCAGAGAAGGCAATGTAAGTTGGTTGTCTGCTGTCACGGTAATTGGTTGTCTTCTGTGCCTGTGCTGGGATTGTTGCGCCTTTGGCCCACTGAGTTTGTACTAGGGGCCATTGCTTCGTGCGCTCGCGAGCCTAATTAGCTTTCACCTCTGCGCTGTGTTCACTCGTGGTGCTGGAAACCCTTTTTGAGCACCGCGTTGTTTCTTCGTTGGGCAATTTGTCCGCCATATTTAGAGCCTGACGACGAGCGCAACCCATTTAGCCATTGATCCAATATAGTGTTACTTCTGTAAGTGTGTGCTCACACTTGCTGTGAGTCTCGTTTTATCTTTAGTATGTAGATTTGCATGCCTTGCTAAAAGTGGCGCATAATGCCTCTAGTTGATTTTTTCGTCAAAATATTGGCAGTGTGTGAGTTTTTAGGTATAAACCTTGCTCCCTTCTGCACAGGATGACATAACAAAAGCGCTAAAGGTTAGAATCATGAAGTTCGATGTACTGTCCATCGTTGTGGCTATATTTACTGTGGGAGTCTTAGCCAGTAGCTTCAATTTGAGTGAAGTGTTGGCCAGCGAGGTAGAATCTCCTTCTGCTTTGCAGCAAGGAATCCCGTTAAAGTAATGTATTTTTTCACACAATCTTAGACTACACTGCTTATTAAAGGATTATTTTGAATACCCTCACCTTTGCCTGAAAGCTTAAGGTGAAACATGGATGTGGAGTACGGATTTGGTTGTGTTAGAAAAGCATTCGTTTTCCGACCGAGTTTGCCTCGGGCCGTTTTTGCGCGTTTTTTTTGCGGTGCTTGCAGGCGCCTCATTTCATGCGCTTGCCGCTAAGGTGCTAGAACGCGACGCCACCGGTTATATCCCTAGCTCAATTGAGTCAGTCATCTTCTTTTTCGCGGTGTCGACCGCTGTCTTTTTTTTCATCAGTTTAAACTATTGTTTTCGAACGCGCATTGAAGCGGCTGCCCCGTCTGACACGCCCCCAAAACTGTATTTAGCGCTTGATGACCCTCGCTCTCGCTACACTACGCGCATTGCTTTTGATGATGTTCTCGACGCGCAGGTGGCGGCGGTACCGACAATGTCTTGGCGTAGCCTGCTGAGTTTTACACCACGATTAGAGGCCGGGGTGACGACTTGCGTCAGAGTACCAGGTTATCATGGCGATACCGTAGTTCTGACGTATCGTTACCTTAGCCCTTTCGAACAAGATGTGTCGATCATCACTTTGCAGATCCCTTGCACACAAGCGCAAACGCTCGTTGCGTTGTTGCCCCCTAAGGACAAGGCTGCCAAGCCTTCATAGCCTTTACGCTCGATCAGCCCTAAACATAACAACGCTTCACTCGTGCGGGCATGCGCGTGACCAGCTCATAGCTGATGGTGCCAGCAGCTTGGGCGATCTCATTGAGGGGCAACTGTTGCCCCCAAAGCTCAACGGGATCCCCGATCTTCGCGCTTGGCAGATGGCTAACATCCACGGTAATCATGTCCATAGACACTCGTCCCACTAGTGGGCAGCGCACGCCATTGATAATCACAGGTGTGCCGTTCGGTGCATGTCGCGGATAACCATCACCGTAGCCGACTGCCACTGTGGCGATAGTCGCAGTGTCGGGAGCTGTCCAGGTGCGGCCATAGCCAACGGTTTCCCCTGCCGCAATGGTACGTATACCAATGACTTCTGAGGTCAAGGTCATGGCGGCCTGTAAAGGTGTCGCGTGGGGGTGCGGTTGCTCAAAGGGCGATGCGCCGTAAAGCATGATGCCCGGTCGAGTATAGTCTCGATGGCTTGCCGGCCAAGCAAGAATGCCAGCTGAATTGGCCAGACTCAGTGGTAAAGGTTGTGTACCTGTTGCGGTGCAAAGGGTATGAATTTGTTGTGCCGTAAAGTCATCACTGAGGTCATCGGCGATGGCAAAGTGGGTGGCAATTACGGGGTCTGGCAGTACATGAGAAAGTGTCGCCAGTTGAGCTAATACCGTGGCTAATGCTTCCACGGGTAGGCCGAGTCGATGCATACCAGTATCGAGTTTGATCCAGACCCGCAAAGGCTTCTTAGTGATTGTCGTGACTAGCCAGTCAATCTGCTCTTGGCAGGTAAGCATCAGCCAAAAATTCTGCTCGGCGGCTGTGACAATATCCTGCTGGGCAAAGGGGCCTTCCAGCAACAAGATGGGTTGCCGCAGGCCTGCATCACGCAATTGAATAGCCTCTTCTAAACAGGCCACTGCAAACACTGGGGCTAAATCTTCCAGTGTGCGGGCCACTTCGACCGCCCCGTGGCCATAGGCATTGGCCTTAACAACACCCAGTGCTTGTGCGTGAGGTGCCAGTGATTGGGCCAGCTGATAATTGTGGCGAATGGCGGCGAGATGAATCAGGGCGCAGGTAGGACGGCTCATGGGGTGCTTAACACAAATTCAATAGTGGAACTTACGGGCAGAGTACAACGCTTGGGCCGCTTCCCATACAGGGCCAACTCGGCCATCACCCACTGGCTTGCCATCGACTTCAATCACCGGAGCAATCTCTTTAGAGGATGATGTCACCCATATTTCGTCAGCATCGAAAACTTCGTCCATGCTAATAACGCGCTCTTCTACTCGAATACTGCCATCTTGACGCAAGATGTCCAGCAGCATAAAGCGAGTAATGCCTGGCAATATTTGGTGATCCAGCGGTGGTGTGGCGACCACGCCCTCTTTCACGACATAGGCGTTGCAGGCGGCAGCTTCGGTCAACTCACGCTTGGCGTTATACAATAGGACTTCATTGGTGCCCTGCTCAAAGCCTTGCTGGAAGTGCATGACGTTCCCGAGCAGCGAAGTGGATTTGATGTGGCAGCGCTGCCAGCGTAAATCCTGCGTGGTGCTTACGCGATAGCCTTTGGCTAGGGTGCGATTGGCGGCAGGAGGGAGGGCAATGTCAAAAGCAAAAGCAAAGATTGTCGGGCTGATGTTGCCTGGGTAGGCATGAAAGCGTTTGTTATCGGCGCCGCGGCTAACGTGCAAGTATATTCCAAGGTTGCCGCTGCCGTTCTTTGTGATTAACGTATTGGCGATGTCGCGCCACTGGCTTGTATCCAGCTTGCACTCGATAGACACAGCTTTTAAGCCGTTTTGAAGGCGCTCTATGTGCGGACCAAAACCTACTAAACGGCCAGCATAAGATGGAATCACCTCGTAAATGCCATCGCCAAACAAAAAACCACGATCCATAGGTGATATGCGCGCTTCCTCCATAGGGAGGTAAGTGTCGTTTAAAAAAACAATACTCATGATCGTACCTTATTAAAACACACGCGCTACAAACCTGATGGCTAGAATGATCAAAACGCTACTTTAGCACAAGAGCTTTTACCGCTCAGAAGCATTTCTGCTGTTGCTTCAGGCTGGCCTAGCAAAACCGGTCAATTGCCTGAGTGTTTGAATCAGTGCCTCTCCTTCTTTGGCCGCGAGTCCGTCTTCTGTTGGTTCGTTGCGGCGAGTCACACCATCGACACTATCGCGCTGGGATAAGTAGCTCAGTAGCTGAGAAGGCATGATGTCTGCCAATAAGTCGCTCTGTTGTTGGTAGCCCAGCATAGCGACGAGCCCGTAAGCCCCCCAATTGGATACGTCGGCCACAATCAGTTCATTACAAGGTGTGATGGCTGGTGTGATATCGAGCTGTTTTACGGCAGATATTACATTGCCCATACCAACTTCGTTGCCTCCATCGCCAATGGCAACTGTCGGGCAGCTGGCCTTGAACATCAGTTCATCAAAATTAGCAATGTGCTGGTGGATGTCTTCACCGCGCATATTGTAGTAGTGATGATCTTCGGCTAAACCGGGTCGTTCAATAGAGATGATCAGCTGCGGTTGAGCCTGTTGATAGCAGTGTTGAACGAGATTTTCACCGCTTAACTCTATGGGCAGCGTGAGAGTATTAAAGTCAACCGCCAAAGCCTGTGTAAGTGTTGCTTCGCTGACAATGATTGGACAAGCCCCTAGTGCATCCAATGTACGGTAAAGCGCAATAGCACCTGCAGGGCCGTCGGTTTCGAACGTGCCCGCCACAGGAAACCCCGTTGCAATATAGATACAGGGTAGGTGATGGGAATATAGCGCCTGGTTAACCAGCTGAGCCGCACGTGCCACATAACCTGGCGTTAAAGCTTGGTGCAGTGTTTTCATTCCGCGCAGATTGCGTGCCACCAGCAGCGATTCAATGGCTTGGCTCACGTGCAAAAGAGAATCGCTGTGATGGCTCATAAGGTTTTATGTCACCAAGGTTTGTAGTGGTGTGGATTGCAGTCGATTGTGATGCATCTGCAAGATCTTGGTGACTAAGTCCAGATCCACATGAGCAAAGCTGACCTTATCGCCGGGCATGAGTTGGGCCAGCCGCCCAAGATCCGGTGAGACTACGGTGCCAATCTTAGGGTAGCCACCAATGGTTTGCCGATCGTTCAAGAGCACAATGGGGTGGCCATCTGGTGGAATTTGCACCGCGCCCAAGGCAATCCCTTCTGACAGTACCCCCTCGATGTCACTGATGATTTTAGGGCCACGCAGTTGATAGCCCATGCGGTCACAGCGATCACTGACCTGAAATACGGTTTGAAAAAACGCCCTCTGTTGCGCTTGTTCAAAATGCTGATGTTGATACCCCAGCATCAGTCGCAGGGTAACATGGCGGCTGTATTGGGGTTGATTGGCAGGAGCAAGCGTGTGTTTTTGGGGGCGCATATCTTCTGTGCAAGGCAGTGAATCCCCAGCTCGCAGTGGTGTGCCATTGAGACCGCCAATGCCTTCTCGAACCACTGTGGCGGTACTGCCAAACTGTGTCGCGGTCAGAAAGCCACCGCTCACTGCTACGTAGGCACGACAACCACGCCGACTGTAGCCAAACTCAAGTGTATCCCCAGCCTGTAACTGAAGTGTCTGCCAACGAGGGACAGGGTTGCTATTGAGAGTGAGAGGCATATCCGCTCCGGTGATTGCCACACGAGTGCATCCGTTCGACTGCAGTTTTAACCCACCTAAAGTGGTTTCAATCGCGGTTGCCCCTGTGTTGTTATCACACAATCGGTTAGCCCAATAAAAGGCCTCAGGGTCCACCGGGCCACCATTGGTAAGGCCTAAGTGATTCTGGCCAAAGCGACCGCTATCTTGCAGCAAGCTGAGTGTACCTGGGTGAATCACGCTGATGTTCATAAACCATGCCTCATGCTGAAGAACCTGCTAACAGAGCGGCTTCGTTCAGTTGGCCTCCCAGAGCCAAAAATTCGTCTTGATCGATGGCTGTGAAGCGCACTCTATCGCCAACGCGGATTGGCATGGGTGGCTGTATGCTGGGGGTGAACATCGCCGTAGGGCATAAGCCGATCAAGTTCCAGCCACCGGGTGAAGTGGCAGGGTAAACGGCGGTTTGTCGATCGGCGATGGCGACGGCCCCTTTCGGCACGCGTTGGCGAGGGCTTGCCAATCGCGGAGCGGCTATGCGGCTGTCCACCTCACCCAAATAGGCAAAGCCGGGCGCAAAGCCGATAGCGTACACTTGGTATTCTATGCTTTGGTGCAAATCGATGACTTCGCTAACCGACAGTTTGGCTCGATCCGCCAATGCTGCCAAATCGGGCCCAGAAGTTTCACTGTAATACACAGGCAGTTTTACGAGTTTACTGGTTGACGATGGGTTTACATCAGATGTGTTTGCTGGAGTGTTGGTGTCTAAAGCTGCCAAAGCTTGCCCCAGCCATGCTTGCACCTGCCGATGATTGGTGGAAAAAGGATTGAAAATAATCAGCAGTGACGCATAAGAAGGTACTGTATCAATCAGATCACTGCCCATTAACGCCTCTAAGGACACGACCAGTGCCTGTATTCTGGAAGACACAGAAGGGCTTGGCTCGCGGCCCAAATACACCATCAAAGCATTTTCACTGACCACTTCTATGTTCATAGGCGATCCGCGTTAAGATTGAAGTAGAAGACGAATGTCGGCAATGGCAGCGACCGCCTCTGGGTTGTCGCCATGGACACAAAGGCTATCAACGGGCAGCGCTAAGGTTTGGCCGTTGATGGTAGTGACGGTGCCCTCGCGTTGAAGTTGCTGCACTTGTTTCAGCATCGCTTGTCGATTGAGCACAGCACCGGCTTTACTGCGGGAAAGCAGCAAGCCGTCACTGTCATAACAACGATCGGCAAACGCTTCAAACAGCAACTCAAGGTTGCGGTTGGCTGCCTCTTCACGGTGGTGGTCGGCCGCTGTCGTCGCTTGCAGCATCAGTCGCACCGGTAAATGAAACTGTGCAACCGCATCCATTACGGCGTAACGCACACCGGCGTTAGTCATCATGTCGTTATAGAGTGCCCCGTGAGGTTTTACATAATCTATCTGTGCGCCCACCGAAAGCGCCATGCCGGCTAATGCCGATGTTTGGTAAGTGACCAAGGCGTATATGTCGGCGGCGCTACAAGCCATCGAGCGGCGACCAAAACCCACCAAGTCAGGATAAGAGGGGTGGGCACCGATGCTGACGTTGTGTTGCTTTGCTAGGTGCAGAGTTTTTAGCATGACACTGGGATCACCAGCGTGAAACCCGCAGGCAATATTAGCTTGGTCGATATGGGGCATAACGGCTTCATCCACGCCCATGGACCAAGCGCCAAAGCTTTCCCCCAGATCACAGTTCAGTCGCAACGACATAAAGAGACTCTTATTCGAGATGTGTAATAGCAGTTATTGGTTTTAAAGTGTTTGGAGGCTTCATCATTTCACCAAAGCTTCCATAATATCAAGATCATTCATCAAGGCCATTCATGAGCACTGCAGGGCAATGCCGTTTTAACCTTAAAAAATAGCCAACGTGCTATTGGGAATGTCGGTGACGACCATGCAACCTGGACTGTGAGTAATACAGAAGGGGGGCTTGGCTGCCATAATGGCGGCCTGAGGCGTGACGCCACAGGCCGTAAATACAGGGACTTCGCCTTCGTACAACGTTACCGTGTCGCCGTAATCTGGTTGATGTATATCACGAATACCTATTGCGCGGGGGTCGCCAAAGTGTACCGGTGCACCGTGTACCGACGGAAACCGAGAGCATATCTGAATCATACGAATGGCGTCCGCTGGTTTAAACGGGCGCATGCTTACGACCATGTTACTGTGGAAGCGGCCGGCACTTTGACAAGGAATATTGGTATTGTACATCGGTACATTGACCCCTTCGCTGAGATTGCGAATGTCCAGCCCGTCGGCCAATAAAGCTTCTTCAAAAGAAAACGAACAGCCAATCAAAAACGTGACCAAGTCGGATTGCCAGAGATGGTCAATGGCGTTCACCTCCTGCGCTAATCGGCCGTCTTGCCAGATGCGGTATTGAGGAACATCAGTGCGGATATCGAAGTCACGGCCTACCGCGGCAATGTTGGTATCACCGGGGTTGGCGCTCATGGCCACCAACGGACAGGGTTTGGCATTAAACTGGCAAAATTGCAGAAACTCACTGGCCCAATCTTGCGGTAGAATCACAACGTTCGCCTGCACAAACCCGGGGCATAAGCCCGAGGTGTTGTGACGGTGTTGTCCACTGCGGATTTTCTGGCGTACTTGGCTGGGGCTTAATGTGATCATCGCAAATTCCAGTGGTCGATTGCTGTGGTGATGCTATAAGCGAAGGCTCTTTGCAAACTTGAGAGACACTGCGATCAGTATGCGCTACTCAGGTGAGTGATAAAAGAGGCTGTTCAATTGATGGTTGTAACTGGTTGTGTGGGTTATAGCTGGATATGATGACGACTTTAAACATGGCGTGGTGTGGCATTCTATGGCTCAAGATTCAGTACCCGAGGTTTTGGGCGAACAATATCAGCAACATGTGCAAGATCAGCTCGATCAAGCCTGTCACTGCCTGCAGCAGCAAGGTTTCGATGCGTTATTGATCGCGGCAGGTGGACTGATTCCGGCGTTTCGAGAGGATGTCTCTTACCCCTACCGGGTGAATTCCTATTTCGCAGAATGGCTACCACTCAGGGATCAGCCGGGCTCCTATGTGTTAATACACTGCAGCGCACAGCGGCCAATGCTGCTTTATCATCAGCCGCAGGATATCTGGCACCAGGTCAATCCACTGACCGATCCTGTTATTGAGCAGCAGTTTGAGGTTCAAGTGGTCACGTCCGATCTGGATTTGTCTAAAGCTTTGCGAGTGGTTTCTGGCCGTCGTGTGGCGTTTATTGGTGCTAAGGTGGATTGCCCTCTGGCGAGTGCAGAATTGAACCCACAAGGGTTGATGGCGGCATGGGATTTTCGTCGCGCGTGGAAATCGGATTATGAAGTGGCCTGTATACGTCTTGCGAATGAGCGGGCAGTCTTGGGTCATCAAGCCGCGCTAGCAGCCTTTCAGTCAGAGGCCTCTGAGTTTCAGATTCATATGGCTTACCTGGCTGAGGTACAGCAACAAGATGAGCAGTTGCCTTATGGCAACATTGTGGCTTTGAATGAGCATGGTGCGGTACTGCACTATACCCAAAAGCTGATACAGCCGCCGAGTTGCCATCGCTCTATGTTGATTGACGCTGGCGCCACGATAGCTGGTTACAGTGCGGATATCACGCGCACTTATGCGGCTGACACAGGTGCCCAAACCACGTTATTCGATCACCTTTTGGTGGCGATGGATGAGCTCCAGCAGCGCATCGTGGCACAGGTTCGTGTCGGCATGGACTTCGTGGATTTGCACCGCTACGCCCATCAGCAGTTGGCAAAATTATTGTGTAGCACCGGCATAATAACGGTGGATGTTCAGACGGCGCTGTCGCAAAAATTGACCCACAGCTTTTTTCCTCACGGGCTAGGGCATTTGTTGGGGGTGCAAGTACACGATCGAGGAGGGTGGATGATGTCCAATCAGGGGGATGAGCGTGCGCCGCCTAAAGAGCATCCCTACCTGCGCTTAACGCGATCGTTAACACCAGGAATGGTATTCACCATAGAGCCTGGGTTGTATTTTATCGAGGCATTATTAGCGCCGTTGCAGGCTGGGCCTCACCGCCGCAGTATTGACTGGGGCATGATTGACACACTGCGACCTTACGGGGGGATTCGTATTGAAGATAACGTTTTATTGTCTGAAAGCGGCCCACAAAACCTAACTCGTCACGCTTTCAGTGCAAGTAATAGCCAGTACAAGCAATAGCGGGTTTGGCACCGCAAGATCGAATCCATTATGTGTTGTGCCAAACATAAAAAAACCGCATCACAGTGCGGTTTTCAATAAATTCGACGACCCTTTAGTTGCAGCAAGGCGCCTTTAAACTTATTTGGAGTTGTCAGCCATGTAAGTAACAGCCGCTTTCACTTCATCATCAGAGCAGTCCATGCACAAGCCTTTAGCCGGCATAGCGTTGAAGCCATTGATGGCGTGGGTAAATAGAGTGTCCATGCCTTTGGCGATACGTGGGGCCCATTCGCCGGAATTCCCATATTTAGGTGCGCCTGCAACGCCTGCAGCGTGACAAGTAAAGCATTTAGTTTCGTACACTGCTTTACCTGTTCGTGGCGCCGCAGGAGCCGCAGCCACAGGAGCGGCCGCACAGGCGTCACCGGACATACAGAGCTGACCTACAGGTTGAAGGCGTTGTTCAATTTCAGTTACCGAACCTTCAGCGCTCACACTGATGGATATCAAAATACCTAGGCCGGCAGCGGCCAGCAGGCTTAAAGTCTTATTAATGTGGCTCACGTAGTTGTCCTCTCCTCAAATAGGCAAAGGCCTGAAGGGCCTCAGGCGGGGGATTATAGCCAAAAACTGTGCAGATAGAAAAACCCCATCTTCTTTAAGGTTAGCGGTTTTCTATTTTTTTACCCTCATTGGTCGAATTTGGGTTCTGTAAATGTACGGTAACTTGGCTGAAAGGGATGTTCCAACCGTTCTCATTGCAGGCATCTACCGCGGCGCGCTGCAAGAATCGGCGGATGGAAAAATACGATCCAGCTGCTTCACCGTCAAATACCGCCACCACAACAAGGTTCAAGGATGAGGCACCTGCGGATTCGAACTCAGAAAACAGGTTGGTTACAAATTCCCCGTAGTCTTGTTCGGCTACGGCTTTGGTGATGTAGCTCTCTAGTGTCGCTGGAATATCGGCCGTAATCTTCGCTTGTTCCTCGTAGTCCAACCCAAACGTAATCGCTATGGCAAAACCATGAGACATGTTGTGTGGCGCTTGTGCCAGAAAATCTAGGGTGGGGTACAACTTAGTACCGCCGCCGATCACCTCAAGTTGCACGTTTTCTGGTGTTTGCATCAAAATGCTGCCGAAGGTGCTGTCAGGCATCATAACGTAGTCGTCGGGTTTACAGGGGAACCAAGGCTCCTCGCGAGACCAGCGTCGCGAGACCAGCTGCAGCATCACGTTAAGCGGCAGTCGCAGCCGCCCACCAGTCAATACCGGATTCACCAAGTCAGAATAAATATTAATACGGGAAATTGTCCAAGGTAGGCCTTGATATACCACCCGCTCACCTTCGCGCACTGGGCCAAGGTTTAAAAGCATGCGGGCTTCGTCAATATACTGCGGTAGCGAATTGCGCAAAGCGAAGGTAAAACCCACGAGCATGATGCAGAGCAGTGTTAACAGCAGCCAGTCTCCGAGTGCATAAAAAGTCGCTAAAGTGGCAAACAAGGCCAGTAGTACAGCCAATACTTGCAGAATAATGTGAATCAGGCGCGCAAAAAAACGATCTTCTTTATTTTGCCCCCGAGCCACACGCTGCTCTACCACATGACTGGCGTAGCGCATGCCAGTGAAGGTTATGCCGAAAGCCACAAGCGCCAATAACAAGTTAAAGCCTCGGCCTGTCAAAAAGCCTTTAAAGCCATTGAGAATGACAGAGCTTCTGCTTTCGTCGTTACTGGCTTTTTCATTCAGTTGAAACTCTACCAGTTGCCGCTCAGCTTCCAGCTGCTTGTTGCGATCTTCCCAATCACTGAGAATGTCGCTCAGCACCGTTTGCACACCGGGAGACTCTATTGAGCTTTGCAGCTGTTGTATTTCTTTAATGGCAGTAGCGGTGGCTTCTAAACGCGTGTTTAAAGAGGTGATGCGGCTGCGTAAACGTTCTATTTGACGGGGCCGTTCGGTGACGGTTTTAAGTTCATACAATATGGGTTTGAAAATGTCCTGCAGCTCAGTCTGCCAGCTGAACGCTTGTTGCTGATCCGGTTGCTCAAACAGGGATAAATCCACAGCGCCTGTGGCAAGCTGCTCCATGTAGTAAATACGGTTGTTCAGCTCAGCCTCTAAATCCGCTTGATGCGTTTCCAGCTTGGCCGCAGTGGCTTCATTTTCGGCTTTGGATATTTGCGTGTCCAGTCCAGCAATCTTAGTTTTATAGGACTGAATTTCTGCCGCCAATTCCCTCAGTTGCTGTTTTACTTCTGGGGTGGTTGATGCAGCTTTAGAGTCTTTTGCTTCCTGTGCGACAGCGTTTAGAGTGAAGCAAGACAAAAGGATCAGAGCAATATGTGAAACAGTGATCAGTAAGCGCACTGAAACCTCTTTTTTTGTCACGGTTAATGAATCAGGTGAGTTTTTCACGGATCTGAGTTCGTGTATATAAGCAAGCTACAAGGTAAGGCTTTCAGAAGCCGAGAGCTTAGCAGGAGAAAATCCTGCTCAACACAGTGCTTTGAACTTCTCCCTTGTTGGGATTATTGCACGGGAGCTTTGCTGAACGCAGATTGGTTATCAGCGTAAAACAATTTTGCATAGTAACCGTTTTTGTCCATCAGCTCTTTGTGGCTACCGGTTTCGACAATCTCTCCTTTGTCCAAAACGAATAGCCTGTCTGCTTGCTCAATGGTGGATAATCGGTGTGCAATCACAATGGTGGTGCGTTGAGCCGCCAGCATTTCTGTCGCGGCTTTGATTTTTTTCTCAGATTCATTATCCAGTGCGGATGTAGCTTCGTCCAAAATCAACACCGGCGAGTTTTTCAAGAAGGCCCTTGCAATAGAAAGACGCTGGCGTTGTCCGCCAGACAGCATCACACCATTATCGCCGATTAATGTATCCAACCCATTGGGCAGGCTCATAATAAAATCTTCTGAATGCGAGAGGCGCATGGCTTCTAGGATTTGTGCTTCCGTGTACTCGGTATCGCCATAAGCAATGTTATGCCGAATGGTGTCGTTGAACAGGAAGATATTCTGGTCAACCAACGATATGTGTTTGCGCAGGTTATCTAGCTGGTAGTCATTGATGTCTACGTTATCCACTAAGATGGTATCGCGTGGCACTTGATAGACTCGGTTGAGCAAGCTGGCTAGAGTAGATTTACCGCTGCCAGACTCGCCCACCAGCGCGATCATTTCACCTTGCTTGATGGTGAAGTTTAGGTTCTTCAGGGCCAGCTGCTCCGCTTTAGGGTAAGTGAAGGAAAGGTTGTGAATGGCGATATCACCCTGAATGGTTTGAGGTGCGAAAGTCCCAGCATCGGGTTCGGCTGGGGTATCTAAGATCTCAAACACCATGTCTGCGCCGACAATGCCTCGCTGAATAACGACATTGATCCCGCTCAGTTGGCGGAAAGGTTTGGGCAGTAGTGAAATCGCCATGAGGTAGCCAACCAATTCAGGCGTTGTGTAAGCCTCCAGATTTGAAGGCGCTAATAACATAAAGACAATGCCGGCGATGGCGACAGCAACAATGAACTGCGTAAATGGAGAAAAAATAGCGGCGGTGCGACGTATTTTCATCTGTGTTCGAAAAGCCGTATCTAAGGCTGTACCAAAGCGACCAGTTTCAAACCGTTGCGCTCCGTAAGCACGCACAACGGGGTAGTTATTGATCATTTCCTTCGAGGCTTGCATGACATCGCCCAAAGCATTTTCGTTTTTGCGAGAAATCTTGCGAAAGCGCCGCGAGGTGTACGACACCACAAAGCCCAAGACCGGTGCCAACAACACGAAGATCAATGACATCTTCCAGTTCAGAAAGAATGCATACCCCAGCAAAAAAATAACCGTCAGGCCTTCCTGTACCAGTATTTTTAACGCGTCCGTAATGGCTTTTTTGACTTGCCCTGTTGCACTGTTCAGCCGGTGCAGAACCTGACCTTGACTGGTGTGATCAAAGTACTCGGCAGGAAGTACCGTGAGCTTTTGAAAGACTTCAAACTGCAGCGTTCTGACAACGCTCGCGCCGACGTATTCGTTGTAATAGCTGCCTAAAAAGTAGCCAAAACCTCTGATGATGAAAATGCCAACAGCCATGGCTGGTAATGCCAGCTGGGCAGAGGCATCTTTTGCTTCTATCGCGGTCAGTACCAACTCAAAAAATTTGGCTAACATGGGCTGTGATGCCGCAAAGATGGCAAACCCGAGAATGCTGATAAAAAAGGGAAGCTTTAAGGGCTTAAGGTAGCGCAGCAACCGCAGATACGTGTCCATCCGGTGGCTGTTTTCGGGGTTATTCATAAAATAAAAAACCGTTGGTAAAGTCGCGCAAGTATAACTAGGCCAAGACGACAGGGCTAGAAGTGGCTTTTTGTTGGTGCATTTCGGTGATCTGAGTCAGGTTGGTTAAGGCCTTGTGTGCTTATAAAGCAGAATCTATGTGCAGTTTCTGTCTAACTAAGCCAGATATGAAATGAGGGGCGCGCAGGTATCACGTGATCCGTTGAGAAATGGCGCACCCTAGAGGATTCGAACCTCTGACCTTTGCCTCCGGAGGGCAACGCTCTATCCAGCTGAGCTAAGGGTGCGTATACGACCAATCGTTTATCCTTAGGCGATCAATTTCCAAGGAGGCGCAATCATACTCATCTGTGGGGAGCGAGTCTAGGTGCTCACCGTCTGAATGGCAGAGGATTGCTCAACTGACTTCCAAGTCGTAATCGACAATGACTGGCAGGTGGCTGGAAAACATTTTTGTTTTATAGAGGGTGGCGTATTCCACCCGATTACTCAGAGTTTCCGAAATGACCTGGTAGTCTGTACGCCAGCCGTCACCTTCTCCGGCCTTTCCGCTTGGCCAAAAGCTGTATTCATCTTTGTCGGTGTTCCCCATACGAAATGCATCGGCGTAACCCACTTGCGTAAACAGTTGTCCCATCCACTGTTGTTCGTGGGGCAGGAAACCCGAAGTGCCGTCATTATCTTGCCAGTTCTGTACATCGTGACGGGTATGAGCCATTTGCCAGTTACCACAAAAAATAAACTCGCGACGTTTGCGAGTGATTTTGTAGAGGTGTGCCTGCAGATCATCAAAAAACTGGATTTTCACGTCTTGGGATTCGGTAGGCTGCGCGGCCGACGGTGCCAGCAGGGAGCCAACACTGATATGTTCGAAGTCGGCTTGCAGATAGCGACCTTCCATATCGACACCGTTATTAAAGCCCAACCCGAAAATCAATGCTTTAGGCTGAAAACGCGTGTAGATACCAACACCATTATAGTGGTTTTGGCCCGAATCAAAAAAATAGGAAAAATACCCATCCAGCTGAAACGGATCGGTTTCCAATTCGTATTCGAGAGCTCGTAGGTCTTGTAAGCAGATAATGTCCGCATCTTGTTCGGCCAGCCAGTCAAAAAGACCTCGTTGTGCTGCCTGATGGATGCCGTCTACACTGAGACTGATAATGCGCATTGTTAGCCCCTTGATTTCAGGCTGCGTATGATACCTGAGCTTTCGTTATTATGGGTAACCAAATTCATGTGTGCGTGTTTCTATTCAACCAAAAATCAAAGACTTGTTTCAACGTAGCTCATTTTTAACCAAACCGCACAGAATTTGTCATCATTTATAGCGCCGCAGTGAAAGCAAAAAGCAGATTGACACATTGCTACAAATGTCTTGTTGGGACGATTGAATCATAAGTAGAGCTAAGCAAGAACCTTGCCCTTGGTGTGACAGAACAGGAAAGGGGTGTGTATCATAGCGATCGATATTTATTACCAGTTAGAGGTCAATGGCGCTCATGGAGCAGTACCAGCGAGATTTTATTGAATTGGCGCTTAAGCACGAAGCGCTACGTTTTGGTGAGTTTACGTTGAAGTCGGGGCGAGTCAGCCCGTACTTTTTTAATGCAGGGCAGTTTCAAACTGGTGCAGCGTTGGCGGCTTTGGGGCGCTTTTACGCCGATGCGTTGCAGTCTTCAGGGGTTGATTATGACGTAGTCTTTGGCCCTGCTTATAAAGGCATTCCGCTTGCGGCAACGACAGCGGTGGCTCTGGCTGACCAACACCAAAAAGATATGCCTTACTGTTTTAACCGTAAAGAAGCGAAAGACCACGGCGAAGGCGGTAGTCTAGTGGGCGCACCACTGCAGGGTAAGATCCTGATTGTGGATGATGTGATTACCGCCGGTACCGCCGTTCGTGAAGTGATGACGATCATTTCTGAGCAAGGTGCGGAACCTGCGGCGGTATTGATTGGTCTGAACCGTCAAGAGCGAGGCAAAGGTGAGTTATCGGCCATTCAAGAAGTGGAAAAAGATTACGGCATTCCTGTGATTAGTATTATTTCACTAGACGATATCATCACCTACCTTCAGGAGCAGGGCGAAAGTGATCGTATTGCTCAAGTTCAGCAGTACCGCAAGGACTACGGCGTCTAAAAGCTGTAGTGTATGAAAACTGTGGTTTTAATCGACAGTGGGAGTGAGGCCGTGCAAGTACAACTACGAACAGCGAAGAGTCGCCCAGCGGGCGTCGGCATTTTATTGCGCCGATGTTTTAAAATGGGTGTGTCGCTGCTGGTCTTGTCTGGGGTGTCTCACTCACTGATCGCTGCAACCTATTATCGCTACATCAATGATGAAGGCGTTCCGGTGCTCGACTATCGAGTGCCGGCGGAATTCACCAGTCGCGGCTATGACATTGTGAACGAAAAAGGCCGTGTTATTCGTGTGGTGCCGCCAGCGCTATCCGATGAGGAAGCCCTTGCCCGCGCGAAAGCGCAAGCCAAGCACCAATCTTTGGCCAAGTGGGATGCCGATTTGCGTCTGCGTTACAGCAGCGTCAAAGACATCGAGGCGGCGAAGCTGCGCAAGTTGGAGCAGGTTCAAGGAAGGATTGCGATTATTGAAGGTAATGTCCGCAATTTAAAAAGTCAGATTGCAGTACAACATGGCGTCGCAGCCGACAGTGAGCGTCTGGGCAAAGATGTGCCAAAAAACGTATTGCAGAAAATCAAAAATCTAGAGATCGAACTCAAACAATCCTTATCCCAGTTGTCGCAACGTGAAGAGCAGTTTCAGGAACTGGAAGCTCGTTACGAAGCCGATAAGCAGCGCTTTAAAATCATCACAGAAGGACAAGATCAAGCGGCTCCTTCGGCGCCCTAATTTGTTATAACTCTTTTTCTGTGATGACACGTTAACCGAGAGCCTGCTAAATCGCGCATGGTATTGTCACGATTCAGGCTGTGTTTGTGTGTGTCTTTAAGCGATCTTTTATTTGCGACCCTATCAAATACAGGCAGGGCATCAGCAACAGAGTGATGGCGGTAGCACACAGCACCCCGAACGACAGCGCGATCACCATCGGGATTAAAAAACGTGCCTGTGTGCTGGTTTCCCACATGATGGGCGCAAGGCCAATAAAGGTGGTAACGGAGGTCAGCAGAATTGCTCTAAAGCGATCCGTACCAGCCTGTGTCACCGCTGCCAGTGCGGTTTTACCTTGAGCAACCAGTTGATTGATGCGGTCGAGAAGTACCAAGTTGTCATTGACCACAACCCCCGCGCAGGCAAAAAAGCCCATCATCGACATCATACTCACCTCCCGCCCCATAACTAGGTGGCCGATGATGGCCCCCATAAAGCCAAAAGGGATGGCCGTTAGGATCAGAATCGGCTGCCAATAGGATCGAAAAGCAACAGCCATCAAAGCATAGATCGCCAACATCGTGAGCGTAAAGTTTCTTACGGCACTGTCTAAAAACAGGGCTTCTTCTTCCATGTCGCCACTTACGGTCAGTTTGAACCCTGAATATTGTTGCTGCCACTGGGGCAGTTTTCGCGACATGATGTCCTGCACCACGATATTGGGGTCGGCCTCACCGGAATGCACTTGAGCGGTGATGGTGATAGCGCGCTTACGATTTACCCGATCTATGGTGGTGTAGCCCGGAACAAAGGCTACCTCGGCGACCGTATTGAGCGGAATCTCGCGTCCATCTAGGGTGCGTATCCGCATATCAGACAGTTGGTAAAGGTCATCACGCTCGGCTTTGGGGTAGCGCACCATAACTTTCACATCTTCGCGCCCTCTGGGTACTCGTTGCACTTCTTCGCCATAAAAGCCTTGTCTTACTTGCTGTGCAATATCGGCCAGCGTTAAACCCAATGTCTCGGCGTGGGGTTTCAGGCGAAGCTCAATTTCGGTTCTTGCAGCGGTATAGGAATCGCGAACCTCAAAAATGCCTGGGTATTGGCCAAGGCTTTGTGCGACATCCTCTGTGGCTTCAAGCAGCTGCGTTTCAGAGCGCGAGTTGAGTGTCAGGCGTAAGCTGATGGGGTCACTGATTTCATTGATGGTGGCGCTGTCTTTCAGAGTTTGGGCCTCGGGTAATGGCCCAACCAGTGCTTTCCAGCGTTGCAGAATAGCGTCTGCAGAAGTGTTTTGATGATTGCCATTGGCGAGCGCCAGCGTCATAAGCGCTTTATTGCTCCAAGCCCAGCCTTGAATGTTCTGGATCAGATCACGGTGATCCCCGTTAAAGATAGGGTCAGTTTTTAGTGTCTCGGCGGCGGCTTCCATTTTAGTGAGAATATTTTCTTGAATATGAAAGGGGGAGCCTTCGGGCACGGTGACTTCGAGGCGGATAAAGTCCGATGTGACTACGGGCATAAAGTTTTTTTGTATCCATCCACCGGCAAATATCGCCACCGATACCCCGAAGGCCACAAAGAAAATTGTCACAGTGGTGCCGCTATGGCGTAGTGCTTTTTGCAGAAAGGGTTGGTATTGGTTTATTGCAAAGTACTGCAGGCCCGTGGCGAGCTTCTGGCGAGTGTTATTGAGTAAGGCGGCCAGTGGATTAGTGGCGGGTTTTTCAGGCCTCAATTTGGCCAAATGGGACGGTAGGATCAGTGTGGCCTCAATAAGTGAAAAAACCAGACACAGCATGATCACTACAGGGATAGGGTAACTGATATCGCCCATGGTCCCTGGAACAAACAGCATAGGTACAAAGAAAATCATGGTGCTGACAACGGCAAAAAATACGGGTGTCGCTACCGCTTTAGCCCCACTGCTAGCAGCGCACGAGCCCTGTAGCCCAGCTTGTTGCTTGGCGTAAATACTTTCGCCAACAATGATGGCGTCGTCCACGACAATGCCCAATACCAGGAGGAATGCAAAAAGGGAAATCATATTCAGGCTAATGCTTGCCAAGGGTAACAGCCAGATAGCACCCAAAAATGAAATCGATATACCGACGCACACCCACATGGCCAAGGCGGGGCGTAAAAATAGCATCAAGATAATAAAAACCAGCAGTAATCCAGAACTGGCGTTTTTAAGCAGTAAGTTCAGTCGCCCTTCAAACAGCACAGACCAATCCCGCCAAACGGTTAACGCCACGCCTTCGGGCAGCGTTGGTGCGGTACGCTCAATGTAGTCGCGCACGGTGCTGGCAACCTCCACCACGTTAACCTTTTGGGTGGTTTTGACCTCCAGAAAAACAGCCCGTTTGCCATTAAGGTGGGCGATAAGGTGTTCATCGGCAAAACCATCGATCACGGTGGCTACGTCCTCGACTTTCAGCTTGGCCCCGTCTTCGGTACTCAGCACAGGAATGCGTTCGAAATCCTCGGCGTGATAGCTCTGGCTGCGAGTTTGTAACTGAATGTCACCACTATCAGATTGGATGGTGCCGGCGGGCAGATTGAGCGAGTGACTCGCAATGGCTGTGGCGATATCGTCAAAACGCAGGCCATACCGGCGCAAGGATTGCTCGCTGACCTCAACGGATATTTCCTCTGGCCGTGTGGCATTTAGGTCAACAATACTGACCCCGGGCAGTAGGGATATTTCGTCGCGCAGGTTCTCGCCCAACTGCTTTAGCGCTTTCTCGCTGACATCGCCGTAAAGCCCAATGCTCATGATTTGGGTTTGGAAGGGTTGCTCCATGATGATTGGGCTTTCAGCGTCTACAGGAAAGGTAGAAATGGCATCTACGCGAGCTTTGACGCTGTTGAGCAGCCGTTGTGGATCATAACCATTGATGGCCTCAATGGTGACTGTACCAAGATTGCGTTTGGCTTGGGCATTGATTTGCTTAATGCCATCCAGATCTGCGACGGCTTCTTCTACACGTTTGATGATCAGTTCTTCAATTTCTACCGGACCGGCACTGGGGTAGGGCACCTGCACCACGATCATATTGGTTTGTGCCGGTGGAAAGACTTCCCGGTTGAGTGACTGAAAACTGATAAAGCCTCCAATCGCAATCATGATCATCAACAAGTTCGAGGCGACTGGGTTGTCCACAAACCATTGAATCAAACGATTCACGGCTGCACCTCGACTGTTGAGTTTAGGACAATGGGGGTGACGGTTTGCCCTTCGTGTAAATAACCTTGTTTGTCGGCGACGATGTAGGTGCCGTCGGCAATGTCACCACGCACCCAAACGTGATTCTGGTTAGCATGCAGTCGGTGGATAGTGTGCTCTGTAATACGCGAATTGGCGTCCAGCGTCATGACGCGATCACCCTTTAATAGCGCGGTTCGAGGCAGCTTGAGTACCCTTTGCAAGGGCTGACCGTGAATGTCAGCCGTAACAAATAAGCCTGCCATCATGGGTTGAGGTTGCTCGGGGGTGACGTGAAAGGGTTTACTGACTTCCGCAATGGCGTAATAAACGCGGGTGCGGGTATCAACGCTGGCTTCGGTGCGGGTGATGGCGCCATCCCAGTGGTGGGTTTCGCCAGCAATGTTAGCGGTGAACGTGACAGGAATGGGCTCTTGTGGCTGTTTGCCTAAGGGCAGGCGAACCAGTTCAGCTTGTTGGTTCGACAAAGGTAAACGTACCTCAGCGATTTCTGTGTCATAGAGTGTTACGACAGGACTGCCGGGGGACAAATGCTGCCCTAGATTGGTTAAGGTTTCTCGAATTCGCCCTGGGAAGGGGGCGGTAATTTTTGTTCGCTGCAAATTAAGCTCGGCTTGCTCGACGTCCGCTTGCGCACTTTGTAGTCGGGCTTTTGCTGCAGCCAGCTGAGGCTCGCGCAAAAATAAAGCGTTGGCCTGTGCGTCCCCAAGGTCGCGCCACTCGCGTTTGGCTTGGCGGACACTGCCCTGTTCTTGCGCCAAGGCTTGCTGAGCTTCGGCCAGTTGCGCTTGGGCTTGGATAATGGCCAGTTGGTAATCTCTGGGTTCCAGTTGCAACAGGGCTTCACCGGGTTGCACAAAACCGCCATCCACAAAAGAGGGTGCCAAGTTAACCACTTGGCCGCTGACTTGCGCCACCAGCTGCACTTCGCGCCGAGGTGTGACCAAGCCCTGAGTCGTAACGGTAAGCCTATGAGTGCTGTTGGCAGCTACTACCACCTTTACTTCTGCCTGCGAGGCCGGTGGCTTGGCGGTTGGCTCAGGCTCAGGTTTCAGTGTTGCCAAGGCAGCAATGAGGATGGAGCCTAACAATAAGATGATGAGCCATACTGGCGGGGAGCGAAGCGTCATGTGCACAGGGTTCCTTTCTGTGTGAGCTGAAGATCAAGTGCTGAGTTGCGTCAGAGTTTACAGAGTAAGGCATTGGTGATGAGCAATACCTTTTACTCAGATTAGCAGGAATCTACACCGATTGTTGCTGAGTGGCGAGGTCGGCTGAGAGGATTGTGGTGATGGTGGTTCTCTATGATGTGTTTACGAATTACGGCACCGTGTAAATAGCCATAAATATAGGGGAAAAACAAGCCTGTCATCCCTTTGATGAATTACGCATAATAACTTTCCAGTCCTTATCCAAGTGATAACAAAAGCAACAGGATCAGGCCTGAATGATGAAAAATAACAGGCCGATGGCCGCTTGAATGTACTCAGAGTTTTTGTTTATGAAAAGTATTTCTGTCCGTATTGCCGATGAGCTTGGTGCAAAAGAGCAGCAGGTCAACGCGGCCATTGGTTTATTGGACGAGGGCGCAACCGTCCCTTTTATTGCACGCTACCGCAAAGAAGTCACTGGTGGCCTAGACGATACGCAGATGCGCACGCTGGAAGAACGCTTGCGGTATTTGCGTGAACTGGAAGATCGGCGCGCGGTGATCCTTAAAAGCATTGAGGAACAGGGCAAACTCACCGATGAGCTGTCCGCTGACATTCTGGCTGCAGATACCAAAAACCGTTTGGAAGACCTCTATCTTCCTTATAAACAAAAGCGTCGCACCAAAGGCCAGATAGCGCGCGAAGCTGGCTTGGAGCCGCTGGCCGATAATTTGCTGAATGACCCGACTCTGAACCCTGAAGAAGAAGCTCAGCATTACCTTGTGGGCGCAAAGAACAACAATGGTAATGACGAAGCGCAAAAAATCACTGATATAAAAGCCGCTTTGGATGGTGCTAAGTACATATTGATGGAGCGTTTTAGTGAAAACGCTGACCTGCTGGAGCGCTTGCGTCACTTTTTGAAAGCCGAAGGCGTTATGTCTGCCAGAGTGATGGATGGCAAGCAAAACGAGGCGGCCAAGTTTCAGGATTATTTTGAACACGACGAGCCCTTGAAAAGTGTACCGTCGCACCGCGCTTTGGCCATGTTTCGGGGGCGCAACGAGGGTTTTTTGTCCATTGCGATCACCCTCGGCGAGGAGGATCGTACACAGTCCCACCCCTGCGAGGCGATGGTGGCGAACTTTTGGCAAATCAGCGACCAGTCTCGCGCGGCTGATCGTTGGTTGGCCGAAGTGGTGCGCTGGACATGGCGGGTCAAGTTGCTGACCCATTTAGAGACGGATTTACTGGGGGCACTGCGTGAGCAAGCCGAAGAAGAGGCTATCAAAGTATTTGCCAGTAATTTAAAAGACCTGCTACTGGCAGCTCCCGCCGGCCAGAAGGCTACCATCGGTCTTGATCCCGGCATGCGCACCGGTTGCAAAGTGGCTGTAGTGGATGCCACAGGCAAAGTATTGGATCACTGTGCCATCTTCCCGACACCGCCACAGAACAAAATTGCTGAGTCTGAACGAGTCTTAGTGGCGTTGTGTAAAAAGCACAATGTGGGGCTGATTGCTATTGGTAACGGTACCGCGTCTCGCGAGACGGATAAATTCGTTGGCGATATGCTCAAGGCCAATAAAGATCTTGATGTGCAAAAAGTGATGGTGAGCGAAGCGGGTGCTTCGGTGTACTCCGCGTCTGAGTTTGCGGCCCGCGAATTTCCGGATCTGGACGTCACCATCCGCGGCGCCATCTCCATTGCCCGTCGTCTGCAAGATCCACTGGCGGAGCTGGTAAAGATTGAGCCAAAATCCATCGGTGTGGGTCAATATCAGCACGATGTATCGCAAACACAGCTGGCACGGTCGCTGGATGCGGTGGTAGAAGATTGTGTGAACGCGGTGGGCGTAGAAGTGAATACGGCTTCTGCACCGCTGTTAGCAAGAGTGTCCGGTCTGAACCAGACGTTGGCCAATAATATCGTGGACTTTCGTGATCAAAACGGTGTTTTCAATTCGCGAGACGAGCTGAAGAAAGTGACTCGCTTTGGCGCCAAAACGTTCGAGCAAGCGGCGGGCTTTTTGCGTGTAGCGGGAAGCAGTAACCCTTTGGATGCTTCAGCCGTCCACCCTGAGTCTTATTCTGTGGTGGAGAAAATTGCCGCGAAACATGAGCGACCCATCTCTAATTTGATGGGGGATTCGGCTTTCTTGCGTGCGTTAAAACCAATGGATTATACGGATGAAAACGTGGGTGTTCCTACCGTCACCGACATTATCAGTGAGCTGGATAAGCCCGGCCGCGATCCTAGGCCTGAATTTAAAACCGCACAGTTTCAAGACGGTGTTGAAAAGCTTTCTGATCTGATGCCTGGCATGGTGCTGGAAGGCACCGTTACCAACGTTACCAACTTTGGTGCATTCGTCGATGTGGGAGTGCATCAAGATGGTTTAGTGCACATTTCGGCACTCTCACACACTTTTGTGAAAGACCCTCGCGAAGTGGTCAAAGCCGGTGATATCGTCAAAGTGAAAGTGATGGAAGTCGATGTCCCTCGTAAACGCATTGGGATGTCTATGCGTATGGATGACACGCCAGGGGAGAAAACCTCCGGCCCAGCAGAGCGCCGAGGTGGTGCTACGAGTAAGCAGCGCAGCTTTGGAGGTAATAAGCCGGCCAGTCGCAGTGGTGCTAATCGAGGCGGTGGACAACCCGCTTCTTCCGCTGAAGGGACCATGGCCGCTTTGTTTGCCCAGGCCAACAAAAATAAAAAAGGTCGCTTGTAGAGGTGTCGCTATCTTGTCGGATGCAATAGGTGTGAATTACTGGTTATTCAAGACCGAGCCGGATGACTTTAGCATTGACGATCTGCAACGAGTAATGACTGAGCGCTGGGATGGCATTCGTAACTATCAGGCGCGTAATTTGTTGCGCGATCAGGTGACCAAGGGCGATCAAGTGTTGATTTACCACAGTCGCTGCAACGAAGTTGGCGTGGCGGGTATTGCCGAAGTGATAATCGAGGCTTACCCTGACCCAGCCCAGTTTGAAATAAACAGCCCTTACTTTGACGCCAAAGCCTCCTTAGACGCGCCACGCTGGGTGGCTGTTGATGTGATGTTTGTGGAAAAGTTTCCGGCGGTGCTGTCTCTCAAGCGGATGAAATCTATGCCAGAGCTGTCGAACATGGTGTTGTTTAAGCAGGGACGGCTTTCTGTGCAGCCGGTGACATCGGATGAGTGGAGCTGGTTGTTGGCCTCCGCGCGTGGCTCGTCATAAGCGCAGTGTGATTTCACAGCGTTAAGAGTGTCATGATTCAGCCACTTGAGAGTGCCTATTGGCTTCTACGGGAGCATCGGAATACAAGTTTGTGATAAGGGGAGCAATCGTGAGCCAAGATGATGACGACTTTCGGTCTTTTCGAGCGGCCATAGGGGATGTCAAACCCATCAAGCGGAGTCGGCAAGTGACGTTGTTGTCCAACGGGTTGAGTGATGTCTCGCGCTTGGCAAGGCGGCAAGCGGCGGTAGAAGATATAGGGCTGAAGCGCAATGATTTATCGGGTGATTTTGCCGAGCCGGTAGACCCCAATGCCATATTGAACTTTCAACGGCCTGGTGTTCAGCACGGTGTTTATCGCAACCTTAGGTTGGGTAAGTACATCATTGATGCGCGTTTGGATTTGCACCGCCATACCGTAGAACAAGCCCGTGACGCACTGTTTCGTTTTGTTCGTGACTGCTTGGCTCATGACATTCGCTGTGCTCTGGTAACACACGGTAAGGGGGAAGGCCGTGCTCAGCCAGCACTGCTTAAAAGCTGTGTGGCCCATTGGTTACCACAAATGCCAGAGGTTTTGGCGTTTCATTCGGCTCAGAAACAGCACGGAGCATCGGGGGCGACTTATGTGTTGCTGCGCAAAAGTGAACGCAAGCGACAAGATAATTTAGAAAAACATCAAAAGCGTCATCGCTAAATCAAATATTAATCAACCAATAAAGGAAACACGTTTGATGGAATTTAATCTAGAAGACCTTACAGAAAAGCTGCCTGAATTAATCATGTTTTATGGCCTGCAAATACTGCTGGCGATTGTCGTTTTATTGGTGGGTAAGTGGTTGGCGAGTGCCGTCGCTGACAGCTTGGAAAAAGGTCTCAAAGCCAAAAACGTAGACTCTACCGTGGGGCGTTTTACCCGCAATATCACCTATTATGTTCTGCTGACTATCGTGTTTATTGCGGCATTGGGGCAGCTTGGGGTGCAAACCGCATCGTTTGTTGCCGTGATTGGTGCAGCCGGTCTGGCCATAGGCTTCGCTTTGCAGGGGTCGTTGGCTAACTTTGCGGCTGGTGTGTTGCTGATTTTGTTTCGCCCTTTCAAAGCGGGAGATTTTGTCGAGGCTGCTGGTACGGCCGGCGTGGTCACGGAAATTTCGATATTTTCTACTATCCTGACCACACCAGACAATAAACGTATTATCGTGTCCAACAACTCGGTTATGAACAATAACATTGTTAACTATTCCACCATGCCGACTCGCCGAGTAGATTTTGTGGTTGGCGTCAGCTACAGCGCCGATTTGGCATTAGTGCGTAAAACACTGGAAGAGATTGCGGCCAATGACGAGCGTATTTTGAAAGACCCTGGTATTACGGTTGGGGTATCGGCGTTAGCCGATTCATCCATTAACTTTAACTATCGGGTGTGGGTAAACAGTGCGGATTACTGGGACGTTTTTTATGCAATTAATGAGCAGGTTAAACTGCGCTTTGACGAGCTAAACATTGAAATTCCCTTCCCGCAAATGGATGTTCATGTCGATAAATAATTAAAAAGCCTGAGGGTTTTTGGGGAACCCTCAGGAAGACGCAGGTAAGGCGGGTGTGGATTATTCAGCGGTACTCATTGCCGGCACAAAACTGTCGTATGCGATAAAGCCCAACAGAGTGAAAGCGATAAGGTAAACAGCGGCTACGATAACCATGATTGAAGCTCCTTTTTGCCTTGTGGCATTGATGTTGAACGTTGGGATACATTCTAGGCGCTTCAACCTAAAGTTGGCTTAAGACCGCGTAAAGATGTGTGGGTGTTTGTTGTTGAGCGTTAACCTTTGCAGTGAGTGTTTACACAAGTCATTGCAAAGGTACAGCGAGAGGCGTTATTGCAGACGATGGGGTTGCAAATCGATGTGTTGTAAGCGTTCGCCATGGAATACAATGTGCCCAGTGTAGCGTTCATCTCCAGTACTACTGAACTCAAAATGAAAGTGTCTCTCCAGTGCCCAATTTCCCCGTTTGTCCCTTCCTGGCTTTAATCGAAACAGCGACACAGTGTCGTCCAGTAGCTGTAAATTCAATGCTTTGCAGTGTTTTTGAGCAACTCCTACGGCCCGCTCTTTGAAGCCAGCGTTTTTCCAAATGATGGCAGCTGCTACGATCACAACGAACAGCAGCATTAAATCTTGTAAATCCATGACAGTGTAAACTCACGATGAGGCAGGGCTTAAGGTTGTGCGGCCTTTGGCTGGCGCGCCAAAATACGGTCGAGTGCATTGGCAAACGCTTGCCTGTCTTGTTGATTGTAGCTTTTGGGGCCGTCGGTGACTTGCCCACTAGAGCGCATGGTTTCCATAAAGTCACGCATGGCCAGTCGCTGACGGATGGTATCCGTAGTGTATATTTCTCCGCGAGGGTTGATTGCCAAGGCACCTTTTTCTACTACTTCGGCGGCCAGAGGGATGTCGGCCGTGATGACGACATCGCCAGCGTTACAGCGCTCTACAATGGTGTGGTCGGCTACATCAAAGCCAGCGCCTACCTGAACCGTGTGTAAATACGGTGAGCTGGGTGTGCGCATCGGTTGGTTGGCCACCAGTGTGGTGTGAACTTGGCAGCGTTGTGCCGCGCGAAAAAGAATGTCTTTGACGGGGACAGGCGTAGCATCGGCATCGACCCAAATGTTCATGAGTTGGCCTCCCAGCCGGATTTTTAATACAAGTGTGCAGTGATAACCTATTAAAGAGGCGCTGTGCCAGACTTCAGCCGCGTGAAGTGAGGTTATTGGCGCTGACCTTAGCGTTGCAACGGATAAAAAACAATCAAATTCTTGCAATGCCACCTTTGCCCGCCTAGAATACGCCACCCCAAATACGCCGATGCTTCGGCCTTCTATTGAAGGTTCATAAGTACCGGTACTCCTTGCTTCACTGGCAATCGCTAGGAAGCTTAACCCGTAAGGAGCTTATATGCGTCATTACGAAATCGTTCTGTTGGTTCATCCGGACCAAAGTGAACAAGTAGCAGGCATGGTAGAGCGTTACACTGCATCCGTTAAGGATTCCGGTGGTACCGTTCATCGTCTGGAAGACTGGGGCCGCCGTCAGTTGGCTTACCCAATCAACAAAATCCACAAGGCACACTACATTCTAATGAATGTTGAGTGTACCGAAGAAGTGCTGGATGAGTTGACCACCAATTTCCGCTATAACGATGCGGTATTGCGTAACATGGTTATTCGCACGGACGAGGCTGTTACCGAAGAGTCTCCAATCCAGAAGGCTGAGAAAGAAAGTCGTGAACGCAAGGCTCATCGCCAAGAGCGTCGTGATGATTCTGCAGACAAGGCGGAAGCCCCTAAGGCCGAAGCCCCAAAGGCTGAAACCACTAGCGAAGACGAAGAGTAAGGAGTCACACCATGGCACGTTTTTTCCGTCGTCGTAAGTTCTGCCGCTTCACCGCCGAAGGTGTAAAGCAGATTGACTACAAAGATCTAGACACTCTGAAAGCTTACGTTTCAGAAACTGGCAAAATCGTACCCAGCCGTATTACCGGTACCAAAGCAAAGTATCAGCGTCAGCTGGCTACCGCTGTTAAGCGCGCCCGCTACCTAGCTCTGCTGCCGTACACGGACAGCCACGAGTAAGACGAATTATTGTGCGCGTTCTTGCTGAATTTATTATGCGTGGCCGCGCGCAGGCCTCATTGGTTGCCCTGCTTGGCAGTTGGTTTCCACTGATAAGCCCCGCTACGGTGTCTTTGGTGACATTGCGCCGTGGTAGCCTCGATGGATTGGTTATTCTGTTGTGGGCACTGCTCCCTCCACTCGGCTCTTTGTGGTTGAGTGACATGGCACCACTGATGTTAGTGGTTACTGTAATGGGATTGGTGACTTCTTTGCTGGCGGCACTTATGTTGCGCAGCAAAGGCTCGTGGCCACAGGCTTTATTTGGCCTAGTGGCGCTGAGCAGTTTGATGGCATGGCTGATAGGTTCAGTCATGTCGAATCCGGTGAGTGAAATCACTCAGGCATTGGGAGAGGTGTTCGAGCAAATCCAAGCTCAGGACCCAGAGACCCCAGCTATGCCGATTCAGTTTACCGACACTTATGTGTTGGGGTTGATTGCCTATGTATTGGCAGTTAGCTCACTGATGAGTGTGCTAGTGGCGCGCTGGTGGCAAGCAATACTGTATAACCCTGGTGGTTTTCAGGTTGAGTTTCATAACTTACGCCTTAGCCCATTGGGTGGTGCGACCTCCTTCTTGGCGGTGTTGTATTGCTGGAACCAGTCGCTCGATTATCAGTACTGGGCAATGGTTTTTGCCTTGCCGCTGACAGTCGCCGCCGCTGGACTGGCTCACGGTGTGGTCAAACTAAGGCAGTTGAGTGGGTATTGGCTAATTGTGTTTTACCTGGCTCTGGTGTTTGTAAGCCCGTTAGTACTGGTGTTTGCGATGCTAGATACCTGGACCGATTTTCGTTCGCGCATCCGGGGAGCCGTTATTCCGCCTAATGATCGGGATAACGATAACCAATAAGCGCGATGTGTGAACAAACAATTAACTTAGGGGATTAACGATATGAACGTTATTCTGCTCGAAAAAGTTGGCAAACTTGGCGCTATTGGCGATCAAGTTTCTGTTAAGGCCGGTTTCGGTCGTAACTTCCTGATTCCTCAGGGCAAAGCGATTCCAGCAACAGCGTCTAATGTAGCTGAATTCGAAGCGCGTCGCGCTGAGCTTGAAGCTGCAGCAGACGAGAAAAAAGCTGGTGCTCAAGCACGTGCTGAGAAGCTGGCTGAACTGACTGTGACCATTGCAGCCAACGCCGGTGACGAAGGCAAGCTGTTTGGCTCGCTGGGTGCTCGTGATCTTGCTGCGGCAATCACAGCGGCTGGCGTTGAAGTCAGCAAGTCAGAAGTAAAGCTGCCAGAAGGCACTTTGCGTGAAGTTGGTGAGTACGATGTAGACGTACAACTGCACGCTGAAGTGACTCAAGCGGTTAAGCTGGTTGTTGTTGCTGAATAAGCACCAGCACAAAACGGTTAGAGCATAACCGCTTTTAGCGGCCATGCAATAGCCACTATTTGGGCGCAATCTACGGGGCTTAAGAGTCTGTCGGTAGAATTGCGCCCAAATTGTTTCTGCCATTCCATTCTTTTGCGTGTACACGCCGTTTACGGGCTCCTTGCCTTTGCCGATGGTTGTCGGTCTATCCTACAAAGTGAATTAAGCCTGCAAACTTCTTGATTCGGGCCCGTCGCAGTTGCAAACTACGCCATCCTAACGAGTAACTGAAATACCATGAGCGATTACCCCTACGACCCAGATTATCGTCCTGACTATGAAGATGATGAGTCGGGTAATGGGGCGCCTTCTGCCCAAGCAAAAGACCCTATGCCGCACTCCATTGAAGCGGAGCAGTCGGTATTGGGCGGTCTTATGCTGGATAACCAGCGTTTCGATGTGGTGGCTGAAGTTATTGGTGAAGAGGACTTTTACCGCGAAGGCCATCGCAATATCTACCAGATGATGATTCGTCTGTACGAGGCCGGTAAGCCTCTGGATATCATCACCTTATCGGAAGAACTCAATCGCCACGACCTGCTCGATCGCGTCGGTGGGTTGGGGTATTTGGCCGAAATGGCCAGTCAAACTCCTAGTGCCGCCAATATCACAGCTTATGCTCAAATCATTCGCGAACGAGCCACACTGCGTCAGCTAATCGGTGCGGCCAATGAAATCAGTCGCACCAGCTTTAATCCTTCGGGCCTAGATTCAGACGACCTGCTTCAATTGGCCGAAAAGCGAGTGGCGCAAATTGCGGAAGATCGCCCGAAAGAAGGCGGCTTTCAAGATGTGAATGCACTGCTAAAGCAATCGGTGGAAAAAATCGATGAACGGTTTCGTTCCGACAGTGATATCACGGGCCTTTCCACGGGATTAACTGAGCTGGATAAGCGTACATCGGGCTGGCAGCCCGGTGAGATGATCATCTTGGCAGCGCGGCCGTCTATGGGTAAAACAGCCCTCGCTTTGAACTTTGTCGAAACCGCATTGATGACTCAGGATAGGCCTGCTCTCGTTTTCAGTATGGAAATGCCGGCTGATTCGCTGGTAATGCGAATGTTGTCTTCTTTGGGGCGTATTGAAGCCGGTAAATTACGCAACGGCGCGCTTACAGAAGAAGACTGGCCTAAGCTGTCGACGGCGGTGGCAAAAATGAAAGACAAACCTTTGTTTATTGATGATACACCGGGGCTTACGCCTCAAGAGGTGCGTGCAAGAGTTAAACGTTTAACTCGAACCTATCAAATGGAGCTGCAGCAAAAGCACCCAGATATGGAGCTTGATGAGCTGGAAAAGAAGAGCCGCCCCAGCTTGATCATGTTGGATTACCTTCAGTTGATGCAAGTGGCGGGTAAGAGTGAAGGGCGGACGCAAGAAATCTCCGAGATTTCCCGGTCATTAAAGGCATTGGCCAAAGAATACGAATGCCCTGTCGTGGCTCTGTCACAGCTGAACCGAGGGGTAGAGCAGCGCCCCAACAAGCGCCCTATGAATTCCGATCTGCGGGAATCTGGCGCCATCGAGCAGGACGCCGATGTGATTCTGTTTATCTACCGTGATGAATACTACAACGAAGACAGCCAAGACAAAGGTGTGGCAGAGCTGATCGTTGGCAAGCAACGTAACGGTGAAGTTGGCACGTCTAAGGCGGCGTTTTTGGGTCATTTTACACGATTTGAAAACCTCGCCCCTGAATACTTTATGCAAGACGACGGTTACTGATTGGCATTGATTTGAAGTGGTATTCAACAGCCCTGTGGGGTTCTGTGACCGTTAAAATACAGAGATTTACACCATGCAGATATACCATCACATCGCCTCTTTGCGTGAGGCCTTAAAGGCAGAGCGCATGGCTGGCAAGCGCATCGGCTTTGTTCCCACAATGGGAAATCTTCACGATGCGCACATAGAGCTAGTCAAAAAAGCACGTTTAACGAACGACATTGTGGTCTGTTCGATCTTCGTGAATGGCTTGCAGTTTGGACTGAACGAAGATTGGGACAAATACCCGCGCACCTTTGAAAATGATTGTCAGCGCCTTCGCAGTGCCGATTGCGATTACTTGTTCCACCCAGACGACCGAGAGATGTATCCCAACGGCATGGATACACAAACTCGGGTGGTGTGCCCCACTATGACGGATGTGTTGTGTGGCGCCAGTCGCCCGGGGCATTTTGAGGGCGTCACCACTGTGGTGTCTAAACTGTTCAATATTGTTCAGCCTGACGAAGCGGTGTTTGGGATCAAAGATTATCAGCAGTTGGCGGTAATCCGTCGCATGGTTGAGGATCTCTGTTTCCCCATTGAGATCACAGCCGGCGATATTCATCGTGAGGCCGATGGCCTGGCAATGAGTTCACGCAATGGCTTTATAACCCCAGAAGAGCGGCCCCGTGCGAATCAACTACACCAAAGTTTGAATTGGGTAGTGGCACAAATCGAATCTGGTCGTAAAGATTTTGAGATTCTGGAGCAGGAAGCCAAAGCGCAGATTGAAACGGCAGGCTTTACCGTGGATTATTTAACCATCTCGGAAAGTCGCACGTTGGATGCAGCTGCGATTGACGATACAGAGTTAACCATTCTCGGTGCCATGTTCACCAGTGGTGCTCGTTTGATTGATAATGTGTCGCTCTCTTTGTCACCGGCTGCTCAATGAGTGCCATGCTGTAGATGCATGCGTTATGGCAATCGCGCTGCGCTGCTGACTCAGGGCGCTCGCGAGGTCTGTAGCTGCTACTGCGAATACACCATAAGGCTTACAACGCTGATTCTTTGGCCTTGTTCAAGGCTTTTCATTTCTTGCGCCGTTTTCCAGTATGAGCTGGGGTGTTGCCGAGCGTATCTCTGGTTTAAGATAAAGCCAGCATATAAAACCATAACGCAATAACATTCAGGGAGTCATTCATGTCAGAGGTTCACGTTTATCCGGTGCCCCAAGTGGTGGCGAACAATGCTTGGATTGATCAGCACAGCTACCAGTTGATGTACCGCCAGTCTATTGAAGACCCCGATGCCTTTTGGGATGCAGAGGCCAGCAAGTTTCTAACTTGGAGTAAGCCTTACACTCAGGTCCAGGAGTTCGATTTTCATAACGGTACGGCCAAATGGTTTGATGGCGGCGAGCTGAATGTCAGTGTGAATTGTATCGATCGTCATCTGCCAGCTCGGGCAGATCAGACCGCGATTATTTGGGAGGGCGACAACCCTGCCGAAGACAAAGCGGTAAGCTATCAGCAATTGCACGATGAAGTGTGTCGTCTGGCCAATGTGTTGCGTGATCGAGGTGTAAAAAAAGGCGATCGCGTGTGCATTTACATGCCCATGATCGTCGAGGCCGCCTACGCGATGCTGGCTTGCGCACGTGTAGGTGCAGTGCACTCGGTCGTGTTTGGTGGCTTCTCGCCCGAAGCTCTGCAAGGCCGAATCCTCGATAGTGATTGTCAGGTGCTGATCACAGCCGATGAAGGCGTGCGCGGTGGCAAAAGCGTTCCCTTAAAAGTTAACGTCGATAAAGCCTTAGAAGCTTGCCCAGATGTGCATACCTGTATCGTGGTACAGCGCACCGGTGGTTCAGTCGAATGGCAAACTGGTCGCGACATTTGGTATCACGAAGCGACGGCTGCTGTTGCCAGCGTGTGCCCAGCCGAGCCGATGGCATCGGAAGACCCGTTGTTTATCCTCTACACCTCGGGTTCAACCGGTAAGCCTAAAGGTGTACTACATACTACCGCTGGGTATTTGCTGCAAACGGCCATGAGTCATAAATACACCTTTGATTATAAAGAGGGTGAGGTGTACTGGTGTACAGCAGATGTTGGTTGGGTGACGGGTCACAGTTACATTGTCTATGGGCCGCTGGCGAACGGTGCGATTACTTTGATGTTTGAAGGTGTGCCCACTTACCCCGATGCGTCTCGCTGCTGGCAGATTGTAGACAAACACCAAGTGAACATTTTCTACACGGCGCCGACCGCCATACGCGCTCTAATGGGCGGTGGAGATCATTTTGTCACTGACACCAATCGCGAATCATTGCGTCTGTTAGGTACGGTCGGTGAACCTATCAACCCAGAAGCGTGGGAATGGTACCACCGTGTGGTCGGTGAAGGCCGTTGTCCTATTGTGGATACGTGGTGGCAGACGGAAACCGGTGCGCATATGCTAACGCCACTGCCGGGTGCCACGGCTCTGAAGCCCGGCTCAGCAACCTTGCCCTTCTTTGGTGTACAACCGGTACTGTTAGATGGCGAAGGCCAAGAAATTGAAGGGCCAGGTGAAGGCAGTTTAGCCATCAAAGCATCTTGGCCCAGTCAGATCCGCAGTGTGTATGGTGATCATCAGCGCTGTATCGATACCTACTTCAGTACCTATCCAGGGTATTACTTTACCGGTGACGGTGCACGCCGAGACGCAGACGGCTATTACTGGATCACCGGTCGTGTGGATGACGTATTGAACGTATCGGGCCACCGCATGGGTACAGCCGAGGTGGAAAGTGCTTTGGTGTTGCACCCAGATGTGGCCGAAGCAGCGGTTGTGGGGGCGCCACACGACATCAAAGGGCAGGGCATTTATTGTTACGTGACGCTCATGGACGGCGCGAGCGAGAGCGAAGGGCTACACAAAGAATTGATTAATTTGTGTGTTCAAGAGATTGGGCCGATTGCGAAGCCGGACTGGATTCAAATGGCACCAGGTTTGCCCAAAACTCGCTCGGGTAAAATCATGCGGCGTATTTTGCGTAAAGTGGCGGCTAATGAGTTGGACTCTTTGGGTGATACCTCCACCCTGGCCGATCCATCGGTGGTGGATCATATTATCGAGCACCGCATCAATCTCTAGTGGTTACCACGGTTTAGTATTTTTTAGTGGCCGCTGTTGCCGTAGGGCTTGCAGGCAGTGGTCATTTTTGAATGGCCTACGCTTGGATTCGGCGAGCAAATCAAAGTAAACTTTGCCGCGCTTCTATCACGGCCAGCTGAGTGCAGCCCGGATAGCGTGACGCGATGTAAAGGCAGTAAAGAGAGGGTATATGACGGCGGTTTTTCTATTGCAGAATCAACACAAACAACTTCTGAGTAAGCAGGGTGAGTGGGTGGACGGTCGTGAGGTGGCTACCCTATATCGCAGTGTGCATCGGGATGAAGCGTTGAACCTGATGATTGAAACCAATACTCGCGATTACACTCTGCGTATGCAAATCCTAGAATGTGCAGTAAATGAACGAGGCCAGCCATTGATCGAAGATAAAGACCTACCATCACTGACGCTGATGGCGGATGAGCAAGCTGAGGCGCCCGCCACCACCGAATAAACCTTTTACAGACTCTCCCAACGCTGCGACGGTGTGCCGTTAACGTCAGCGTTGGGTTTTATCCAACCGCCAGCACCCATAGAGCTGCGCAGGTCGAGGAACCCAGCTTGTCACTCCTAACTCAACGTTTAGCCGTATTGAACGACCCGTCCAACCAGCACATCACCCGTGTGTTTAAAGGGTTGGAAAAAGAAAGCCTGCGTATTACCTCCAAAGGCACACTGTCTCAGACCGAGCATCCTTCGGTACTGGGTGCAGCGATGACTCACTCGCGCATCACTACTGACTTCAGTGAGGCTTTGCTGGAGTTTATTACGCCCCCCTGTGAGAGTACGGAAGAAATGCTGGCGGACCTAGACCGTACGCAGCGTTTCACTTATCAATCGCTGCAAGATGAATATTTGTGGGGAGCCAGCATGCCTTGCATGTTGTCCGGAGACGACAACATACCCGTGGGTTTCTACGGTACCTCAAACCCCGGTCAGATGAAAACGGTGTACCGCTTGGGATTGGGTGAGCGTTATGGTCGCGCCATGCAAACCATTGCTGGTGTGCACTATAACTTCTCGCTAAGCGATGAATTCTGGGATTTCTGGTTCCAGCGCGAGGGTGACGCAGAGACCTTGCAGGCGTTTAAAAATCGGCGTTACTTTGATCTGATTCGTAACTTCCGTCGCACATTCTGGTTGTTGCTGTACTTGTTTGGCGCCTCGCCCGCGGTTTGCCGTTCATTTGTGGTGGGCCGTGAGCACAGTCTTGTGCCTTTTGGCGACGATGATCACAGCCTGCATCAGCCTTTTGGCACCTCTCTGCGTATGGGCGACTTGGGCTACCAAAGCAACGCCCAAGGTTCGTTGGTGGTCTGCTATAACGACATCAGTACCTACTTAACTACCCTGTGCGGCGCGATTACTCAGCCTCACGAAGACTATGTCGCCAATGGCGTCAAAGATGACCAGGGTCACTATAAACAGCTGAACACCAGCTTGCTGCAAATTGAAAACGAGTTCTACAGCACCATTCGTCCGAAGCGAACCACTACCTCTGGGGAAACCGCGCTAGGTGCGCTTCATGATCGTGGTGTGGAGTACATCGAGGTACGCTGCATCGACTTGAACCCCTACGAGCCCTTGGGTGTCAGTGGGGAACAAATCGATTTTCTGGATGTGTTTTTGTTGTATTGCCTGCTCAGTGATAGCCCTGTAACGGATGGTATTAAATACCAACGGGCACAAGAAAATCAGCGCCGTATCGTGACCGAAGGGCGCAACCCTGATATGCGTCTGCTCAGTGCCTGTGGTGAACAATCGGTGCAGCAGTGGGGGCATGAATTGCTTGGTGATTTAAGGCGAGTGGCCAAGATATTAGATAAAAGCTACGGCACGGCCAAATACACGCAAGCGGTAGAAGCCCAGCAAGCTAAAATCGATGACCCTGCACTGACACCGTCGGCGAGGATCTTGGCGGATATGGCGGAATCGGGTGATACCTTTTTCCGTTTTGCGTTGAAACAATCATTGGCTCACGCCGAAGGTTATCAGCACTCGCCGCTGGAAGGGGATGATTTATTGGAAATGCAGCGTATGGCGGAAGCCTCACTGAGCGCTCAAACCGAGCTAGACGAACGTGAGTGGGAGCCGTTTGATCAATATCTGCAACATTATTACGAACAATACGGTCTCTGTCAGGGGTGAATTATTTAGCACACATCTGGTTGTCAGGTTCGGATCTGCACTGGCAATTGGGTGGTTTCTTGGGGGATTTTATCAAAGGCCCTTTGCCTGAGCGTTTGCAAGATGCACAAGGGGATCACTGGCCTAATCAAGTGCGCGAAGGGGTCTATTTACACCGCAAGGTGGATGCTCGTCTTGACCGTGACGATCGCTATCGAGCTTGTGTGGCTGAGCTTGGATCAGAGTTTCGTCGTTTTGGCCCAGTGGCACTAGACGTGTATTTCGATCACCTGTTGGTACAGCATTGGCCGCGTTTTTCATCGGTACCGTTAACGCTGTTCAATCAGCGTTTTTACGAGATCACACGGCAGCTTCATGAGCGCTTGCCTGAGCCTGCAGGCCGTTTTCTGGCTCGCGCCAGAAGCAATGACCTGTTGGCTCGCTACGGGCAAGAAAGTGTGTTTCTGGATGTTTTGAGCAGTATTGATCGTCGTTTTCGTGTGGCTAGCAATGTATATGATGCGGGGGAGAGAGTGTTGCAATGTCACGCTGATATCGAGGCAGATTGTTTGGCGGTATTGGACGAATTTAGTCGATGGGCTGCACAGCATCGACAGCTTTTAGCCGATCGGCGACCCCGTCACTGACCATTTAGGCTGCGACCAAAGAGCGCAGCCTGTGCGCGACAACTTAGGTGCGATTGAATGGCAGCTTGGATTGGATCTCGTGGCAGTTTTCTCAGTATGAATAGCTGTCGTTGCCCAGCCCCAGCTCTTGTACTTGCTGTTCCAGAGTTCCGAAATCGTACTCGCTCATGCCCACATACAGCAGTACCAGTTCTGAGATTTTCATCCATTCGGTATCTTCTGGACTCTTGCCTAGGGATCGATAGGTGCCGCAAATGTGCTCGGCCATTTTCAAAATAGCCAATAACGTGCGCTTGGTAGAGCTTTCGTAATCGTCGTTCAATACCTTGCTGGTATTGTGATGGTCGTGGATAGCTTCACAAACATGGGCAGGTAGATTCCAAGATTTCCCCACGTAGTAACCCACTACCGCGTGATTGGTTTTTAGTTGCTCATTTTCGATGTCAATAATCCGTGCATTATTGCTGCAATAAGCTTCGGCCGCGACCTCGCGATAATTATCAAAGCGCATCATTAATAGTGGTATGCCACAGTTGTGGAACAACCCTAGCGTATAGGCCTCATCTGGGGCTTGAAAACCTATTTGTTTGGCGATGACGGAGGCTGCCATCGCGACTTCCATAGAACTGTCCCAGAACTCACCTAAAGATACAATTTGATCATCGCTCAGCTCGCCTTTAATGCTCAACGCGTTTACCAGATTCACAACCGAGCGCACACCCAGCAGGTTGACCGCTTGGTTGATGGAGCTGATTTTGTTACTCAGGCCGTAAAATGGCGAATTAACGGTTTTCAGGATGCTTCCCGCCAAGCCAATATCCTGACCAATGAGCTCGGCAATGGATTGAATAGAGCAGTCAGGTGACATCTGTTCCATCTGTAGATCCACCATAATCTGCGGTTGTGGCGGAATGGAGATGCCCTGCAGGATTTTTTGCACCTGCTCTGGGGTTAAGTCCGATGAATTGTTTTGCAGCATAATGGTTTTGTACGTGTGAATGGCTGATCTTCAAAGTTTAGCTAAGAGTTCGGGCTTCGTGAGTTTTTTTCTCTTATAATCCGCCGCTTGCACTGCCCCATTTACTGTTCACGTCGTGCCCCGGAGGCCCTATGACTGCCGTTACTCTCCCCACTCTTCAGATGAAAGCTCAGGCGGATCGACGTTTAAAACGTGGTCACCTGTGGATTTATTCCAACGAGGTGGACATCGAAAAAACACCGCTGAAAGATTTCAGCCCAGGTGATCAGGTAATGGTGTGCAGCCACCAAGGCAAACCTTTGGGGATTGCAACGGTAAACCCTGCTGGGTTGATTTGTGCGCGAATTGTGAACCGCGATGTTAAGCATGCCCTTGATAAATCTTTGTTGGTGCACAGGATCAAACAGGCGCTGGCTCTGCGTGAAATGACCTTTGATCAGCCGTTTTACCGATTGGTGTACGGCGACAGTGATTTGCTCCCAGGCTTGGTGGTGGATCGTTTTGGCGATTATTTGGTGGTGCAGATGGCCACGTGGGGTATGGAAAACTGTAAAGATCAAATTGTAGAGGCGTTGCAAAAGTGCCTGAAACCTACGGCGATTTTGCTGCGTAATGATCACGGTGCTCGCTCGGCGGAAGGCCTGCCTGAATACGTAGAGGCTATCGGTGAGGTGCCTGAGGCGGTGGAGTTGATTGAAAACGGCGTACGCTTTTTGGCGCCCATTGCGACCGGCCAAAAAACAGGCTGGTTCTATGACCATCGCGAAAGCCGCGCCTATCTGCAGCGTTTAGTTACAGGCAAGCGCGTGTTGGATGTGTTTTCCTACGTTGGCGGCTGGGGTGTGCAGGCTGCTGTGGCAGGAGCCTCAGAAGTGGTGTGTGTCGACGTTTCGGAGCAGGCGCTAGAATGGGTGGGTGAAAATGCCCACATGAACGGCGTTGACGACCGTATGACTGCGCTACAGGGCAAAGCGATACACGTTCTGAAAGAGCTGATCGCTCAGGGTGAGCAGTTTGATGTGGTGGTGCTGGATCCTCCGGCCTTTATTAAGCGCAAGAAGGATCAGAAGTCTGGCGAGGCCGCGTATCGTCATTTCAATGAGTTGGCGATCCGCCTTCTGAAGCGCGATGGCTTGCTGGTGTCCGCCTCTTGCTCTATGCACCTTGCCCAAGAAACGTTGGTCGACATTGTTCGCGGTGCCTCTCGTCATTTGGATCGTCACGCGCAAATTATTCACCAAGGCGGTCAGGGTGCCGATCATCCTGTGCACCCAGCTATACCAGAAACGGAATACCTGAAAGCCGTCTTCGCGCGTGTTTATTTGCCCTAGCTAACGTGTAAAGAGCACGCGGTTAAAACCCAAGCGGCGGCTAAAAGCCGTTGATTACAAGGAAGGCATCAACGGCTTAGGTGGCAACAACGTCAGTAAGGTTTCTACGTGAGAGCGGTAAGTTTCGGTGAATAAAACGTCTGCTTCAGGGGTCGTTTCATCAATGGGTTGGGTTGGCTGCAATAGCGCGATGAGTGCCGCCAGCTGGCTCATAAAAGCCGCGCTGTTATTTGGTATCAGTTTGGTTTGCAGGGTGTCAGTGCTGCTTGGTGATGCATCAACGGATGTCGTTTTCAGAAGCACCTCAAGACTCTTGCAAAGCGCCAGAGCGGAAGCTGTATCACTAGCAAACAGGCTGTGGTGGTCAATACTGGCCTCACTGGCGTGAAGTTTCAGCTGATGACTGACCTGAATCAGTGCTTGTCGCCAGAGTTGAATGCGGCTGCCAGTGGGCAAATTAAAATAGGCTTGGTTGAGCCCGCTGGCGGGGTGCGCCAGTTTGTAATGCAATGCTTTGAGCTCATCGATCAGTAGCGTGATTTGCAGTTGCAGCAGCGCGGTACGGCGCTGCTGTGGCAGGTCTTCCCCCGTCAAGCCCTGAGCTTGTTGCTCGGCGCTCGGTGGGGCAGTGATAAAATCGCTGATTGGGCGGTTACCTTGTTCCCCCCAGAGTAAATATTCAATCGCATGCATACCTAAAGCAACGTCGCTGTCGCTGCTAAAGCCGTGTTGCTGGCGAATGGTGTCGGCTCGGATAGGAATGGCAATATCATTGACGATTCCGCTGTGCAAATAGACGTCAAAATAGTCTAAATAGCCGGGTTCAATAGGGGTGGCGTCTAGCAGAAATCGAGCGTCATCCAACTGTTTGAACAAATCTGGACTGATGCTACCCAGTGCAAAGTACGTGTTCATCTGCAGTAAGTGATGGTGAGTGATTCGCCAAGTCTGTTGCGCCAGAGCTAGTGTGTCTGGCGAGGGGGTGGCAACTAACTGGTTGGATGCCAGCTGTAAGTTCTCAGCAGCCTGTAAGGTTTGCTCTACGAGCACTGGCGAGCGTTGCCAGAGTAGATCGGTAGCCGCTTGAATGTTGGCACCAAAAGTTTGTGTCGGCGTCTCAATCGTTGCCATCGATTGTTCATCGTCTGGGACGGGCTCGCAGCCACTCATTAACAAAGCGGCCACGAATACGGGGAGTACTCTGTGCAAAACAACCCCAGCCCTCTTCAATCTTTCTTGAGGGCTTGCTGCTAAAGGCTGTCGAGGCGAGAGTTGGCTCAGTGGTTGAACCATACGACGTATCAGAGTTTTATGCTTTTGAGCGGTTCTCATCTTCTTACTTTATTCGTTAGCGTAGGCTCAATGTGGTCCAGCCAGCCTGTTCGGCATGTGCTTTTAGAGCATCGTCAGGGTCGACGGCTACCGGGTTATCCACTTCCTGCATCAATGGTAAATCGTTGATGGAATCGCTGTAAAAGTAGCAATCTTCCAGCGAGCCAGCAAAGCCTTTCGTGTGGGCCTCGTTTTCTAACCATTGGTGCAGACGCGTAATCTTGCCACCTTGAAAGCAGGGAGTTCCCATGATGCGGCCAGTGTAGCGGCTGTCGATGATTTCGGCGTTGGTTGCCAGAATGTCGTCCACACCTAACGACAGGGCGATGGGACGAGTGATGAAATCATTCGTGGAAGTAATGATCAGTAGATAATCACCGTTGCTGCGATGCTGCTCAAGCAGTGCTTGGGCTTTATCCAAACGCATCGGTGCAATCACGGTGTCCATGAATTTTTGATGTAAGGCCTGTAGCTCTGGCAGGCTGTAACGCGTCAACGGGGCCAGCGAAAACTCTAGGTAGGCGGTTAAGTCCAACGTGCCACTTTCGTAATCGGCGTAAAATTGATCGTTGGCGTGTTTGTAGCTGATGGGATCAACCATACCTTCAGCTATCATGAATTCACCCCATGCGTGGTCGCTATCGCCTGCAATCAGGGTGTTGTCCAAATCAAAAATTGCCAGCTTCAATGGTCTCGCCTCTTTTATTCGCCGCTATTGTACATCGAGTTTTGTGGTCGCGTAGGATACAGCAGGTGGCTCTACCTGTGGAGCAAATTCGGTGCAGCAGTAGATGATGTTAGCTATCCTTTGTCTTGTGGATTAGACCTTGGTCGTACAAGGCACAAGAGGTTCTTTACACTAATTGTTGCCTGTGGCATGTATTGCGTTGATGTAGGGGATTTGTTTGTGGAACAATAGTCCTTTGCGTTTATGAAAACGTCTTATACTGTGCCAGGAGAAAATATACGTGATTGACGCTGACGGGTTCAGACCAAATGTTGGCATTATCTTGGCAAACGAACGAGGACAAGTCCTGTGGGCTCGTCGAATTGGTGGGCAGGATGCCTGGCAGTTTCCCCAAGGTGGTATCCAGCAGGGCGAAACAACAGAGCAGGCGCTGTATCGTGAATTGAACGAGGAAGTCGGCCTCAACCCAGAAGATGTGGAGGTGGTGGCTCGAACTCGTGGTTGGTTGCGTTATCGACTGCCTCGTCGTCTGCAGCGCCAAGGCAGTCGGCCTGTGTGTGTGGGTCAAAAGCAGAAGTGGTTTTTGTTGAAGCTAACATCGCCAGACAGCACTATTCAGTTGGAGAATGACGGGCCAGCTGAATTTGATCAGTGGCGCTGGGTCAGCTACTGGTTTCCTTTGGATCAAGTGGTGTCATTCAAGCGAGAAGTGTATCGACGAGCCATGAAAGAGTTGTCATTGCCCCACGCCGTTTTAGAAACTCGTTGCTACAGCAACGTTAAAGGCTAGCTACTACAGCAACGTTAAAGGCTAAAGGATTCAGATGCTCAACAAACTGCGCAGTATTGTTCAGGAGGTTAACTCGGCTCGCGACTTGCAGGCTGCGCTGAACATTATCGTGCGGAGAGTGAAGGATGTTATGCACACTGAAGTGTGTTCCACATACCTTCGGGATCGTGGGGGGCGCTTCGTCTTAATGGCCACTGATGGTCTAAACCCCAATTCGGTGGGCAAGGTCACACTGGCGGTAGGCGAAGGCTTGGTGGGTTATGTGGCCCAACGAGAAGAGCCGATCAACTTAGAGCAAGCCACCGATCACCCCAAATACCAATATTTTGAAGCCACCGGCGAAGAGCGTTACAGCTCCTTCTTGGGTGTTCCTATTATTCATCAGCGACAAGTTTTGGGCGTGCTGGTCATACAGCAGGTAGAGCGGCGTCGCTTTGATGAAGGCGAAGAAGCGTTTTTAGTGACCATGTCGGCACAGTTGGCCGGCGTTATTGCCCACGCTGAAGCTACCGGCAATTTAAAAGTGGTCGGCCGACGCTCGGCACCTTCTCGGTTCAAAGGGATAGCGGGTTCACCGGGTGTGGCTATTGGCGCGGCGGTGGTCATCTCCCCAGCGGCCGATTTGCGCAGTGTGCCTTACCAGCAATGCCAGGATGTCGACGCGGAACTGCAATTTTTTAATCGCTGCCTTGCGCTGGCACGGAACGAAATTAAAGCGTTGGGCGTACAGCTAGAGTCGCGCCTGAATGCTCAAGAGCGAGCGCTGTTTGATGCGTATCTTTCGATGCTGGATGACGCCTCATTAGGTGGAGAAGTCACTGAGCGGATACGTCGCGGTGAGGGGGCAGCGTACGCGTGGAGCGACGTTATTTTGGAGCACGAACGCAACTTCAGCAGCATGAGTGATGCGTACTTGCGTGAACGAGCGGCTGATGTGCGTGATCTGGGGCGACGGGTGTTGGCTCACCTGCAAGAGTCCGCGCAACAGTGCCGTGTGTTTCCAGAAAATGCTATTTTGTTGGGCGAGGAAATCACCGCCTCTATGTTGGGCGAGGTGCCCCGTGAGCGTCTTGGTGGACTGGTGTCCGTTCAGGGCTCCAGCAACTCTCATGTTGCAATTCTAGCGCGAGCGATGGGTATCCCTACTGTCATGGGGGCAGTGGACTTACCGTTTACACAGCTGGAAGGGCGCCAGCTGATTTTGGATGGTTACCGTGGTGCCGTATACGTTGACCCGAGCCCAGACTTACGCAAGCATTACGATTCCATTGCTGCCGAAGAGCTGGAGCTGGTCAAAGGGTTAGACGCACTTAAAGATTTACCCTGCGAGACTCTAGATAAGCACCGAGTGCCCTTGTGGGTTAACACTGGCTTGATGGCTGATGTTATGCGCTCTCTTGAGCGTGGGGCTGAAGGTGTTGGTCTCTACCGTACAGAAATCCCTTTCCTGCTGCGCGATCGATTCCCCAGTGAAGAAGAGCAACGGCTCACTTACCGTGAACAGTTGGAGGCGTTTGTTCCGCATACTGTGACCATGCGCACGTTGGACATCGGCGGTGATAAATCACTGAGCTATTTCCCCATCGATGAGCAAAATCCGTTTTTGGGTTGGCGAGGCATTCGTGTGACGCTGGATCACCCCGAAATTTTCCTCGCGCAAATACGAGCCATGCTGAAAGCCAGTGAAGGCTTAAACAACATGCGCATTATGTTGCCGATGGTATCCAGTGTGGATGAGTTGGAAGCGGCAAAAGCGTTAATTTTTAGAGCTTTTCACGAGTTACTTGAAGACGGCTACGATCTTCGCCTTCCTCCCATCGGCGTGATGATTGAGGTTCCGGCGGCGGTGTACCAGGCGCGCGAACTGGCAGCACGTTCCGATTTTCTTTCTGTAGGCAGCAACGACTTGACTCAATATTTACTCGCCGTCGACCGCAACAACCCTAGGGTTTCTGACTTGTATCAGGCGTTTCACCCAGCGGTACTGAGGGCCTTGTATCAGGTGGTTCAAGATGCTCATAGTCAGGGCGTGAGTGTGGGCATCTGTGGTGAATTGGCGGGTGATCCTGCGGCGGCGGTGTTGCTGATGGCCATGGGTTATGACGTGTTATCCATGAACGCCACGAATCTACCAAAAGTGAAAAAAGTGATTCGTAGCATTTCACTGGGCCAAGCCGAGCGTTTATTAGACGAAGTCATGCGTCAAGATGATGTGGCTTCGGTTGAGCACTGCCTTGAGCGTGGTCTAGAAAATGCTGGCCTGTCTCGCTTAGTTAGTGGTCCGCCAACGGATTTGTCTCGCTAGCAAAAGCCGCTATCCCCATGCCTCATAAGGCTTATACCTTTTTTCGAATATCCGTATGACCCGGGCTGCGCGTATAGCGTGAAGGCTTCAGTTTAAAAACGATACAGCTCTTAAAGTCGAATGTGTGACTGTGTTCGTTTTACTGGGCGATCATGATCATAGATGTCATCACGAAGTTGCAGCTGGCCTTGTTCGTCAACCCAAGCGGTGGCGTAAAACAGGTAGGTTGGAATCTTATGGGGCACTTTCAAATAACGAGTCTTTCCCGCATCAAGTATTTTTTGTAATTGGTTGTCGTCCCACGGGCTATTTTTCAACAGTGCTTTTGCCAGTACCAAAGGCTTTTCCACACGAATACAGCCTGAGCTCAACGCGCGTTGCTCTTTGGCAAACAGTTCAGGGTGACTGGTATCGTGTAAATAAATGGATTCATCATTGGGTAATACAAACTTGATACTGCCTAAGGCGTTGTCAGGGCCAGGATCTTGGCGCAAGCGATAAGGGAAGTGTCGACGGTTCATTTGTGCCCAATCTATTTGTTCGGCGGGAACCGGCGTGTTGCTGATCCAGTTTTCGTAAATACGGATGTTGCGTTGTGTCAGGTAGGAATGATCCCGCTTGGCCTTAGGTAATATGTCCTGCAGGGTGATTCGCCGAGGCACATTCCAGTGAGGATTCAGCACGACAGTATTGATGCTTTCCTGCATGACAGGTGTTTGACGCTGAGCCTTGCCAATGATGACTTTCATGGCTAGCTCTTCGTTATCGCCATTGAACAACTGCAATTGATAGTTGGTCATATTGACCCAGATGTGCCGTTTGCCCAGATCGCGTGGCAGCTCGCGCCAGCGTTTCATGTTCAGTGCGATCTGACGAATACGGTAGGACGGTGATGTGTTGAGTAAAGCGCGGGTAACAGGGCCTGCTTTACCGTCGATTTTTTGGCCGTGACGCTGCTGGAACTGCTTTAAACTGGCTTCCAGCTCAGTATCAAAATAAAGGTCTTCGGTGTCGGTAAGTTTTGTTTCGCGATTAAACCAATCGCTGAAAAACCCCCTTTTTAGAGGGTAATCGCCATACAAGTGCAGCAGTTTTCGCAGATGGGGAACCTGCGGGTGTTGCATACCTGCAACTAATGTGGGGCCATCAGGTAAGCGCTGCCACGCCTGATTCTGAGAGAGGTCTTGGTAAAAGCTCAGTGCTTGCCGTAGTTTTTGGTAGGCAGGGTGAGGCGGCGTCATGTTATTGAGCACTTTGCTCAACGTCCGTTGGTGCACATTCTCACTGATTAGATCCACGATATTGTTATGCCGATGATCTGTGTCGCGGGTGGCACGGCTTTGCATATCGCCATAGGCCACCGGTGTTAAGCCGTTAGGGTAAATGGACAAGCTAGAGGGGTGCAGGCGAGTGCTCAGAACATCATCGGCATAGGCGATAAAGGCGTCGGTAAGCCGGATATCCAGTGAGGTCGCCTCTTTAGGGCGAGTCGGTAGAGAGCGCAGCTTTTGTTGAATGTAAGTGAGGTGGTAGGCGTAATCGTAGAGTTGATCTGCACTGGTTTCACTCAACTGCTGCAACAGCTGTTGACCGCTTTTATCCAGCTTATAATTTTTGACCCAGAGCAGGCGGTAACCGGTGCGCGCATAAATTTGCTGAATGGTATTAAGGTGATTTAAAGGTCGATCGGTCTGCAGCAGAGTGGTGTCTTCTTGCAGCCAGCGTTTCAGGTTCTTTTCCGCTGCTAACGGAGGCAGCACTGGAGTCAATTCAGTATTGGCCTGATAGGCGTGATAAAACCCAGCACTGCCTGCAACGATCAGTAGCAGGGTAATCAATAAGTGTATGTTCTGGGTTTTTTGGCGTGTCATGCTATTGAGTATGGAACAGGTTCAAAAAAGTGTGCGACAAACGGTTAAAAATTCAACATTCAGCGCGTTACTTCCCGTGCGCATAAGTGAATAGCGGCCATGAAAGAGCACGCTGAAGCCTTAGTTTAATGACGCGTGTTATTTATGAGCAGGCGGATGGCACATTAGATGAGGGCATCAGAGGGCTAAAGCGTTGATAAAAAGCCACTAGGGCGGGGTTAGCCGAATTGAAGTTGTTGTTCGTGCCATGGTGTTTCAGGTGAAGAATTAACGTCAAAGGAGCGTTCAATCATGTGTACTTGGCCCGATCGGTGAAACAACACCACAGTAGATGATCGAGTGCCGTAATCTGGGCTTTGGATAAACCGCGGCGATAGCATTCTTTCTTTATCGATCGGCACTCCGGTGGCGGGCAGTTGTTCATCTGTCGCAGTGCAGGTATCGCCCAGCAGCGAAAACAAGTCAGCCACGCGTTGCTCCCGCTGTTGCCAATCCAAAGAAAGAAGGTGAGCCAGCGCTATTTTGCTGCTTTCTACTTTCGGCCAAGGGGTGTTTAAAACGCCGTTACTCAAACCAAAGATGCCGTGGCTTAATTCTGTCGTTGTCGTTGTCGTTGTCGTTGTCGCTGATGTAGGTGGATTTTGGTAGGTGTGAGCATTGTTGCTGTAGAACAGGTGTTGGGGAGTACCTGTAAGTAGATTGAAGCCGTTGTAATGATGGGCAGTTTCAGCCAAAGAGTTTACAAATGTGGTGTTGTTGGTTTTGGCCAAGGTGTCGAGGACGAGTTGCCCGCGCGATGCGGGTCGATCTGAGACAATGTGCCCATTGCGGATGTTGGTTACAGCCGCAAATTGACCGTTTGTGGCAACCCCCATCCAGGTGCCACCGGCCGCGAGGTCTCGCCCTGAAAGGATGTCGACCGGCGAGTTTTCGGGCTGCCAGCACTGCAAAGGCGCGCTGGGCCGCGCGTAAAACTCATCGCGATTGGCGGCCACAATGAGCGGATAATCTTGATGTTGGCGCAAGGCAAATACGATCAGACACATATTGTGGTTATCAATCTTGAGTGGATGAGCAGGGCTGTAGGCATGACACATTATTGAGTGTGAAAGAAGAGGCGAGCGGTGTAAAGCCAAGGTACCGATGTCGGCCAGTAAAGCAAAATTGGTAAGCGAGAGCATTAATGCCGATAATGCGCCATCTCAAACGACGGGGAAATTTATGTTGAGCGTGTTGTTGCTGTTTGCAGCGGTGGGTATTTTGGCCGGTTTGGTGGCTGGGTTATTTGGTTTGGGTGGTGGTGTGGTCATGGTACCCGCGCTTATCTACACCTTCACGGCCTTGAGCTTTCCTGGCGACATCTTGACCCATTTGGCGGTAGGAACATCGTTAACCTGTATTGTGGTGACCTCAACGGTCTCTGCTTGGACGCACTGGCAAAAGGGTGGCCTGGATCGCTCGTTGTTGATGCCATTGGTGCCGGGTGTTGTTGTTGGCGCTTGGATTGGGGGTGTGGTTGCCGCTGAGTTAGAGGGGCCGTCACTGCAAACGGCGTTCGCTATCTTCTTGTTGTTTGTTTCATTTACCATGTTTAGACAAGGCGCGCCCGATGGTAAAGTGCACTTGCCTGGGCGAGCGGGGCTCTTAATGATTGCCTCTGTGATTGGTTTGTTATCGTCGCTATTTGGTGTGGGCGGTGGCTCGATGACCGTGCCATTTTTGCGTTTTTGCAAGGTGGCGATGGCGCGCGCTGTGGCAACATCAGCCGCACTGGGTTTACCCATTGCGATCTCTGGTTCGGTGTCGTATCTGATACAGGGCTGGGGGCATGCCCAGCTTCCTGACGGGGCATTAGGTTTTGTCTATGTGCCTGCGTTTTTGGGGCTGGTGGTTTGCAGTGCTCCGGCTTCTCGTGTCGGGGCGAAATGGGCTCACAGGCTGCCTGCGCGACGCTTGCAGCAGGGGTTCGCACTGGCGCTGCTGTTGATTGCCGTTCACTTACTGGTTAATGGTATGATGGCGACCCAATCTTGAGGCTCCGTGCCTTAATGTTCACTGTCAGACCGTACTCAGGCCGCAGACATTATGCTTAGTTATCCCGCTCTTGATCCCGTTGCTCTAGCCTTCGATACCTTCGAAATTTTTGGTTATAGCATTGGCCCTATTAAAATCCACTGGTATGGAATTATGTATCTGTTGGGGTTCGCTGGAGCCTGGAGTTTAGCGTGGTACCGTGCAGGTAAGCCCTCCTGTGCTATCCAGCGAGCGCATATTGAAGACCTTATTGTTTATGGTGCCGTTGGCGTCGTCTTAGGTGGCCGTTTTGGCTATGTGCTGTTCTACCATTTCGATCGCTTTTTGGATGACCCTACTTGGTTGTTTCGAGTGTGGGAAGGCGGCATGTCCTTCCATGGTGGTTTGATTGGCGTGGTATTGGCGATGGCGCTATACGCTCGTAAAATCAAAGTTCCCTTTTTTCAGCTCATGGATTTTGTCGCGCCTCTTGCGCCTTTGGGACTAGGGTTTGGTCGGCTGGGGAATTTCATTGGCCAAGAATTGTGGGGGCGGCCAACCGATTCCGCTTGGGGTATGGTTTTTCCAAATGACCCTAGTGGCTTGGCTCGACATCCCTCGCAGCTCTATCAAGCGGCTTTAGAAGGTCTTGTCTTGTTTATTATATTGTTTTGGTTTTCGGCTAAGCCGCGCCCGCGCATGGCCGTGAGTGGTGTCTTCTTGGTGTTCTATGGCTTGTTTCGATTTACGGTGGAATTTTTCCGTCAGCCAGACAGCCATATTGGTTACGATGCGTTCGGTTGGCTCACGCGTGGGCAGTTGCTATCGATACCAATGATGCTCTTAGGGGTGGTGTTGCTGGTATGGGCTTATAAATGCCGCAGCCGCGAGTACAGCAACAATAAACCACCGACAAAAGCGGCTCACAACAATGGATAGGCGTCAGTAACGAGTAGTCATAACTCAGTAACTCTACTTGCAGCTCGAAAGGTATTTAATAAAGTGAGGAAGCAATGAAGCAATATTTGGATTTGTGTCAGCGGATTATTGATGAAGGTACCTGGGTCGATAATCAGCGTACCGGTAAGCGTTGTCTGACGTTAATCAATGCGGACCTCACTTACAATGTAGCGGACAATCAGTTTCCCCTCATCACGACTCGTAAAAGCTATTGGAAATCTGCCATTGCCGAGCTGTTGGGCTATATCCGTGGTTACGACAATGCCGCTGACTTTCGCAAGTTGGGCACCAAAACTTGGGATGCTAACGCCAATGACAACGATGTTTGGCTCAATAGCGAGTACCGTAAAGGCACCGATGACATGGGGCGAGTTTACGGTGTACAAGGGCGTCGCTGGCAAAAACCGGATGGCAATAGCGTTGATCAACTGGCCAAGATTATTCATAACTTGTGTCATGATATTGATGATCGCGGTGAAATCCTAACGTTCTATAATCCCGGTGAGTTCCACATGGGGTGCCTACGCCCGTGCATGCATACGCACAACTTTTCTTTGCTAGGCGATACGCTTTATCTGACCTCTTATCAGCGCTCTTGCGATGTCCCGCTGGGTTTGAACTTCAATCAAGTTCAAGTGTTTACCCTGTTAAAGTTGGTGGCGCAAATCACAGGGCATGAGCCTGGAATGGCTTACCACAAGATTGTGAACGCCCACATTTACGAAGATCAATTAGAGCTTATGCGCGACGTTCAGTTGCAACGTGAGCCATTCGATTCGCCGCAGTTGCATATCAATCCAGACATCAAAAAGCTGGAGGACCTCGAAACGTGGGTCACTATGGATGATTTTGAAGTTGAGGGTTATGAGCATCACGACCCAATTGCATACCCTTTTTCTGTGTAGCGTTTATCGGAGTGACTTTGGTGTCTAAAATTCCACTGGCGCTAATCGCCGCCCAGGCCAGCAATCGCGTGATCGGTGTCAACAACCAAATGCCCTGGCATGTCCCAGAAGACTTTAAATATTTTAAACGTGTCACTATGGGGAAGCCCGTGTTAATGGGGCGCAAGACGTTCGAATCCATTGGTCGGCCGCTTCCGGGGCGCAAAAATATTGTGATTACCCGGCAGAGTTCTTGGACTGCAGATGGGGTTGTTGTGTGTCATTCGCTCGCAGAAGCGGTTAGTCTGGCTGAGCAAGAAACACCTGAAGAAATCATGATCATTGGCGGTGCTCAGATTTACGAAGAGGCGCTGCCATTGGTGGACACCATTTATCTCACGCGTATTGACCGTGCCTTTGATGGCGATGCATGGTTCCCAGTGATTACGGGGCAGTGGCAGGAAAATGTGGCGGAGCAAGGGGTTTCAGAAAAGCAAAAACTTCCGTACCGATGCTGCGTTTTACATCGTGTTACCAAAGGTTAACTTAGCAAGTGAGGCTTTGTCTTTTTGTTGTTTGTAAGTGATTACTTTCAGGGATTACCTTTTAAAAACTGATTTTAAAGCCTTTTGTTACTTGTCAATCCTTGTGCTTACGGCTTGGTGTTACCTGTTTTGCTACCGATCTACACATCTAATTTCGTATTGGTATTAACCATTGAATGTTTATTGCCTCTGTTATTAAATGGCCAGCTTCAAACCGTCGCTCAATGGCGATTGATAATGAAAAAACACAGCGGTTTGATGCCGCGCAGGTATTGATTGTACGCACCCACACTGGGGGATTTATGAAGAAGCAGCGATTTAAAGCCGTAGCTTTGGCTACAGTGCTTTCTGCTGGCGCGCTTGTTGGAAGCGTCGCTCACGCGGACCAAACGTTGAATTCCATTCTGAAAGTTGGCGAGCAAAAGATTCAACTGGCTCAGGCTTCTCAGCAAAATATCGATAAGATAGCTGATCAGACTGCTAGCCTGCTCAACGACTTTAAAGTGGTGAACAAGCAAATCGAAGGTTTGCGAGTTTACAACGCACAGCTAGAAAAGCAGTTGGCCAATCAGCTCGAAGTGATTGGTGAACTCGAAGAATCAATTGCAAACGTCACTGTAATTGAGCGCCAAATTCAGCCGTTAATTCTGAAAATGCTAGACGGTCTTGAGCAATTTGTTGCTCTGGATATGCCTTTCTACGCAGAAGAACGTGCTGAACGTCTGGAAAGTCTGCGTCGCAGACAGGATCGTGCCGATATCTCTGTTTCAGAGAAGTTTCGTCAAATCCTAGAAGCCTACAGAATTGAGGCTGAATACGGGCGTAAACTGAATACCTACAAAGATACCTTAGTTGTGGGTGGCCAAGAGCGCGAAGTGAACGTTCTTCAGGTTGGCCGTATCGCCCTGATGTATCAAACCACTGATCTGGAATTTTCTGGAGCATGGGATAAGCGTCAAAATGCTTGGGTTGAGCTGCCTGCCAGCGAATACCGTGCTGCTATTTTGAAAGGCATCCGTATTGCGAAGAAACAAGCATCCATTGAACTCTTGAAACTGCCCATTTTGGCACCGGAGGCTGCGCAATGAAGATCAATTTTGCCAAACGCTGCCTAACTGTAGCCGCCGCCACGCTGCTCACATCTGGTATGGCTGTTGCTCAAGATAAAGCTCAAAACTTGGATCAGCTGCTGAACATGGTTCAGCAAAGCAAGATCGCAGAAACTTCTGAGCACAAGAAACGCGAAGCTGAGTTTCGTCGTCAAAAGTCAAACCAGCAGTCTTTGCTGAATGAGGCTATAAGAACCAAAGAGTCTGAAGAAGATCGCTCTGCGGCGCTAGAGAAAAAGTACGAGCAGCAAGAACTGCAAGTGACTGCAAAGCGTCAGCAGCTAAGAGAACGTATGGGTTCTTTGAGCGAGTTGTTCGGTCATTTGACTTCAACCGCCGGCGATCTGCGCAGTAACTTAGCAACCTCTATCGTATCTGCTCAATACCCAGGCCGTTCAGAGTTTCTAGATCAGCTGATTGATAAGATGAATGGTGCAACTAAGCTGCCAACCATCGAAGAGATCGAGCGTCTTTGGTACGAAGTTCAGCGTGAGACCATTGAGGGTGGCCGTGTCGTTAAATTTGCTGGCACTGTAATCAAGCCTAATGGTGATCGTGAAGATCAAGACGTTGTTCGTATTGGTAACTTCCAGTTGGTTTCCAACGGTCAGTACCTAGAGCTTGCTGATGAGCGCATGATTGAGCTGACTCGTCAGCCTACAGCGACATTGCAAGGTGCGGCGATGGAGTTGCAAGGTGCCGAAGCGGGCTTCACTCGTGTAGGTGTTGACCCTACAGGGCCAAGTGGTGGTTCTTTCCTATCAGCGTTGATCAACAGCCCATCTTTGGTTGAGCGTTGGCATCAAGGCGGGATCGTGGGTTACATCATCTCTGCGGTAGGTGCGATCGCCATGTTGTTAGGCCTGTATCGCTTCGTTGCTCTGATGAGCATCAGCAGCAAAGTAACCTCACAGATGAAGTCTCCTACTCCAAACACCAACAACCCTCTGGGTCGTGTGTTGAAAGTGGCCGAAGACAATAAAGGTCTGGATGGTGAATCTCTGGAACTGAAACTGGAAGAGGCTGTGCTGAAAGAGCGCCCTGCCATCGAATCAGGTCTCAGTCTGCTGAAAATCATCTCCATGGTAGCGCCTCTGTTGGGTCTACTGGGTACCGTAACGGGTATGATCATTACTTTCCAAGCTATCACCATTTTTGGTGCCGGCGATCCAAAAGCTATGGCTGGCGGTATCTCTAGCGCATTGGTAACTACCGTACTGGGTCTCGTAGTGGCTATCCCCACTGTGCTGGTGCATACATTGGTAAATGGTCGCGCTAAGCGTGTTCTCCAAGTATTGGAAGAACAATCTACGGGTATCATTGCCGAAAACGCAGAGAAGAAGTAGGAGATAGCGCATGTTATTGGCATTGATGGACGCACTAGCAGCCATTGAGGCCTTACTGGCTAAGGGCGGCGACGTATTACTTATGATTGCCGCTCTAACCCTCTTCATGTGGACTCTGATTTTTGAACGTGTGTGGTATTACCATAGTAGCCTGAAGAAAGATATTCAGGGTGCATTGGACATCTGGGAGGCGCGCGCTGAGCGCAAATCCTGGAATGCACATCAGGTTCGTTATGCGCTGATATCCCGTGTTTCACAGAAAGTGAATGCCAACCTTGATATGGTAGGCACCATGGTTGCTTTAGCCCCGCTACTTGGGTTGCTAGGGACTGTGACGGGAATGATTGAAGTGTTCAACGTATTGGCTGTGACCGGCGGTGGAGATGCAAAATCCATGGCTGGTGGTGTTTCTAAAGCAACGATCCCGACAATGGCGGGTATGGTTGCCGCCCTATCAGGCGTATTTGGAAATACTTACATCACCCGTACTGCTGAACGCGAGAATCAGCTGCTTGAAGACCACTTGACGATGGACCATTAAGGCTGCAAATAGCTTAACCGGTTACTAAGAGAGTTATCATGGGCAGAAGAAATAAGGCAGCTGAAGAAGAGCAAAATGCCATCGATTTAACACCAATGCTGGATGTGGTGTTTATCATGCTGATCTTCTTCATCGTTACCGCTTCTTTCGTTAAAGAAGCTGGCATTGAGATCACTCGACCTGAGGCAACTACCTCAGTGCTGAAGAAAAATGCCAACATTCTGATAGCTGTCAGCTCTAATAACGAAGTGTGGATCGACAAATCCGTGGTGGACCTGCGTGCGGTAAAAGGTGCTATTGAGCGCTTGCACGCAGAGAACCCTAAAGGTGCTGTCGTTATCCAGGCGGACGATGACTCCAATATTGAAACCCTCACGAAGGTTGCGGAAGCAGCCCGGGAAGCGGGAGTATTGGACGTTTCTGTATCTACTGAGAAGAAATAGAGCGCTATGAATGTTGCAAGAATAGGAGTGGCAGGGTTGCTGGCGGCAGCCACAACCTTTGGCCTACTTTTTTTGATGCACGCATTGATTGAATCGAAGCAAAAGCCACTGGAAGACGTGGACGATACTAAAATTGCTGACATTCACATGCCTGAGCGTCAAATCGAAACTAAGTACGAGTTTGATAAGCCTGAAAAACCAGAGGATCCACAGGAGCCTCCACCGGATATGCCTGAGCCTGATTTCGATCAGCCAGAACTGAATCCAGACTCGATCAACATGGCAGCACCTAAAGTATCACCCAACCTGAGTATTAAAGGTGTTGGTGGCTTTAGTGGCGATGGTGAATACCTGCCAATTGTGAAAGTTCAACCTCAGTATCCTAATCGAGCGTTGTCTCGTGGTTTAGAAGGTTATGTCATCGTTGAATTTACAGTAACCACCAATGGCGCTGTGCGTGATCCTTTCGTGGTAGAAGGTATGGCTGGCTCACGGGGCAACCTAAGACCTTCAGAAATATTTGATAGAGCGGCTCTTAAGGCGGCATCTAAATTCAAATATAAGCCACGTGTTATTGACGGTGAACCGGTTGAAGTACCGGGCGTTCGTAACAAAATCACCTTTGCTATTGCCGAGTAAACAGTGGGAATGACTATGAAGATGACGGCTAAGGTTTCAAAGCTCGTCAGACAAGCTCTGCTGGTCGCGCCATTGGCGTTGGTGCCTTCAGCATCGAGTCTTGTACTGCAGACATTGGGATTTGATGCGCTGGCTTCTGGCAGTGTTATGGCTCAAGAGCAGCAAGAGAAGCCACAATATAAGACCAAAAAAACGTTCTCTTTGCGGCAGCCGGTTTATAAAGACTTTGCCAAAATTCAAGAGAAAACCGATGCTGAAGATTGGCGCGGTGCTCTGGTTGTTCTAAAAGGTTTAGAGCAGTCCAAGGCGCCAGATTACACAAGCTACGAGAAAGCTAATCTTTGGAATTATTTTGGTTGGATTTATTACTCTCTTGAAAATTACGATAATGCTATTCGCTATTATCAAAAAGTTCTGAAAGAAGAAGAGCTGAGCGATGCTCTGCAACTGGGTACTTTAAAGACATTGGCACAGCTGATGTTCGTTAAGGAAGATTACGCCAGTGCGGTTAAAATACTGCGAGAGTACATCGACGTTAATCCTATTGTCGGTGCTGACGATTACGTATTGTTGGCGTCTGGGTGTTATCAGTTAGGTGACATGAAGTGTGCTTTAGAGAACGTCGATATTGCCGTATCGAAATTCGAAAAAGCCGGTAAAGTCCCTAAAGAAAACTGGTATACCTTACAGCGTGCTGTGTATTACGACAAAGGCGACAATGCTGAGGTCGTTAATATTCTGATTAAGTTAATACGCCATTACCCTAAAGCGTCCTATTGGAAGCAGCTTTCAGGTATGTACGGTGCTATGGGTCAGGAGCGTAATCAGCTGTATGCGATGGAAACTGCCTACTTGATGGGCGCGCTGGATAAAGACACTGAGCTCATGAATATGGCTTACCTCTTTATGGGTGCCGACGTGCCTTACAAAGCGGTAAAGGTTATACGTAAAGGGATTAAAGACAAACTCATTCCCGAAACGTCTAAAAATCTAGAAACTCTGGCAACCGCTCTGCGTCTTGCTCAGCATGTTAAAGAAGCCATTCCTGAAATGGAAAAAGCAGCTGAGAAATCAGAAAAAGGTGATCTTTTTGCTCGCTTAGCAGGTGTCTACCTAGATACAGATCGCAACAAAGCCGCTTTATCAGCTGGTCAGGAAGCTCTAAAGCGCGGTGGCATTAAGCGTATTGATCAACTCCATATTGTTCTTGGCATGGCTAACATGAACCTAGAAAACTATGAAGCTGCTATCAAAGAGTTTGATTTGGCTGCCAAAGACAAAAACAGCAAGAGAGCAGCAGAGCAATGGCGTGAATATGCCAAGTCTGAGCTGGAAAGGAAGAAATCCCTAAACCTATAAGCTCTAAATCATCATTGCGATTTAGCAGTGATGTCTCTGCAAACAAAAAAAGCCCTTGGTGATCACACCAAGGGCTTTTTTTGTTTTGGTACTCTTCAAGCGAATAAATCATGATCTGTGGCCCTGTTGCTTTCTAATCATTAGCCTTCTTGATAATACCCCGGTGTGGCTTTGAATATCGATACCTCTTCAAGAGCGGCGCGAACCGTTGATGTTGATACGCTTGAGAGGCTTACGGGGTGGCTCTTAATCGGGACCAGAACGAGCTATTTGGCTACTTTAACGCGGTTTCGGCCTGTCTCTTTCGCTTCATAAAGCGCCAAGTCGGCTTGCGGTAGCAGCTGTTGAATGTCTGCTGTGGGAGCAGGCCAGCTGGCAACACCAATAGAGATGGTCACGTTTCCTAATGGCTCGCCCTGATAAATGATTTGAGTACCTTCGATGTCGATCAGGAGCTGTTCGGCTCGTCTTAGGCAATCTTCAGCTTTTGCCCTTGGCATGATCACAACAAACTCCTCACCGCCTAGACGGCACGCAATATCCGCTTCTCTAAAGGACTGGTTTAATAATCTTGCGACAGTTTTTAAGGCCTCATCGCCTGCGGTATGCCCGAAGGTGTCGTTGAATCTTTTGAAGTAATCAATATCGCATATCATGAGTGACAAGGGCTCATTGGTGCGTTTAGAGGATGACATTTCATGTTCTAAAACTTCAGAGAAGAAGCGTCGGTTTTTTAAACTGGTTAATTCATCTTCATAAGAAAAGCGCCGCAGTTCTTCTCGTAATGCAATGTTGGCTAATGTCATGCTGATTGTTTCTATGGCGCGCTGCAGTAGCTCCATTACGCTGTCTACAGTGCAGTCATCGGGTACTCGGGTGACCTTCACCTGAAGGAGTGCAACACAGTTCACAAGGCCTTGTTGATTGGTGATGTTTAAAGAAAAGCAGCCGAATTCATCGTTAAATTGCGTGTGCCTTATCATCGTTGCATCAGGTGTGGGTATTTCTTCATTATCTCCCCAGCTTTGAGCAATCTCCCAGCCGTTGGGATGCAGTACTCGATAGACACCAGCGAATGGCTGACACAATTCAGCAATGTGCTCACCCACAATATTGAGTCCGGCTTCTAGGGTGTTACAGCTTTCTAGCGCGAGAGTGATGTCATTGTTTATCTCGGTTTTTGTTTTTTGAAACAGTAGATTGGCTGACCGCCAACGCTCTTGTGTTACCATAACAAACAGTTGTTCGGTGCGTTCTTGTACCTTACTTTCTAATGACAAATTAAGCTCGCTGAGTCGTCGCTGCGTGGCTAGGTAGTGATTGAAAGACAAACCAATGATCACCACAGAAAACATCAGTGCGCCACTGGAGACCGGAATATTGCCCCATGGAATCCAGCGATGGGCAACGGCCATATCGAGTATCATTACGGCACAAAATCCAAAGTACGCAAGAATTAAAACCTTTTTTTCCGCACTCACGCGATGAAAAATAAACAATACAGAGCACACAAGCAGTATAAGCGTCACTGTAAAAATGCCATCAAATACAGGATACAACTGAGTCAAGCTCACTACTTCTAGCAGGTTGCCTATACCCGCCATCAATAAGAAAGCAAGGTGAAACTGCCACAACCACCTAAGATGGCGCACTTCTAAATTCGCGTCTGACAACCAGTCGGCGAGCAATATAAACATAGGAATCGGCAACAAAAAATAGGCGTACGCACCAACATAATTCCACAGCAGCGGCTGATTTAAGATCAACTTCATGACTGGAATGTCGCCCAGTACTAATCCAGTGGCGGCGAGCGTAAATAAGCACACGCTCAAAAATTGTCGGCGCTGAGCTTTTAGCACAGCGAATGCCGCTGCGATTAACGCAATGAATAGAGTGATGATTATAACCACCATACCTTGTATGGATTCATCTACTACCTGATGCAGGATATGAATGCGCTCATTAACTTTGAGCTCACCCCAAAAGCCGATGTCGATGTAATCGGAAAATACGCGAAAATACAGAGTTTTACCGGCAAAATCTTGCGGTAGAGTAATCATATGCCAAGGCCATCCGGCAAACTTCCCCTCGCCTTGATCATCAAACTGACCGTGGCTATAGATCAGCTCCCCGTCTAGGTAGGCCTCTGCTAAGAAATCGATACTAGACGCGTAAAAAACGGGGTCACGTAGCGGTATGTCTGGCAAGGTGACTCGAAACCAAGCATTGTTCTGATCGTTTCGGCCGGGAGGGTTGGCGGGGTACTCAATGGGTTGCCAATCTTGCGATTGCTTGGAATGAACCCATTCAGGAGTTCGGTTGTTTAGCCGGGGCGAATCACCCCAGCGATACTCCCAGCCCTGATCTAAAAAAAAATCTTGTGTGATTGTTGTGGTGACAGCAGAAGAGGCGAGCGTGCCGTCGGCATCTATCAATAGTGGAGCGTCGCTTCCTTCCGTGACGCAAGGCGACAGGAAAAGCAGGAAAATAAAGCAATGAAATAGTTTGCGCAATGGATCCACAAATAGGCTCTTTTTAGAAGGGGCAAAAATTGCAATTGGCACACTCATTTTTAACGTGTTTCGCTGGTGCCGTTTCAATTGTTCATTGGTAATGAAGTTTTTGCGTCATACGTTTCCGATATGGCGTGTACCCAGAAGCAGACAACTTCTTGAGTAAAGGTTACTTCTAAAGACTTAATTTTTTGTGAAAAACTTTTTGGTGTATTCCGTAATATCCTGCGCAATGGGCGACAGTTCAAAGCCTGCCAGTCTCACCAGCGCAATGGGTATTTGTAGCGGTTTATCACTGCCGATCACATCCAGTTTGTGCAGCCGCTGCTGTTTAAGATCCTCACTGACGAGCTCTAGTGGCGTGATCCAGTACCCATCTGAATGCAAAGTAGTATAACGTAGAACATCAAAGTTGTCGGAGATAAACACGCCATTATCTGCCATCTGGTTTGGCAAACTCGACATTTCGACACCACATAACACGGGAAATTCCGAAAGATCGTGAGGTTGGATGTTTTGATGATTTATCAATGGGTGACCGTCGCGTACCACTAGTCCGACATGGATTAAACCGACTTCTTCTATGATCAAGTCAGGCTGTGAATCAAAATGTCCGGTGCCACACAATAACCATTCAATACGCCCAGCGTAGAGATCTTGTAGCAGTTCACTAGCAGCTTTTACGGTCGCATTCATATGGATTTTAGGGCGCTCACGCATAAAGAACGCGCTGAGCTCGGGCAGCACTAAGCTGCTAATAACAGGCCACATACCAAAAGCGACGCGACCGGATTCACCCTGACTGAACAGGTTAACATTATGAGTAAAGGCGTGCGCTTGCCGTAACAGTGCGTGCGCCTCCTTGACGATAGCGGCTCCGACGGTGGTAAGGGACACGCCAGAAGCACTGCGTTCGAACAGCTTCGCGTTAAATTGTTGTTCAATAAGGCCAATGTTACGGCTTAACGCCGGTTGAGACGTATGCAAAAGCTCGGCTGCTTTTGAAAAACTACCCGTTTTGGCCACCACCGTAAGCTGCTTCAGTTTTTTAAGATCTACTTTCAATGCCTTAGACCCTCGGCTATATATGAGTACAATATGCTATCAGGTTTTTTTATAGGTGATGAAGGTTATTGTTAGTATTCCTGATGGCTAAACCTCGCTAGAGTAGGCCGACAAGTAACCCATTTCTAAACAGCCGCAAGAGTGTGCAGTAGGTGAATATGAACAGCGAAAACACAGTATTCATGGATAAACCCGTTTTAGTCACGGGTGCGAGTGGTTTTATGGGCAGCCACGTGACTCGGCTATTGGTGGCTCAGGGCCGCAAGGTTCGAGTGCTGGTTCGTAGGACCAGTAATACGAAAGCTTTTGCCAATCTAGATGTGGAATTGTTCTATGGTGATGTGCTGCAGCCAGAGACGCTACAATCGGCCATCGAAGGTTGCAGCAGCATTTTTTACAACGTACTCGACCCTCGTTTTTGGTTGTCGGATCCAGAGCCGCTGTTTCGCAATAACGTAGACGGTTTAGTGAATACCATGGAGGCAGCTTTGGCGTGCGGGGTGGATCATTTCATCTTTACCAGCACCATGGGTACTTTGGGTTTTAACCCCGACGGCCCAGTCACCGAAGATATCGATTTCAACTGGGCGCAAAAAGCCTCACCGTACTTTCAGGCACGCTACAAAGCAGAAGCTGAGTTTTTACGCTATTGCCATGAAAAGGGCCTGAAAGGATCGGCCCTGTGTATTGCCAATACCTACGGCCCACAAGATTTTCAGCCCACACCGCACAACGGTATGCTGGGTAAAGTAGCCTGTGGCGAAGAGCACGCCACTCTGGATGTGAGTCAACCTACCGTAGACATTCGTGATGCGGCAGAGGCCGCTTTACTGGCTGAGCGCTTTGGTCGCTCCGGTGAGCGTTACATTATTGCTAATGAATACATTGCCAACCGAGATTTCTTTAAAATGGCCACCGATTTGGCCGGTCAAAAGCCCTTAAAAATCGTGCCACAGTGGGTGGCCTACATCATTGCTGGTGTTGTCGAAACCTATTACAAGTTAACCGGCAAAAAAGACTACATCATCAGCACCGATGCCGTGTATCTCTCAAACTGCTTCAAAGAGCTGGATAGCACTAAAGCCCGTACCGAACTTGGTTGGTCTCCGCGGCCGATGAAAGAAACCGTCGCGGATGCCGTCGAGTGGTTTCAGCATCATAAAAAAGCGGACGCCTGATTCTGATGAGTCGCGCCCTTGCTGATCAAGAGGCTGGGTCGGTGGGGCTTTTGCTTTGGTCGACCCAGATTAACGCGTCAGCTTCAAACCCCAGTGCTTGGGTTCGGCTTTTGAACAAAGTTTTGACCGCTTCGCTAACCTGTGGTTCTCGTGCCAGCAGCCACAGGTATGAGGTGTCCGGCCCAGAAACAAAAGCGTATTCATAACCTTCGTGGTCCAACTCAAACACCACATAAGAGCCGTAAAAAGGGCCAAAGAAAGATACCTTTAGATAGCCGGTGGTTTCCTCTTCGACAAAATAGGCTTTGCCTTGTGCTTCTTGCCAGCGTTGGTCTTCGGTGGAATAACCGCGGTTGATCACGTTTACACCACCATCTTCACGCAGCGAATATTCCGCGCTTACACGCTCCAGCCCTCGCTCAAAAGAATGGTCTAGCCGTGCAATTTCGTGCCATTTCCCTAGGTAGCGGGTGATGTCAAAGTCTTTCACTGGGGTGACTTTTTCTGGCATGCCCAGACACCCGCTGAGCACGACTAAGAGCAAAGCGGAAAAGACAACTCGGGAGGATGTTGTGATCATAAAAGCACCTGAATGTGTTGGATCTGGGGTGGATTCTTTCAGTTTCAGGCACTTTACGCAATTTACGCAAAGGGTGTGAAACCTTCAGGCTGACTCCGTAACAGAAGCCCTGTGGTATTCACGAAGTGAAAATAGATCTGATATTGGTTTTTTGCCGTAGCAAAAGTATGGTTATGACAACGTTTGAACTTTCAGCCGGCAAAAGGAATGCATCATGAGCAACCCAATCATCGCTGACAACAAGCCCGCCGAAGTGTCTTTAACAAAAGGTGAAGAGTACCTTTATTGCATGTGTGGACGCTCCAGTGATCAGCCGTTTTGTGACGGTTCCCACGAAGGCAGCGATTTCACCCCTAAATCTTTTACCGCGGAAGAAGATGGCAAAGCACTGCTATGCATCTGCAAGCACAGTCAAGATCGCCCTTACTGCGATGGGACTCATCAACAGTTTGAGCAAGAGCAAGTAGGTGAAGAGGGACCAGGTGTAGAATCAAGCAATTCGGAGGAATCTGATGGCTCAAAAGCTCCCGATGTGATCGCCACCAGTGAGGAGCCCACGGTTGAGTTTATTCATGAACTGGCCAACGAAGGTTTGGATTCTATGGGCCAGCACGGCCCCATAACCGCGATGGGTGTGCCACGTCACGAACTGCCACATTGGGATGATCTGCAGATTATGGTGGCGCAAATGGCACGTCAGCCCTTGTTGGAAAATCATCCAGTAGCGACACAACTGGTGGTTGGCCCACAGGCCGATAAGCCACTGACATTGGATACGCCCTTACTGGTTTCCGACATGAGTTTTGGTGCGCTCTCGCAAGAGGCGAAGGTGGCTTTAGCCAAGGGTGCCGAACTGGCCGGTACCGGTATCTGTTCGGGGGAAGGCGGCATGCTGCCCGAAGAGCAAGCAGCCAACTCACGCTATTTTTATGAGTTCGCAAGTGGACAGTTTGGCTACAGCGAATCACAGCTGGCTAAGGTTCAGGCGTTTCACTTTAAGGGTGGCCAAGGGGCCAAAACTGGTACCGGTGGGCATTTGCCCGCCAGCAAAAACACCCGCAAGATTGCCGAGGTAAGAGGGGTTCCAGAAGGGGAAGCCGCGTTGTCGCCGGCAACATTTAAAGACCTTAGCACAGTGGACGACTACAAGCGCTTTGCCGATCACGTGAGAGAGCTCACT
>CBFHKY010000005.1:9836-19505 GCA_965656525.1 Pseudomaricurvus sp. | reverse complement strand
TAGCGGCATTCCTATCGGCTTTAAACTCAGCGCCAATCATATTGAACAAGATCTGCAGTTTGCGCTCGATGCTACGGCAGATTACATCATCCTCGATGGACGCGGTGGCGGTACCGGCGCGGCACCTTCCATGTTTCGTGATCACATCAGCGTGCCCACGATTCCAGCACTGGCGCGTGCCCGTCGCTATCTAGACGAACAGGGAGCCACCGGCAGAGTCACCCTGATTGTCACTGGGGGGCTGCGAGTACCGGTTGATTTTGTGAAAGCGTTGGCATTGGGAGCTGATGGTGTGGCCATCGCCAACAGTGCGATTCAAGCCATTGGCTGTGTAGGCGCACGCATATGTCACAGCAATAACTGCCCTTCAGGGGTTGCCACCCAGAAAGAGTCCCTCAGAAAACGGCTAGACGTGGATCAATCCGCCAAAAAGCTGCAATCGTTTTTAGGGGCATCAACCGAACTGATGCAAGTTATGGCTCGCGCCTGTGGTCACGAGTCGCTTAATCAATTCAGCGTTTCTGACTTGGCTACCTGGCACCGCGAGATGGCGTATCTATCGGGTGTACATTACGCCGGTTTTGAGCCGCTGCGGGGCTAACTTACATCGGCCGCCAAACCACCCCATTACTGATAACCACAGGCTGTCCAAGCGGCGCTGTGGTTATTTCCAGCCCTGCAGCCAGAGGTTGTTATCCTTTAAATCGGGCCAATGAATGGGAATGGTACGTCTGGACATCACCGCTTCAATACAGCAAGACAAAACAACGCCTTCTTCATCGAACTCCATTTCAGTCACAATAAAATGTTTTTCTTTATGGGTCGGCGTGACTGCCGTCCATTTGCTGTTGAGTAACTTCTTGGGGTTAATCTTGTTCATAGCGATTCAATAGGGCTCAGCGTTCAATAGAGTACTGTAAGGTACTTACAGTACAAGCTATACGTTTGCTTGTGGTGATGCGTTCAACTCAGAGCTTACCGCTGCATGCTTATTCGCTCGCGAAGTCGATGCGTTTTAATCAGACAAATAATATTCGACTGTGGTAACCACACGGATCTTTTTAATGTGCGGGTTATTTTTGTCTCGGTCAGAAATACTGAACTGCCCTTGAGAGGCTCGCTTTATTTTCCCCAGTTTACTCTGTGAATCCGAGGCGAACTTTTCGGCGACCTCTCGGGCTTTTCTTGTCGCTTCTTCAATCATCTGAGGCTTGATCTCATTCAAGCGCGTAAAGGTGTATTCCGTTTGTGCTTGATAATTGCCGCCAGTAAAAACGATTCCCTGTTTGCCGAGCTCAGAAAGCTTGCCCTTAACTGAACGAACCGCTTGGATATTTTTGGAATAAACCGTCACTGTTTGGATCGCCGTGTAACGAAACGCCGCCTTGTCATTGTTTCCGTATTGTTGGGCGGATTTATCCGTAATTGCCGGGGCTGAAAACGTCACTTCTTCAGGCGCAATACCCTGTTTAATGATGAAGGCTTTAATTTTTGAGGTGTTCTGCTCGATGTCGTTATAGAGCGATTCAAGATCGTTGCCAGCTGCTGTAAATTGTATCGGCCAAATAACAATGTCGGCATTTTGCTCGCGCTCAGACAATCCTTTTACCGTCACGCTCCGCTCATACTGTTTCACATCGATGGCCGCGCCCGCCAATAAATAGCCGAGAGACGATAAGCCAATAAATATAAAAACGCCTAGTATGAACGCCCCTAAATTGCTGAGTCTTGCCACGTTATGCTCCTTTGATTGACGTTTGTTTGATTATGCATCAACGGTGATTCCCAAGGTCGACATGATTTCGTAGTAGCCAAAAATCACAAACAGGAAAAAGATAAACAGCGTTATTTCATGTTTAAAGTGGTGTCGCAGGTAATAGAGCCGATCTTTATGGTGCAGCACGTCCATCAACTCATCGCCGAATCGTATAGAGAGGAACGTTCCAACCCCCGACAGCACAATAACCAACCCGTACGGTGACGGATTGGTTAAAATCACTTTCATGGTCTGTGTGACAAGAGTTACGTCATAAAATTCGCTGAAATACGTTAAGGCACAAACATTAATGGCAATCGCAATGGCCCAAACGACGATTTCCGACCATATCATACGAATGCCAAATAACACTCTAATCGGAAAGTCGAGCAAAAAACCGGCATCGGCGACAGGCGTGCACAGCACAAAGAAAGACCAAGTGATTAGAGAAGCAATCCCCCCTGTTAATAAGTCGTATTGATAGGTCAGGTACGAAAAGTAAGACACTAAAATTAACAGCAACACTACAAATTTGATCAATACTTGATGACTAGGGTGCTTCATGATGGTTCTCAGTTATTGACGTTAGCGGCTGTCAGTATAGGCAATCTTGTCGATATGTTATCGCAGTTGAAAGCATCGTTAGAGTAGAGTGTGCTGGTAAACCCGTTATTACGTCAGATCTTGGTAAGGGTTGTAAGCGACTTCCCAGTAATGACCTTCAGGGTCTCGAAAGTACCCAGAATAGCCACCCCAAAAGGCTTCTGTGGCGGCTTTAACCAACGTTGCTCCAGCGGCTACAGCCTGATTTAAAATGACATCAACTTCTGGTTTGCTGGCTACATTGTGCGCTAACGTCATACCAGAAAAGCCTGTTTGAGTGGGTGGTGGTAAACCGATGTCCTTAGCCAGTTCCGCGCGAGGGTAAAGTGCTAACCAGGTTCCTTCTAGGCTGAAAAAAGAGATATCACCGCCCTCAAATTCGTACTTAGGCAGCCCGAGGCCTTTGGCGTAGAAGCGTGTCGCTCTTTCTAGATCGTCCACACCAAGTGTGATTATGCTAATTTTGGGCTTCATGATTGGCTCCTAATGCTGGAATTTCATTGGGTTGTGTAGGTGTTAGAAAATAACCATAGTCTAAATAGTGAAGCACTTGATGAATCACATCTGAATTTCGCATCATAAAAGTGTGGGTAACCGGCATTATGATGTGGTCGTTCATTCCTTCGATCTTTGTATTTTCAACCGATACTTTGCCGTCATCGGTACCAGGGATCTGAGTCGATAAAATGAAATTTATACTCTTAGTGCCTGCGATTATGCCTAAATTGAAATCTACAGGGCCAATAGTATTTGGTACGCTGGCTGAGCCTGTACCTAATTGCATACCAGCCGGGCCATTTATAAATTGAAACCCAGGGAAGCTGCCTAGTTTATCTACCACCTCGCTGCCTTTATTGGGTGGCCCGAGCATGACAACACGCCCCAAGTTTTGGATGGTGTTTTTAGACAGGTAATATCGTATCAGTATGCCACCCATAGAATGCGATACAAAATGTACACTTGGCGATTGGCCACAGGACGCTATCGCTGTTGGAAGGGTGGTAAGACTAAGTTCTTCTATTTTTTTACTGCGCGAAGCATACGGTTGGTTGATTACTAGATAGCCCGCTGAACTGAGCTGTTCCGCTAAAACCGACATACTGCCATCACTACGAGCCAGCCCGTGAAGTAGAACAACACATTCTTTTGCTTCGACACATGAAAATACAAACAGTAATAGCAGAGTAATAAGAGCTTTGTGCATTGCGTGATTCGCTGTGAGTTTGTCGTGCCGTAAAATCTTATTAAATAATACGGGCAAAAATGGAGCTTAATCTCTATCTATCGCAAAGCGTCTAAGTTGATGTCTACGCTGTCGCCCAGCCAGTAAGCGTATTGCGTGTGATCGACAATATCATCACCGGTTAAGGCATGAACCAATACACTTAGGCCTTTTCTGTTGTCATCCAGCCAAGGGATAAATGCTTCGAAAGACTTGTGGCTGAAGATGATTTGGCAGCTCCAGCGAGTGTGTGGCCCCACCAATTTTTGGTGTACACGGCCAACCTTTAAGCCAAACTTGTCCCCTGCGGTACGGCACAGTTCAGAAGCAAAATCTACGGTGTCCTGATCAAAATACACATGGGCATGATAGCCTTTGTGTCTATTGATGGGTCTTTTAGGGTGATGCATTTTACGATCCCATTAGTAGGAGTACGGCAATCACAGCCAAAACAAAGATGGCTAAGCCAATGACAGAAGGTGTGTTCGCCTTGGCTATTTCACTCATGCGCAATTTCATCAATTGTTTTTCATGATCTTCTATTTCATCCCCACAACCACGGCAGTAACGGTCGGCCATCGCGACATGCTCATCGCAATGAACACAGCGATAGCGATCCCTCGTGTTCCACGGCAACGCACCCACGACAGAATGAACATTCGCTTTCATCTTGGCCGTATCGGCACTACTGAACTTAATGCCGCAATCTCGGCAATACGCATTTCCAAAAGCGGCAATAAATCCGCACTTAATGCATCGGTAGGTGTCGTTGAGTGTTTTCATTATTATGGATCAGAGTTGTTGTCTTTAAGCTCTGCAAACTTTGCGGCCATGGTGGGGTTTTTTTTGGTTAATTTCTTCACTGTTAGATCGTCCGCTTTGTTGTTAGCAAGGCGCAAGTTGTTTTCAGAACTGAGCAAAGCATCTTTGGTCTTTTGAAGGTGGTCGATGGTTTTTTCGATTTCTGAAATGGCGGTTTTGAATTTCTTGGATGCCAATTCGTAGTTGCGTGCAAAACCTGATCGGAAGGCATCAAGTTCACTTTCGAAATTGGTGATGTCCACATTCTGCGCTTTCACCACGGCGAGTTCATTTTTGTAGTGCAGTGAATTCTGGGCCGCATTTCTTAACAACGTGATAATTGGAATGAAGAATTGCGGGCGGATAACGTACATCTTCGGGTAGCGGTGAGACACATCAACAATCCCCGAGTTATACAGCTCACTGTCTGGCTCAAGCAGAGAAACCAGTACGGCGTATTCGCACTGTTTTTCATTGCGATCTTTGTCGAGTTCTTTTAGAAAGTCTTCGTTTCGCTTCTTGGTTGCGGTTTGATCACTTTCGTTTTTCATCTCAAACATGATCGATACACTTTCTGTGCCTTGATCGTCTAAATCCCGAAAAATATAATCGCCTTTACTGCCGCTTCGAGCATCGTTGTCTTTTTCAAAATACGCTTTAGGGAAGGCGGTTGCTCGGATACGGTTAAATTCGGTTTCACAATGCTGCTCCAAGGTTTCTCCCACCATCTTGGTAGACAGGCGAGCTTTCATATCTCGCAGGCGTTCAATTTCGTGATCGCGATCTTTAAGCTGTGTTTCGTACTTGTCTTTGAGTGCTGTTTCAGCGAGCTGCTTTTCTAATGTGGCACGCTCCAGCTCAGCCTTGAGTTCGTCTCGCCCTTTCTCGGCTTTATTTACGGCATCAGCAATGGCGTGCTTTTGTGCAATCTCGTTAGCATTGAGCGCGGCTTTTAATTCTTGAATCTGGGCGTCTTTCTTGGCGGACGTTTCTTGCAGTGTGTTTGAGTGGCTGGCATTGGCCAATTCAGCTGCGGTTGCCTGATCCTGCTTGGCTTGCTGTAGCGCGTTAGCCAGAGCATCGCGTTCTTTCTCGACGGCTTTCATGGCCTCGGTTACTGCCAGTTGTTTTGCCACTTCACCGGCGTCCAGTTTGGCTTTTAATTCTTGGATTTCCGCATCTTTGGCTGCACCTGCTCTCTGCATTTCACTCGCGGACTTTTCCTTCGCAAGCTCAATGGCATTAGCTTTCTCTTTTTCGGCCAGCTCCAGTCGCTCATGCAATTGTTCGTTAAACTCACTGTCGCGCACCTGCTTTAAAATATCGGCGTATCCGGTTTCATCAATCTTGAATGCCTTCTGACAGTGGGGGCAGATAATCTCATGCATGGGTATTTATCCTGTAATTCTGAAATCTATATACGCGCTAGCGGATTTTGTCATGCTGTTTTTCTGGTGTGAATGCATGGCCATTTACGGTTCTTTCAATGTTGCGACGATAATAATGATTGTAGATGATGCTTGTACAGTCAGGAGAATGGAACAGCGCTAAGGTGGGGTAATAATAAAAACACAATGGAGCGATGCTTTATGTTTTTATCCTGTGTTTGCTTGTTCATTAAACAACACCCTGTTTGAAAACGGATCAGTGACAGTCAAACAACGAGACCCCCATGGGGCTCGTTCAATGGTGGGTTTATTGTATTTGTATCTGCGAGACGTTATTTCTTGAAATAATGCATCAAGATCACTGACATTGACAAAAATCTTGCAGCCAGGGGAGCAGTCACCAGAGTGTTCACTAAGGTGTAGTACGAAACTGCCTTTTGATACCTGCATATAAACAGGGTAGCCGGGCTCGAATCGGTGTTCCCAATCTACAGTCATACCCAAAAAGTCCAAGTAGAATGCTTTGGCTTTTTCTTCATCGAATATTCTAATGATGGGTATGGTCTGAAAATTCATATCTCGATGCTCAATCTGCACATATACGCCAGCGAATGATATCAGTGGCTTAATGATCTGATCTTCATTGCTGAGGATTTCTATGGTCTTCTAGATCACGCTTAAATTCTTGAGTGATCGATTGCATTGTTGGCAGGAAAGATTTCACCATGCTTTGGGAAAATTGCATAGAGTCGGCCATCACCGCAGGTGTTTTTGATACCATTGATCGACCAGTGTCTGATTCATAGAATGCCAACATGTCTTGAATCTCTTTCTCGGTGTAATGCTTCAGATAAATATCAATCATAGGATCTTTCATTTTTTTCCAGCTCATTTCTTCTCTCATGGCTGAAAACATTTTATTCATATAAGCATTGAATATGGGCTGTTCATCTGGCTTTACACCAAGTTGCTTACCCATACCTTCGATCATTTGAGTCATCTGCCCATACATGCTATCAACGATAGAATCCATATTGGTAACACGCAGCAACTCTTCTACACTTTCTCGTTTACTTTCTTCTGCATAAACACCGAACGATAAGAGCATCCCAACTGCTAAAGTTATAATTTTTTTCATAATGTTATATTCCTTTATTGTTTTTACATTGAGTTTTCAGAAAAGTGTTTAAAACTACTTAATACGTCTATTTTATGTGTCTTGAATGTGAATCTTACATCAGTTTTAACGCGAATTTCACGTCAGCCCAATGTCTTTTCTATTGAGTGGTGGCTTTAGCAAAACTTTATGACGATCTTTTAGACACTCTGCTCACATGCAGTAAGCTTGTTAATTTAATCGAGGGTTTAATAATTAACTGCGCACTGCCAACGATAAACAGCCAAGTGCCACTTTCGGTCAGTGATGCGTTTAAAAAGAAAAAACTACCAATCAAAAACCAGATGGCTATAAGAAAGTCATTCAGTGCGCCCAAGGCTTCGTAGCGACGCTGAATCACAATATGCCGCTGGCCTATATCCAAATCTAATTCAAAACCTTGACTCATAAACTGCCCTAATATCTACATTCTACCAATCAGTGAAAGGCTCATTGTTAACGAGAACCCAACGCTTCAGCGGCAAAGTATACAGCACGGTGGGCCGTCGTCGAAGGCTGCGCATGGACGCTGTGTATAACATCAATAGTTGTAGTTTTGCGTAACATCTTGAATGTCTGGCCTTACGGACAGCATGCCATTAACGTCAACCACGGGTAAATTGTAGCGCCTTGTGGAAATGCCTGAAGATTCCATTTTGGAGTGTAAGCGATTGGCTACTTCTTGCTCATCCACAACAAAATAGGAATAGCTCATGCCGTTTGATTTTAAATGGCGCAACATTTTTTGAGTAAATCCGCAGGAATCCCGACCATAAACAGCGACATAGGGCTCATCATAGTCTGGCTCATAGTCCTGCTCTGCATGGTTTACCTTGCCCCACAGCTGATACCCAGCAAGAACAATCAGCCCTAAGAATAATATTTTCTTCATGATAGGTTTTACCCATAAAACTCGGTTTTAATTCGATTGGCCAGTAGAGTGAAGTCATCGATAATCGCTATAAGCGTATTTCGATTAACAAACTTTGCTCGCGCAACGGCTATGTTATGCCATATCTGCATACTGGTGGGGCCAATCCTTAGTGAAGTGGGGCAATCCATTATCGGGTTCAATATTTCATATTTTGGTTGCTAGGGCAATCGCTGTACTGAAGAAGCCGCATCAACCTGAAACTAGAAAAGTGGGTGGCACTTTTAAAGCGGCTCGGTGTAGCGTGTAGCAGGCAAGTTTTTAAATGTGATTTGCAATTCGGGTGGTTCATCACTCAAGCAGTAAGGCAATACGTTATGATGAGAGGAACGCTTTTGGTTTGGTGCGTTCAGCCGAACGTCAATTCTGTGAAGAGTGAGGAACAGTATGCGTAATCGAACACTTCTGGGTTTGGGCCTATTGGCAGCGATGGTCACTGCCTGTGGGCACGGCCCTGGGCCACAGAGCAATATTTATGGCGCTGATCCATCGCTGCCAGCGCCGGATACCCAATGGATCCCTAGGGTAGACATCGCTAAGGCGTCAGGCTGGCCAGAAGGTGTCATGCCCCAGCCGGCCGAGGGGCTTGAGGTCAGTGAATTTGCGGGAGGGCTTGAGCACCCGCGTTGGTTGTATGTGCTGCCCAATGGTGATGTGTTGGTGGCCGAATCCAATAAATCCGACCGGATAGGCTCGCGCGGTGGTATTGCGGGCTTTTTTGAAGATATATTCATGTCAAAGGCGGGGGCAGGCAGCGCCAGTGCCGACCGAATCACCCTGCTGCGTGATGTGGACGCAGATGGAATCGTAGATGAACGATCGGTCTTTTTGGACAACCTACACTCGCCTTTTGGCATGGCGCTGGTGAATGGTGTCTTTTATGTTGCCAATACGGACGGGATTGTATCGGTGCCTTACTCAGAGGGTGCATTAACTATAACGGAGCCGGTTAAACCCTTCTTCTCGTTGCCCCACGGAGCCCCCAACTCACACTGGACCAAGAACATTATTGCCAGCCCCGATGGCAAAGCGCTTTTCGCTGCAGTGGGCTCCAACAGTAACATCGGTGATGAAGGGATGGAAAAGGAGCAGGGGCGAGCGGCGATCTGGCGCATTGATATCGCCACCCAAAGCGGCGAAGTGTTTGCCACGGGGTTGCGCAACCCCGTAGGTATGGATTTCACCCCCGCGACGCATACGTTGTACACGGTGGTGAATGAACGAGACATGCTGGGCGATAATCTGGTGCCAGATTACCTAACATCGGTTCGTAAGGGGGGCTTCTACGGCTGGCCTTACAGCTACTTTGGCAACAACGTAGACCCACGGGTACAACCACAGCGCTCGGATCTAGTCGCCAACGCCATCATCCCCGATTATGCGCTCGGTGCGCATACTGCCTCGCTTGGTTTGGCCTTTGGGCACAAGGCCACGGCGCTACCCGACACACTTTTACATGGCGCTTTTATCGGCCAGCACGGCTCTTGGAACCGTAAGCCTTTCAGCGGCTATAAAGTGATATTCATTCCTTTTTCAAAAGGGGTGCCAGACGACGAGCCGGTGAACGTACTCACTGGCTTTCGCGTAGGCGATAAGGCGTACGGCCGCCCTGTGGGTGTTGCGATTGGTGCAGACGGTGCTTTGCTGGTTGCCGATGACGTCGGTGGAAAAGTGTGGCGTGCTGTGAAAAGCGGAGCCCCTTAAGGGGGTTTTTGTGATCAAGCCGCGCAGGTATGAGCGATGTTCTTTGTCATAGTTTGTTTGCTACGGAGATGCATTTTTTACTAACGTCGTCATTTACAAAATAGGGGT
>CBFHKY010000005.1:0-9738 GCA_965656525.1 Pseudomaricurvus sp. | reverse complement strand
TGCTTCGACATTTTCACTAAGGCGGCTTTTAGCTTTTTTTGATGCTCTGGTTCAATCAGAGATACTTCATTTTTATTGTTTAAGTTAACGATAGAGTCTATCGCCATGAGAAGTCGAAACACGACCTTAAGTCGCAATGGTCTTAACTCACTCGTTGTACCTAATTGTTCAACAAGTGAGAGTAAAGACTGTAAGATATGGAATTGAGGCCTCACATGAATCGCACATGCTGCACCAAGAATTTTTCCTTGAGGGGAATTAACGGATAAATCTTCAAACAGGAAGTCTATAGAAGAAAGCCCTTTAGCTTTAGCCTTGAGCTTAGAGGCTAATTTATCGAGCTCTACACTGTCTGAATGAATTTGAAATTCATTACAAGTTTCCAAGTACTCTTCCTCAAGAGCAGAGTATCGCGCTTTTAGGTTGTCTAGTTCTTGTTCTTGTTTTTGCACTTTATCTTCAAGCTCTCTAAACTTTGCTTCAAAGCCCCCCATTTTAATACTAGATAGCCATTCTGAAACCCAAGGTAATATCCCTACGCATATAAGAATAATGGATATTTCATCTAACGTTATGTCATTCGGGTATTCGTGCACCACTAACCCGATAATTGCTATTGCAGAAATTATACTTTTTGAGTTGATTTTCATTTTGGAAACTCTAGCTGAGGCGGAATAACGTTCTTTGACGTGTTCTGGTTCAGTTCGTACCCTGCGACCGTTAAACTGTTGCCCCACCATTTACACCAAGCAGTTGCGCTGTAATATAACCCGCTTCTTCTGAGGCAAAGAAAGAACAGGTGGCTGCAATATCTTCGGGCTTGCCAACCTTAGGAATTGGATAGGCCTGCGCTATTCTCTCAAGACTAACAGGAAAGCTGCCATTTTCCACAGCTCTGCGTGACATTGGTGTATCCACCAGGCAGGGTGCGATTGCATTTACCGTGATACCCTGACGACCTACTTCTTGCGCCAGCGATCGTGTCATGGCGACAATACCCCCTTTGGTTGCAGCGTAGTGAACCATTGTTGCCGCGCCGGTTTGTGCGCTGATAGAGGCGAGGTTAATAATTCTTCCCCAGTTTTGCGCGCGCATATCGGGCAGTACTTCTTGAGTGACGATATAGGTTCCCTTTAAATTTATTTCCATTAGTCGATCCCAGTTCTTGTCATCAATGTCTTCAAACAGAGAGAAATCTTCAACGGCGGCGTTGTTGACCAAAACATTGATGAGGCCAAAGTGTGAATGAATTTCTGCAATGGCCGTTTTCATCTGGGCGCGATCGGCAATATTCGCGGTAAGGGCGATTGCGTGTGCCCCTTCAGCTTTAATTTTTCTTGCTACACAGTCGGCTGCGTCACGATTAATATCCAGTACCGCGATTGCCATGCCATCGCGGGCGAGCCGTAGACAAGTCGCTTCACCCATACCCGATCCGCCGCCTGTCACCAGTGCTATTTTGGCGTGTGTGGTCATTGTGATTTCCTCTTTTTTATTATTGTTATAATGTTTTTAAAAAGGTTATTGATTGCTAATTACTATAATCGCAGCGCTTGTGAAAAACGACTTTATACCAAGCTTTATCAAATTCGCGTAATTTGTCTTGTTCTGTGACGGCATCTCAATCAGGCAATCCCTTGAGCTTTGGCAATGCCTCTAGCTCTCTATCCCAAACAGCTTTGCTCGATGTAAAGATATGAGCTGTTGGCGATAAAGAAACCTCCGAGTCCAAACACCCGGCGGGAATGACGAGCAGGCCTGCTTCATGAGAACTCGGCAATGCTGAACCGCAAAACTTACAAAAACTTTTGTTGTGACGAGTACCAGGTAGCGTAAAAGTAGTCACAGAATCTGAGCCCGACAACCAGTTCAATTTAGCTGACTGCGAAAATAGATTTGCCGCATGAGCAGACCCAGTGTCCTTTTGGCAGTGCTGACAGTAACAAAGGTAAAAGCTATCGAACTCCCCTTGTACTTCAAATTTCGCAGTGCCACACAGACAAGAACCCAAATAATCAGTCATCAAATTTCCTTTTTTATGGCTTACGGGCAGCGAACACATAACAGATTCTTCATATGGGCGGTTGGCAATCGCTGCTGTTTTTATGAGTTAGTTGTACGGTGTGTTGCGCGACACGAACGCCTAGATACTGTGCTGAGTCACGGTCTACTTCGTTTACTGTACCGTCTGGAGAAAGGGCAACCACACCCAGTTGACAGCCTAAGCGATTGATTCCGTGATCTTTGTAGCCATGAGCCGAATCAAGTCCAACCCAAAACATACCGTGCTGGCTGGAAAATGTAACAAGGTACTGCAACGTGCTGGACTGATCCCCATTTGGAGCGCTGCCAGAGGTAAAGCCTGCGGCAACCTTCCCCGACCATTCTTGATCACACCAAAGTTCACTGGTGGCATCGGCAAAGGCTTTAAATTGAGCCGATGCTCCGCCCATGTAAGTTGGGGTGCCAAACACAATGGCGTCATAAGTCGATAGTCGCGTAAGGGTTTCATGATCGACAAAGCGGCCTTCTACGATGTTATGCCCGTAGATTTTATATTCGAGCACATCCACGCCTTTAACCGACTGTAATCCAGTCACCAGCGCGCGAGCCAATTGGCCGGTGACATCCGTGTGCGAAAAGTAAACAACCGCTATTTGGGGCATAGATCATTCCTAATGGCTCAGTTGGGTTTCAATTCTAGAGTGTTGCTGTCAGAGTCGCAGGGCGACTCTTCCCTAAATTGTGATAGCCTAAATGGGTTTACATGCGTGTGTCTATTTTCGCAATGGCTCTGACTCCATAGATCTGCAAATGCTGCTTAGCGGTCGACTTGGAGCGTATTGTTATGTTTAAAGCAGTTTGCTTTAGTAACTCTTTTTGATGCCTAGATAACTTTGATACTGCTATAAGATCATTTTCATTTTTAGATGAGTGTTCGGCATCATAGCTGGAAGTGATGGGCGGTTACTTCATCTTTCTCAACATGGACCCAAGAAATAGATAGTTCTAATTCGTTTTTCAATGCGTGTAGAAGTTTTTGTATCTGTTGCTCCGCGAGTGACTGCTTATTAGGAGTAACGGATAATAGAATTTTCATCCCCTTTTCTTGTTTTCCAATTTGATACGACACTTTGTCATTGTGGCCGTCAGGTGACCAGATTCCATCGATTTCTTGGCAACAAGCCCCAGCAAACAATGTGCTTAACTTAGGTGTAAGCCAATCTAGCACGTCCTGATAAGGGAAGTTAAGAGATGAAAATATAATAGTGAAACGAATGCGTTTATTCATGATTTTTATAAAAGTAAAGGGTAAGAAAAATAACTATCATAACAGTTAGGCCAATAAGGTGTTCAGCTGAGGCAAGTTGGATTAGGTCAAGTAAGCCTGTAGTTCTATCATGGCTAACGTCATTCTCAACACTGATTAAATCAACAACCAAACTGATAAGTCCAAGGGAGCCTAAGAAAGCCAGCAGCGTCTGTATATTTCTGTTTTGTAGCCGTAACTTTTCTTGTAACAGACGATCTATTCTGGCTTGAGTTAGAGTTACCAGTTGGCTTATGCGCTCACGTTGCTCATCGACTCCCCAGGCAAGATTAAACTGATGGAGTAGTTCACGGCGTCTTCCTTGTGCTCCCGCCGCTGCCGCGGAAATCTGAATATTGATATATTCAATGTGGTCATTACGATATTGCTGGTTAGAAACAGACGATCCTAATAAGGTGGATTTACTTTTATGATAATATTTTCCGTTAAACTTTATCAGATTGTCTTTTAGTAAACTCTCGACACGGTGCATTAAGGCCGCATGAAATTGCGACATAACCATAATACGATTTACATCTGAAAAGTATTGTTTACTTGCTAGCAATGAATTCCCAGAGCCAAGCTGTAAAAATTCGGATTTGGCATCAATGTTTTTGAGCCAGTTAAGATAATGTTCAGCAGATAATTTTTTACTTTGGGTCAACATTCTTGCCACCCATAGAGGTTTGGCATCGATCAAGCTTTCCCTGTTATTATCTAAAAACTTATAAGCACTAGGGTTAATCAGAGGTGGGTCAGGATTTAATTGGTAGATTAATTTTAGTATTGGTGCCAAATATTTCTGAGAAAGCTCTTCAATTCGTTTAGATATGGCTAAGTCATCTATATTGGCAATGTCGGAATGAACGGTTAGTCCTAAGTGTAGCACTGCCAAACAGTTATCATAAACATACAGTTTAGGGTGACTAATATCTTTTTCCGCTTCAAAATCTGGAATTTCTAAAACAGAACAGGGCTGATAAAAAACTGGTAAATTATCATGCTCTAACGAACCATAACCCATAGGCCATTGATGTTTTTTGACATGAATCCCCTGGATGGGTGACAAATGTTTTTTCAGTAAAGCATAACGTTGATCATTGTCCTTTACTAATTCTGACTGCCAGCTGACGGGAATATTTATAGGTGCGTATATTTCCAAATCTAACATCTATTATTCCTATTTATAAAATTTCAGAAATAGTCTTCACTTTATGAAAAAGTGGTTTTCCCCTCAAAAGTAGACAACTTACTTATACAGCAACAGCTGCCTTTTTAAAATTACCGAGACTTACCCCGCTGTTTACAATTTCCTTTTTTAATTCACGTGATATTGCGTTTCGCGAGTAAACTGGTGTTTCCAGTTCGATATTAATGCCAAGATCCTTCGCAGCCTAGGCTTGTGTCACTCTGGGCGCGACGAAAATCAGTCGAATTGGCTGTGTTTGTTGTGGGATTTTCTCCCGAGTTCTTCATTCTAACCATTTGAAAGACTGTTGTAAGAACCTCTCTGTATTTTCAGTGACGATTCTACCGTGAGCCATGACCAATATTTTCGGGTTCCAACCCAACAACCTATAGAGGTGTTTGCGCGCGTCCGCTTTACCAAACATAAAGCTTAGGCGCCAGTCCAAAGGCATTTTCCCATTAGGGGCAAGTATACCAACACCTTTGGCGACAACCCGTTGCCAGTAGTTAAAGTTCTTCCCTGAAAAGTTCTCAATTAGGTCAGCAACAATTAACGCACTTGAGGCGCTATGGTAAAACACACATTCTTCCATTAGCGGAGAACCAGAAAACAATTCTTGTTCAATGTCTGGACCCCAGGCATAGCTTTTCGGGTGGTTAAGAGAACCATGAAAAGAGATATCGCTACGCTTTTTAATGACCTCGTTTGTCCCATAGACCTCTGCGTTTTGATAGACCGCGATCCACTCAGATAAAAACAAGTGATGTAAATGATTGGGGGCAATTAAATATTTAACAGGACCTAGACTGTCAATTTTCTCTGTAATTGATTCAGATAATTTTATTGGACTATGAATCCAGAGCTCTCCAGTAGAAAGTCTAACCACTGTCATTCGCGTGGAAAAAGGTAACCCTAAGAACTGAACAGATTCACCATCGAATATCCATATTTCATGCGCTAATTTTTTCATGTTTCCCCAATCACATAACGAGCCACCATAAACGGCAGCCGCAAAGTTGATGGTCTTGTTAAGCGTTTTGGCTAAATTTAACGGGCTCTTTATCCAGTTGGCGAATTACTACGGTGCCTGCCAATTTGTCGTGAAGACCTTGTTTTCGTTTGTCCATTCCGATCCAGATATAGCCCAAAAATAGAGGAATAGCTGCAACGATATACGCGAAATATCTACCAATCGCCTGACCTATGGATAGCTTGCTACCAGTGTTTGCATCTACTACTTTCAGGCGTAAAGCCATTTTTCCTGGAGTTCCGAAAAAGCGAAGCCAAAACCAAACAGTTGCTACAAAGGGTAGGATGTAGCTAAACATTAAGTCCCAAAACCCATGATAAAATTGATCTCCAACCCAGTATTCCCCTCCATAAATAAGAGTTAAAGGAATCCAGAAGACAATGGCTATAACAACCAGGTCAATTAGAACTGCCCCCAAGCGAATCCAGAAGCCAGCGTACTCTTGATTTTCCATTGATCTAATACTCCATAATTTAATTGAGAGGGTGCTTAACGCGGCCTTTGCTTGTTATGTGATTAACCCTCAATTTTGAAGTCGACTGACATATTTGCCTCATACTTGACCTCATCAAAAGATGGCTCTTGAGCTTGGTCTCGATACTTGGCCACGGATGAATAGCTTTCTTTTTCGAACAAGCTTATATCCTGATTTTTCAAATTCTATTTTGTAACCTTCAAATATTGCTCTTTCTATATCCTCGCTCGGAAGACCGTAATAATTAATATAATTATTGAAGGCTGTTATGCCTGTATGGTCGTGACAGATATAGTCGGGAGTTTCATATACAAGAGCAATTTTTCATCCGCTAGGAACTGTTGCTGTGGGTATGTTTGCACAGCCTGACATTAAATTTATCAATAATGTGGCTAGTAGATATTTCATCGATACTCTAGGTAAATTCAACAGCTTATTCAATATCGCCAAGGCCCAAACACAAACACCAGCGCGATACGTTCAAATACGTTGTCTTGACGTATATCGTTAATTCTTAAAAAGATTGCGTTTCAATTCAGGGGTTTCGCGTGCGTAATCAGCTACGTTATGTGGTGTCTACTTTTTGGTAGGGCTAATCCTTTGTTGAGCGGGGCAATCCGTTATTGGGTTTAATATTCCACACTTTAGGTGTAGGGGCAAACGCTGTGATGGGTTATGTGTAGACGGGGGATGGCGTAGCAGGGTAAGGAGGGCGAGTAAGATTAAGCCGGCAGATAGAAAAAGATAAGACTCTCGGTTGCCCGTGGTGAGCAACCGAGAGTGGTGTGATCAGTCCAGTTTGCTTAGATCACGTACGGCGCCTTTGTCGGCACTGGTGGCTAACAGGGCGTAGGCTTTTAGTGCTGCGCTCACTTTGCGTGGGCGTTCTTTGGCGGGTTTCCAGCCCAGTTTGTCTTGTTCTTCGCGGCGTTTGTCCAGCTCTTCCACGCTCACCAGCACGTTAATGCTGCGGTTGGGGATGTCGATGCGGATTTTGTCGCCGTGACGAACCAAGCCAATGGCACCACCGGCGGCGGCTTCGGGGGATACATGGCCAATGGAAAGGCCAGAGGTGCCGCCAGAAAAACGACCATCGGTTAGTAGGGCGCAATCTTTGCCCAAGCCTTTGGATTTGATGTAAGAGGTGGGGTACAGCATTTCTTGCATGCCGGGGCCGCCACGTGGGCCTTCGTAGCGCACAATCACAATGTCGCCCGCTTTGACTTTATCGGCCAGAATGTCGGCGACGGCTTCGTCTTGGGACTCGGTCACGTAGGCGCTGCCTTCGAACACCATGATGGATTCATCCACACCGGCGGTTTTCACGACACAGCCATCCAGCGCAATGTTGCCATTCAGAACGGCCAAGCCACCTTCTAGGCTGAAGGCGTGTTCGATAGAGCGAATGCAGCCTTCGGCACGATCGGCATCCAGCGTTGGCCAGCGGGTGGATTGGCTAAAGGCCGTTTGCGTTGGGATACCCGCGGGGCCTGCTTTGTAAAAGTGCATCACTTCTGGGGTGGGGTTGCGCATGATGTCCCAGTTATCCAGCGCTTCGGCCATGGTGCTGCTGTGTACGGTGGGCAAGTTGGTGTGCAGCAGGCCGGCGCGATCCAGCTCGCCCAGAATAGACATGATGCCGCCGGCGCGATGTACGTCTTCGATGTGGTATTTCTGGGTGTTCGGGGCCACTTTACACAGTTGCGGAATGGTCTTCGACAGGCGGTTGATGTCGTCCATGGTGAAGTTCACTTCGGCTTCTTGTGCAACGGCCAGTAAGTGCAGGATGGTGTTGGTAGAGCCGCCCATGGCGATGTCCAGTGCGACACAGTTTTCCAGCGCTTCGAACGAACCGATAGAGCGCGGCAGTACGGAATAATCATCTTGTTCGTAATGACGCTTGGCCAGTTCCACAATAGTGCGGCCAGCGCGCAAGAACAGTTCTTCGCGGTCGGAATGCGTTGCCAATACTGTGCCGTTACCGGGCAGGGATAACCCCAAAGCTTCGGTCAGGCAGTTCATGGAATTGGCGGTGAACATGCCAGAGCAAGAGCCACAGGTGGGGCAGGCGCTGCGTTCGATTTCGGCCACGTGCTCGTCGGATACGGTATCGTCCGCGGCGATCACCATGGCGTCGACCAGATCCAACTTGTGCTCAGACAGTTTGGTTTTACCGGCTTCCATTGGGCCGCCGGATACAAAAATTACGGGTACATTCAGGCGCATGGCGGCCATCAGCATTCCGGGGGTGATTTTGTCGCAGTTGGAAATACACACCAGTGCATCGGCGCAATGGGCGTTCACCATGTACTCCACGGAATCGGCGATGATGTCGCGCGATGGCAGGCTGTAGAGCATACCGTCGTGGCCCATGGCGATGCCGTCATCCACAGCGATGGTGTTGAATTCTTTGGCAACGCCGCCCGCAGCTTCGATTTCGCGAGCCACCAACTGCCCCATGTCTTTCAGGTGCACGTGCCCTGGTACAAACTGGGTGAAAGAGTTGGCAATGGCGATGATGGGTTTATGAAAGTCTTCGTCTTTCATGCCGGTTGCGCGCCAGAGTGCGCGGGCTCCGGCCATGTTACGACCTGCGGTAGATGTCTTGGAGCGATATACGGGCATGGTTAGGATCTCGTTGCCTGAAAATGTGACTTGAGATTTTAACAGATGTTGTCGCCGATGGTTAGGTGGAAAGCCTGGGTAGACGAGGGTGGATTGCGGCGCTTTCAAACCGCTGTTTTGAGCCGCGCGATGAACGGCCGGTGCGCGGTGTCACCGGCCGTCGATCAGATCTTTTTCACAAAAACCTTGGAGTTGCGCTGGTAGTTGTAAAGGCTTTGTTTTTCTTCTGGCAGCCACTCCAGCGGGGCGGCGATAAAGCCTTGTTCGATAAACCAGTGGGCGGTTTGTGTGGTTAGCACAAACAGTTCTCGAATGCCCATCGCGCGGGCTTGTTTTTCGATCGCTTCCAACACTTTTGCGGCACGGCCACCTTTGCGGTAATCGGGGTGGGTGGCCACGCAGGCCAGTTCGGCCACGTTGCGATCGCCGGTATAGGGGTAAAGAGCTGAACAAGCCACAATGGCGCGGTCTTTTTCCATCAAGGTAAAACGTGTGATTTCGCTTTCTAGAAGCTCCCGCGAACGTCTGACCAGCGCGCCTTGTTGTTCCAGTGGCTCGATCAACCCCAGCAGGCCGCCCACATCATCAATGGTGGCCTGACGCACGAATTCATAGTTATCCCGATGCACCAGCGTGCCGGAGCCGTCACGGGTGAAAAGTTCCTGCAATAGGGCGCCATCCTCGTGGTAGCTGATCATTTGCGCGCGGGGAACGCCGCGTTGGCAGGCATCAAAACAGGCTTGTAAGGATTGCGAACGATCGTGATCATCCTGTAGGCGCTGCAATTGTTGGGCGCACTCTTCTAAGCTCAGCTCTCTTAACAATTGACCATCGTGATCGCTCAACCCCGAAGACGATGAAAAGGCAATCAACTTGTCGGCTTTTAGGGCCGCGGCCACTTCGGTTGCTACTTCGGTAAAGCTGAGGTTAAACACTTCGCCAGTGGAAGAATAACCCATCGGCGATAGCACCACGATGGAGCCGTGGCCCAAAGCCTGTTGCAACCCTTCATGATCCACGCGGCGCACTTTGCCCGTGTGCTGTAAATCGGTGCCTTGAATCACACCCATGGGTTTTGCGATCACAAAATTGCCACCCACTACGCGAAT
>CBFHKY010000004.1:167644-170423 GCA_965656525.1 Pseudomaricurvus sp. | reverse complement strand
CGTACTCGTCAGCTGCAAGTGGATCTTGAGCAAACCGACCGAGATTGCAAAGAGTCCCAAGAGCACTTGGTGGCCGATACACAAAAAGCAGAAACCTGGGAAGAGGAAATACTGGAACTGGAGCCGGAACTGGACATGTTCAAAGCGGCTGAAGAAGGTTCTGGTGATGACCTGCTTGATGCTGAGGAAGCCATGCAAGCTTGGCAGCAAAGCTGGGACACCTTTAACCAGTCGGCCGCTGAGCCTCGCCAACGAGCAGAGGTGCAGCAGTCGCGTATTCAACATCTAGAGCAGGTGCAGTCGCGTCTATTGGATCGGGTGCGTAAGCTCGAAAGTGAAAAGCAAAACTTGGTGGTAGACGATGATGAAGACGAAATTGGTCAGCTTACCGAACAGCTGGCTGAGTTGGACTTATCGACCGATGAAAAACGTCAGCAAGTAGAAGACGCTAGCGATGAAATCAATACACTGCGTGACGCCAGTACCCGTGATGGCGATGCACTCGATGCCGAACGCAGCAAGTTGCAAACATTGCGCGGCCGCCACGCTTCACTAGAAGCGTTACAGCAAGCGGCGATGGGCGAAAAAAGTGGTGCAGTAGCGGAGTGGTTGAAAGCTCAGAATTTGGTGGATAACCCTCGCCTTGCCGAAGGTATCGAGGTGGAGGCTGGCTGGGATACCGCCGTGGAGACGGCACTAGGTAATACCTTGCAAGCGGTTTGCATCGAAGGTTTTGACGCCGTTGCAGATGTGGTGGCTGGGCTTGAACATGGCGATTTGGTGTTGTTAGACACCCGCGCCGTGGCCGGATCGGTTACATCCGACCTGGCGGCGACTTTGCTAGACAAAGTGCAGTCGGCCAACGACTTGAGTGCTCTACTGGGCTCGATTTACGCCGTAGATAATTTAACCGCGGCGCTGTCTATACGAGCACAACTTCAGGCGCACGAATCAGTTATCACGAAAGACGGTTTATGGCTGGGGCATAACTGGTTGCGCGTTGCTCGTGATTCAGACGCGACCTCCGGCGTTTTAGCGCGCAAGCAAGAACTGGAAGAGCTTGGTATACAGCTAGAAGCCACTGAAGAAACGGCACAAGCGTTAACACTCAAGCTTGAACAAAGCCGCCAGCGCATTAAAGAATTGGAAGGGCAGCGTGAACAGTTGCGCCGTGATGCTGAAGCACAAGCACGTAAATACAGTGAGGTTCGCTCGCAACTGAGTGCTAAACAAGCACGAGTGGAACAAATGTCGGTGCGCCGTAACCGTGTGACTACAGAGGTCAGCGAAGCGTACGAACAGATGGAGCAGGAAAACGAAAGTCTCGCCGAAGCCCGGATGATTTTGCAAGAAGCGATTGAATCGATGGAGCGCGATACCGATAAACGTGAAGAGCTGCTCGGTCAAAGGGATAACATTCGTTCGCGCTTGGATAATGCTCGTCAGAAAGCGCGACACGATAAAGATCGTAGCCATCAATTGGCGATGCGCTATCAATCCTTAAAAACTCAAATAGACAGTATTAAATCTAGCCTGATTCGTTTGCGCGAACAAACTCAGCGGTTGCAAGAGCGTCGAGATTTACTGAGTGATCAGCTAGAAGAAGTGCGTAATCCAGGTGAAGAAAACCAACTCGAACTGGAAGCTTTGCTAGAGAAGCGCTTAGGCGTAGAGGCCGAGTTAAACAACGCCCGTAAAGCGGTCGAACAGGTAGAGCATGATTTGCGTGAAGTGGAACAAAAGCGCAGTCGTGGCGAACAAGTTTTGCAAACCGTCAGAGCCAAATTAGAACAAGTCAGATTAGAGGGGCAGACTCTCGACGTACAGCGTAAAAGCTTAAAGCAGCAGCTCGAAGAAGAAGACTTCAATCTGGATATTTTATTGGCCGACATGCCAGAAGACGCGCATGCACAAACCATGGAACAAGAGCTCACTCAGGTGGGTGCTCGAATTTCTCGTCTTGGTCCGATCAATCTGGCCGCCATTGATGAGTACAAAACAGAATCAGAGCGTAAGAACTATTTAGATCGTCAGAACTCAGAACTAGAAGATGCGCTGTTGACACTGGAAAATGCCATTAAGAAAATTGATAAAGAAACCCGTACGCGTTTTAAGGAAACCTTTGATCAAGTGAACTCAGGCTTGCAGGAGTTATTTCCGAAGGTGTTTGGCGGGGGCCATGCCTATTTAGAACTCACCGGCGAAGATCTATTGGATACCGGTATTACGATCATGGCTAGGCCACCAGGTAAGCGAAACAGCACTATCCACTTATTGTCCGGTGGTGAAAAAGCGTTAACCGCTATTGCTTTGGTGTTTTCAATTTTCCGGCTCAACCCAGCACCTTTTTGTATGCTGGACGAAGTCGATGCACCGCTGGATGATGCCAACGTAGGGCGTTACGCACGAATGGTTGAAGAAATGAGCGAGCATGTTCAATTTATTTACATTACCCACAACAAAATTGCCATGGAAATGGCCCATCAGTTATTGGGTGTGACCATGCATGAGCCAGGGGTGTCACGCTTGGTGACTGTGGACGTTGAGGAAGCAGCCGAGCTGGCGGCCAGTTAATGAACTATCAAAAAGATAATATAGAAATCATGTGGAAATTTTTTAACAGGCTGGTTATGAAAGTGTCTTGCCTATTGCAACAGTCTTTAAACTCTCAGGAGGCGCACTGACATGGAATTCACGATGCAAGAATGGCTGACGGTGATTATTGGGCTCTTGATTGCGGGTGTGCTTTTGGATGGCTGGCGCAGAATGCGCCGATCCA
>CBFHKY010000004.1:132321-167544 GCA_965656525.1 Pseudomaricurvus sp. | reverse complement strand
AGAATGGCTGACGGTGATTATTGGGCTCTTGATTGCGGGTGTGCTTTTGGATGGCTGGCGCAGAATGCGCCGATCCAAACAAGAAAACATCAAAATGTCATTGAGTATGCACAAGGGCATTAACAAATCGGATATTGAAGGTTACGGCAGCGAGCTTCCTAACGGGGGTGCAAGAGTTGTAGAGCCACGTGAGACCGATACAGATCCGACCATAGGTCAGGCGCGGCAACATCAGGCTGCTTCTAATGTCGAAGAGCCGTTGCGTGATCCTGAACAAGTAACATTTAACTTGGACGAAGAAGTTCCGATGCTAATGGAATCCATCGAATCCGATCCAGCAGACGAACCTACCCTTGCATCAGCAGATGAACTGACAGAGGCCGATCTCAGCGCTACAAGCGCAGCAGCCCCTAAAGCGAGCAAATCAGACAGCGATATTAGAGCCTCTGATCACAAGGTAAGCCCAAAAAACGGCACGGCATCAGCTGCAGATACCCAAACCGAAGAAGTCATCATTATCAATGTCATGGCTACTAGTGGTGGGCGCTTACAAGGAAGTGACTTGCTGCAAGTATTGCTGGAATGTGGCATGCGTTATGGCGATCGGCAAATTTTTCACCGCCATTTGGATGAGGACGGCGAGGGGCCTTTGCTGTTCAGTATGGCCAATATGGTGGTGCCGGGGACGTTTGAACTGTCGGCTATGGATGCTTTTGAAACACCGGGAGTCAGTCTATTTATGTCGCTGCCAACTGAGGCCAACAGTTTGGATACGTTTAATCTGATGGCAAAAACAGCCACCACTCTCGCAGAGCGTTTGGGGGGCGAATTGAAAGATGAAAATCGCAGCGTGATGACGATGCAGACGTTGGAGCATTGTCGCCAGCGTATCCGTGACTTTGAACGCAAGCGCTTATCTCGCGGCTAATCGCCAGACGTCGGCACATACCCGTTCCACTCAGTCATCTGAGTGGAACTTTTTAATTGAACAACGCTAAAGTATTGGCTGTTGTTTCGCGTTAGTGATAACCGATCAACTCGGTGGACAATCCTCAAATGGCCAACACCTTTGAACTGCAAGAGCAGCTTGCAGAGCTAAAACAGCAACTTAATCACCATAACTACCGTTACTACGTGCTTGATGATCCCTCAGTTCCCGATGTGGAATACGATCGCCTGTTGCAGCAACTGCAAGACATTGAGCGGCAAAACCCTAACTTAATCACGCCCGATTCCCCCTCGCAGCGGGTAGGCGACGCGCCGCTCAGTGCGTTTTCTCAAGTAACTCATGAAATGCCCATGTTGTCGTTGGACAATGCCTTTGATGATGCCAGCTTAATGGCGTTTGAACGCCGCTTGAAAGAGCGTTTAAAAACGACGGAAGATATAGCGTTTGCGGCTGAACCTAAGCTGGATGGCATTGCGGTTAGTCTGCTTTACCGCCATGGTGTCTTGGAGCGCGGCGCGACTCGTGGCGATGGCACGACCGGTGAAGACATTACTCAAAATGTTCGCACGATTCCTTCCATTCCACTGCGGCTGATGGGCGAAGGGTTTCCTGATGTACTGGAAGTTCGAGGTGAAATCTACATGCCCAAAATGGGTTTTGAACGCCTAAACCAGCAAGCTCGGGATAAAGGTGAAAAGGTTTTTGTGAACCCACGTAATGCGGCGGCGGGCAGTTTGCGCCAGTTGGATGCCAAAATCACAGCGACACGGCCACTGGAAATGTGCGCCTACAGTGTTGGTTTAATCGAAGGCGGTAGCTTACCCGACACCCACACAGAGGTGCTGTATGCTCTCAATCAGTGGGGGCTGCGCATTAACTCCGAAATGGCTGTAGCTAATAATATTCAAGGTTGCATTGACTACTACCAACGTCTAGCAGAGAAGCGCAATCAACTGCCTTACGACATTGACGGTATCGTGTTTAAGGTCAACGATCTTGCTGTACAGCAACGTTTGGGTTTTGTCGCTCGTGCGCCGCGCTGGGCCATTGCGTATAAATTTCCGGCACAGGAAGAGATGACACGCTTAGTCAGTGTCGAGTTTCAAGTGGGGCGTACAGGTTCAGTCACACCGGTGGCGCGCTTGGAACCCGTTTTTGTAGGTGGTGTAACGGTATCAAATGCGACCTTGCACAACCGTGATGAAATTCAGCGTTTAGGCGTGAAGGTGGGGGATACCGTGATTGTCCGCCGTGCTGGTGATGTTATCCCCCAAGTGGTCTCAGTGGTAAGCAATCAGCGTCCAGACAATGCCAGCGACATTATTTTTCCGGATGCTTGCCCTGTCTGCGATTCGCCCGTAGAAACCATACCTGGTGAGGCGGTTGCTCGCTGCACCGGCGGGCTAATTTGCGGGGCACAGCGAAAGGAAGCCATCAAACACTATGCCTCTCGTAAGGCCTTGGATATTGATGGTTTAGGGGAGAAACTGGTTGAGCAGTTTGTGGATGAAGGATTGGTCCACTCTGTGCCTGATCTGTACAAACTGACCACAGAGCAAATAGCTGGCCTAGAGCGCATGGGCCCCAAATCGGCACAGAATTTGATTGTGGCGCTGGAAAAGAGTAAATCAACAACGCTAGAGCGTTTTCTTTATAGTTTGGGCATCCGTGAGGTAGGGGAGGCCACCGCTCGGGGACTGGCGCGGCACTATGGCTCGCTATCTGCTTTGATGCAAGCGAGTGAAGATCACTTGCAACAAGTACCAGATGTCGGCCCTGTGGTGGCCCATTTTGTGGCTGAGTTCTTTCAACAGCCTCACAATCTAGAGGCTATCGAAGCACTGGAGCAAGCAGGAGTCCACTGGAGCGAGACGTCAGTAGAGCAAAAAAACGAACCCCTTGTAGGTCAAACGTATGTGGTCACAGGAACCTTCGATACGATTAAGCGAGATCACGCGAAAAAGTTATTGCAAGAACTAGGTGCCAAGGTCGCCGGTTCCGTATCGGCAAAAACCCACTGCGTGGTAGTGGGCGGGGGTGCTGAGAACAACTCTAAATACGTAAAAGCTCAGGAGCTGGGCATAGAAACTAAAACCGAAACCCAATTGGTTGATCTGTTGCGGGAGCACGGTGTTTATGAAGATTAAACTGGCTATGGCCTTTATGGGGGTGTTGCTGTTATCGGGCTGTGTGACCTCACCACCGAAACACGTCGAAAACCTCTGTGATATTTTCGACGAGAAAGACGGTTGGTACGACGATGCCAAAGACGCCAGTAAACGCTGGGGAGTGCCTATCCCCATATTGATGTCGTTTGTCTACCAAGAATCCCGTTTTCAGCCAAAAGCTAAACCCCCACGCAGTAAAATATTATGGGTCATCCCTGGGCCAAGAAAAAGCAGCGCTTATGGGTTTTCTCAAGCCAAAGATGAGACTTGGGATTGGTACAAAAAACAGGCAGGCAGCTGGGGAGCCGATCGCGACGACTTCGAAGATGCCATTGATTTTGTGGGCTGGTACAACCACATTAGCAATAAATCTTGTAAGATCAGTAAAAACGACCCATACAGGTTGTATTTGGCCTACCACGAAGGGCATGGTGGCTATAATCGCGGAACGTACAATAAAAAAGCTTGGCTAAAGACGGTCGCCAAAAAAGTATCGGCTCGTGCCGCATTGTATCAGCGCCAGCTGCAAAGCTGCGAGAAACGTTTAAACAGCGGCTGGTGGTTTTTTTAAGGGTATTTAAACTGTCTGCGTGAATGAGTTAAGTTAAACATGGATCAGGAATCGATTGTCTACGGCTGTATTAAAGACGCTTTTTTGGCGGATCTGGATACGACCCGTCGCCACGTAAATCGCCAGGCGATGCTGGAGTTGCCGAATGCGGATGATTGGCCGTTTTTGTGCCAAGAGATGTTCGCTATTCCTCGTGTGGAGGTCGATCACGGCAATTATCAAACCGAGGTCATGCATTTTGGGGCGTCTTATCAAGCCGTTGAATACGAATGGGAGCAGTGGATCGAGCAATTTGAAACACTGCTCAGTAAAATGTTCTGGGTATCCGCAACGGTGCACTTAGAGACGGAGCTTTCCGGTACGCATACCTTTACGTGGGAATCCAATAGCAATTGGCATGAGCCGGGCTCTGGCGACATGCAAGTCCGCTGTGAGTGGAGCCATGAAGGTAGCTTAAGCCTCTAGTCTCTAAATGGTTACCACCATCTTCAACGGTTCATTAAAAAGAACTGTGGAAAATACAATGATCACTCTAGATTCACCCGAAGCACAAAGCTTGTTGGCCCAACGTTATAAGCTGGCTTTCTTTGATATTGATGGCACTTTATTGGGCTTGGATGGCAATTATACGGCGAGAGTCAAAGACGCTGTCTTGGCCTTGAGAGCTGCAGGGGTAAAAACAGCTGTGGCTTCTGGGCGACCTAAATTTGCGGCAGAGTTCTTAATTCGTGAGCTGCAATTGCAGGATGTCGGGGTGTTTTACACAGGGGCTTTAATAGAGCAACCTAATGGCCAGATTCTGGCGTGCTACCCTCTGAAAGACAGTATGATCCAGACTTTGGTTACAGAGGCGCAAGCCCTTCAGTTACATACTGAAATCTATGGTCAGAATGAATATTTTGTAGGTGCCGAAACTGAGCTGAGTGTATTGCACAGTCAGCATTTGCGCAGCATACCGACGTATACGAATTTAATGGCCCTAGTCGGCCAGTTCCCCGTTATAAAACTGTTGTTTGCCTCCACAACACCGGCCGAGCACGAAAAGCTACTGGCGTTAGAAGCTCGTCACTCCGAACTGCACTTTGCATACGCTAAGATGGCGGCTAAACCAGATTGGACTTTCGCCAGTGTCATAAGTCAGCAAGCCTGCAAGCACAATGCATTTGATCAACTGTTAGAGCACCATCAAGTTACAGCTGCAGAAGTCATGTCATTTGGTGATGCTCATTCTGATATGATTTTTTTAGAGCGCGCAGGTTTGGGGGTGGCACTGGGAAACGCTCCCGAAGAGGTCAAGTCTGTTGCCAGTTTAGTGACTTACCCCGTTTGGCAGGATGGTATAGCCGAAGTCATTGAACGCCACTTAGCGCTGCAACCTCTGGCGTCGTGAGGTCATCGCCTTTTGGCGGGTCTGCAGTAATTCAGAATGTTCACTGATAGAATGATCCGTACATGTCACTTAATGAGGAGCGGATCTTTTATGTTGTTTCGCAGTCGTCGCAGTTCTCGTTCTACCTTTCTGATTTCTATGGTGGCCAGCTTGGCATTTATTGCACTGGCTATCTGGGGGTGGGGAGCTGACCCAGATCAAATTCTAAACTTACTGGGGGTCCTAGTCCTGCTGGGTGTTGGGCTGATTGTATCGGCCGCCGTTCTAGTGGCCTTGTTTAAGCTGGCTCAAAAACTGTTTCGTAAATTTTGACGTGCCCTGCATCATCTCGCTCTGACATTAACATTTGTATTTTTATCCATAGGAAATAGTTATGCTTTTGTGAGCTATAGTTTGATTGCCGAGCTTATACTTTTCATGTTGTGATAGTACCCCAATGATGGTCAGTACGCGGTAATACTGGGTGTCGGTGGCTGCGTAAAACTGTAAAAGGGTCGTCAAAATGCCCTCCAGCCGTCAGTGAGGTAGCGCAGTATACTTACCTGGTAATAACATCTAAGCAGAGGTTTCAGGATGACAGATTACAAAGCACCTATTCGTGATATCCACTTCACCCTATACGAGCTGTTCGACTATGAAGGGCACTGGCAAAGCTTGCCTCAGTTTGCAGACACTAACCGCGAACTGGCAAATGCTATTTTTGAAGAAAGTGCCAAGTTTTGTGAAAATGTACTGGCGCCCTTAAATCAATCAGGTGATGCCGAAGGCTGTACTTGGGAAGAGAGTGAAGTTAAGACGCCCTCAGGCTTTAAAGAAGCTTATCAGCAATTTGTCGAAGCCGGCTGGCCCTCTTTGAGTCATGCTACAGAGTACGGTGGCCAAGGTTTACCGCCATCACTGGGAATGGTGGTCAATGAAATGCAAGGCACCGCAAATTGGGCGTGGAGCATGTATCCTGGCCTGTCTCACGGTGCGATGAATACCATTGCGGAACACGGTACAGCGGCACAAAAAGAGCAGTACCTGACTCGCCTGATCAGTGGTGAATGGACAGGCACAATGTGTTTGACCGAAGCCCATTGTGGTACCGACTTAGGCATGCTTCGAACCAAGGCTGAACCAAACAATGATGGTTCTTATGCTCTGCATGGCACCAAGATTTTTATCTCAGCAGGTGAGCACGATATGTCAGAAAATATCGTGCACATTGTCTTGGCTCGTCTGCCCGATGCACCTGCTGGTACAAAAGGCATCTCACTCTTCATTGTACCTAAATTTTTAGCCAATGAAGATGGCAGCTTGGGGGAGCGTAACCTATTGTCTTGTGGTTCGATCGAACACAAGATGGGAATCAAAGCCAGCTCGACTTGTGTCATGAATTTTGATGGCGCTACAGGTTATTTGATTGGCCCTGCCAACAGAGGTTTAAACTGTATGTTTACCTTTATGAATACCGCCCGATTAGGCACGGCCATGCAAGGTGTAGCTCACGCCGAACTGGGTTTCCAGAAGTCTTTAGATTACGCCCGTGATCGCTTACAAATGCGCTCCTTAAGCGGCATTAAAAATCCCGATGGCCCCGCAGACCCGATTATTGCACACCCTGATGTCCGCCGTATGTTGCTGTCTCAGAAAGCCCTTGCCGAAGGGGGACGTATGTTCATGGGGTATTGTGCAAAGCTTGTGGATATTATTGATAGCGGTGATGACGACGCGAAAAAAGTAGCAGATGAAAAATTATCGTACCTTACCCCCATCGCAAAAGCCTTTTTAACCGAGACGGGTTTTGAATCCGCTAACTTAGCCCTTCAATGCTTTGGTGGTCACGGTTATATCGCTGAATGGGGGGTGGAGCAGAATGTGCGTGATGCTCGTATTGCAATGCTTTACGAAGGCACTACTGGGATTCAAGCTTTAGATTTGTTGGGGCGTAAGGTGCTGATGAGTCAGGGCGAGATCATGAAGCCGTTCACTAAAGAAGTGCACAAATTCTGTGAAGCCAACAAGGGCAAAGATTTTGTGGATGAACTTGCGAAAATCAACAAACAATTGGGTGAGTTAACACTGAACGTTGGTATGAAAGCTCTTGAAAATCAGGATGAAGTGGGTGCAGCATCGGTAGACTACCTAATGTATTCTGGTTATTTTGTATTGGCGTACTTCTGGGCGCTGGCCGCCTTAAAAGCAGAGCAAGCTATAGCCGATGGTAGTGGCGATAGTCGCTTTTATCAGGCCAAAATTCAAACAGCCAAATACTATTTTGCTCGTATATTGCCTCGAACTCAGGCGTTGGCGTTAAGTATTTCGTCTGGATCTGACAACTTAATGGATATGGATGTAGACAGCTTTAATTTTTAACTTTCTTCGACATTCAAGCGCGATGATTGAGCAAGGGATTGCTCCCCAAATACGTATTCGTACGTCCAACGCGCAGAGCAACGGGACACATAATAATGAAAAATGAAACCTCGCGTACCATCCCCGATGTCTTTTTAGAAGCCTTACACACGTTTAACGACTTGCCTGCGTTCACCTGTCTTGGTCAAACCCTCACGTTCTCTCAAATCGATACTTACAGTGAACAGTTTGCGAGCTATCTACAACACCACACAGCGCTGAAACCTGGTGATCGAGTGGCCGTGCAGCTTGCTAACTTATTGCAGTACCCCGTGGTTGTGTTTGGTGTGCTGCGGGCTGGTTTGATTTTAGTTAACACCAACCCTTTGTACACGCAACGCGAGCTCGAACACCAGTTGAATGATTCTGGTGCAAAGTTATTGGTGGTTATGGCGAACTTGGCCGACACCGCGGCGAGTATTATTGATAAAACTTCCGTTGAAACGGTAGTGGTAACGGAGCTGGCTGACCTACACAGCTTTCCCAAGCGTCCCATCATTAATTTTGTGGTCAAACACATAAAAAAAATGGTGCCGGCTTTTCGTTTTCCAAATCAGATCGCACTTCGAACCGCATTGGATTTAGGGGCTAAGAAGCCTTTTTTGACAGTAGATATAGAGCCATCTGACGTTGCAGTACTTCAGTACACTGGAGGTACCACGGGGATTTCTAAGGGTGCCATGTTGACCCACAGAAATATCGTGGCAAACATGGAGCAGACCAACGAGCGTATTGGTGAATTTAATGAAACGGCACAAGAAACGTTTGTGGCACCGTTACCGTTGTATCATATTTATGCGTTCACCATTCACTGCATGATGTTGGTTCGATCAGGCAATCACAACATTTTGATTCCCAACCCTCGTGACCTGAAATCGTTAGTCAAAGCCATGAAACCTTTTCAGGTGACGGGGTTTGTAGGTCTGAACACGCTGTTTAATGGTTTGTGTCATTACCCTGCGTTTAAACAACTGGATTTTTCCAAACTCAAGCTCACCGCATCTGGTGGTATGGCGCTAACCTCTGATATGGCCGAGCTCTGGAAAAAAGTCACTGGCTGTGCGGTGACCGAAGGCTACGGTATGACAGAGACCTCACCTGTGATTGCGGCCAACTACCCCAGCAACATCCATATAGGAACAGTAGGTCAGGCGGTAGCACAGACTGAAGTTAAACTCTGTGATGATAACGGTGATGACCTTTCAGTCGGACCGGGAGAGCTGGTGGTGAGAGGGCCGCAAGTGATGAAGGGCTACTGGCAACGTCCAGAAGAAACGGCTGACATTCTTGATGCCGAAGGATGGCTAAAGACTGGCGATATTGCCACCATCGACGAAGAAGGCTTTATTACCATTGTCGATCGTAAAAAAGACATGATTATTGTATCGGGCTTTAATGTGTATCCGAACGAAGTGGAGGGGGAAGTTACTTTGCACCCAGGTATACTGGAGGCCGCTGTGATTGGTGTGCCAAGCAAAAAAACCGGTGAAGCGGTTAAATTGTTTGTGGTGAGGAAAGACCCATCACTTTCCGCTCAGGATATCCTCAAGTTTTGTAAGGAGCGTATGACCGCTTACAAAGTACCGGATTTTATAGAATTCCGAAGTGAATTACCTAAAACCAATGTTGGTAAAGTACTACGAAGAGAACTCAAAGCTGAGAGTATAGAATCCTCCAGTACCTCGTCGTGATATTGCCACGGTTTATGCATTGAAGTTGAGACCTTAGTTAATGTCGTTATTAGGCCAGCTAATGGGTGGTGACGCGGGTCACTCCATAGAGAGCTATACCCCAACCAATGGGCTAATTCTGTCGGGTGGCGGTGCTCGAGCGGCCTATCAAGTGGGCGTCTTAAATGCAGTGAAGGAGCTACTGCCTAAAACAGCACACAACCCCTTCCCTGTGATTTGTGGTACCTCAGCTGGAGCACTGAATGCACTGGCGTTAGCCACACATTCGGGCAACTTTTCAGACTCAATTGATAATCTGAATGATATTTGGCAACAGCTAGAAACGACTAAAGTTTTTCACACCAGCTGGATGAGCTTGCTGGCAGGTGGTGGACGTCTCTTGGCATCTCTGATGAATGAAGGCATTGGTAAAAAACATTCTATTGCTTTATTAAACAATGCACCGTTGCGTGAATTTATCGGTGAACACATTCACTTTCCGCAGTTGGGGGAATCTCTCGATTCTGGTCATTTAAAAGCGGTATCTGTAACAGCGATGAATTACAGTAGCGGAGAATCTATCAGTTTCTGCCAGGGCAACGATGTCCGTGAATGGCGTCGTTACCGTCGTACTGGGGTACATGCCAAGTTGTCTTTGGATCATTTAATGGCTTCTAGTGCGATTCCAGGTATTTTTCCTGCAGCCCGCCTTGGGCGCGATTATTATGGTGATGGAGCATTGCGTCAGGTCGCACCCATCAGTCCAGCTTTGCATTTAGGGGCCGATAGGATTTTTGTGATTGGTGTTTCTGGCAACCGAAACCCTCTTCATTGGGGCAAACCACAAATTCCCACGAAACATTCACCTTCCATTGCTCAAGTCTTCGGTCACTTATTCAGCAGTGCGTTTATTGACAGCTTGGAGGGGGATTTAGAGCACCTGGAAAGAGTCAATGAGTTGCTGCGTTTGATCCCTACGGAAACACTGGTGGAAAAAGGCATTGCGTTACGACCCGTGGAAACTTTAGCGATTTCTCCCAGTAAACAACTGGATAAAATTGCAGGTCGGCGTTTAAAGTCGATGCCTCGTAGCGTGCGCTATTTTTTGCGTTCGGCAGGTGCCACAACCAAAGGGGGCGGAGCGACGACCAGTAGTTATCTGCTCTTTGAAAAACCTTACATAGATGAGTTGGTTGAGCTGGGTTATCAAGACGCCATGTGGGAAAAAAGCCGTATACAAGCCTTCTTTGAGGTTTAGAGGCTGTTTTAGAAATGCCTGTTTTCAGCAACAATAACGCGACCCCAAAGGAATTTGGTGCATGTTTAAATTGCGATTTACCAACAGTGAGCAAAAGGGTGTTTGGTTGGTAGAGCCGAAAGTGACACTAGGCTCGGCGGACGACAACGACCTAGTATTAAGTGCTGATACTTTTGCTCCGTATCACGCCGAAATTCGCGTAAACCACAATTTAATGATGTTTCGGCTATTGCACGACTCCTCAAGCACTTACGTAAACGATCAGTTCGTAAAACCGTTGATTAACGTTCAATTGCAGCCAGGTGATCGAGTCAGTCTTTGTGATTTAACGCTCGAAGTGGTCGACACGAAACTTGAAAACAAAGCCATGAGTGCCATCAAGAATGAAAAAGCGCTAACAGGTTGGTCTTTACTGGGTACAAATTCAGATTTTGAGAGTCTCAGTTTTGGCGTTGATAAACATACACTCATTGGTAGGGCTTCGGATTGTGAAATCACTTTGGCAGCGGCTCAATTATCTCGGCATCATGCTCAGCTGAATCTGAATTCTGGTGTTTTGTCGGTCAAGGATTTGGACTCATCCAACGGTACTTTTGTGAATGATGTGCGTGTGTCGGAGTCCCTTGTCAAACATGGCGATGAATTGCGTTTTGGTGCATTGAGCTTTTCAGTGATTGGCCCTTTTGCCGATACCGATAAAACCACGGTAAGAGTGCTTGATAAACAACATAGCCACGTTGCCGCGAGCCTTTCTAGAAGGCCGAAAGGCACCCTTAGTAGTTCCAGACTCAAGCACCCAACAACACAAAATACCTTGGCGAACCAATACTCTGCGACTGGCCACTCGATGTCTACACACTCAACAGGCGGTCGCCACGGTATCGTAATAGCGGTACTCCTTGGGTTCATTATTGTTCTGGCGGTCGCGTATTTGAGTGTATGGGGCTGATCCGCGGGGTCTCCTGATCTAGTCAGCAATGTTGATAGATCTAATCGATCTTATAGTTGTGCCTCTTTTGGCCGATAGAATTCCCCTAAGCAGGCTTTTTCGCCTGTATGGGTTTATTCGAGTTTAGGCAGGAGGGCACGTTATGTTGGTATCTACGTCTCATCAAGGTTCTGGGGTTCACCAAAACACAGGATTGGCGCGTTCTGATTTGGCAAATCAAAGCCCGCGCTCCCCAGTGCAAGGCCATCAGGCGCCACAGCCTAAAGCCACAGAGCAGGAGACAGCGGCTTCTTCGCGTGCGACATCCAGCCCTTCAACCATATTTATTCGATCAGAGCGTTATACTCAGTTGCAGCAAACCTTGAGCTTGTCACAGGGTAATGAGCCCGCAATAAACGCCACAGCAGCCATAACAGAACCCTCCGAAGGTGCACGCCAGGCATCCAATAATATATTGTCTTTTATAAACGCTCAGTTGCAGCGTGATGTGCAGGATGGTGCTTCTGAGGAAGCGCTCGCCTCGCGTATTGAGGCTGGCCTAAGTGGTTTTATGCAAGGTTTTAGCGAAGCCAATGCCATTCTTGAGGATATGGGCTTACTCAGTGATGCGGTTTCGGCCGATATACAGCAGACCTACGACTTAGTCTTTGCTGGTGTTGATGAATTAAAAGCGACGTATTTATCAGAGCCTGACAGTGAAGGCGCTGTTCAAGCTCCAGCTGTCTCTCAAGTTGGCAGCCGTTATGATGAAGCGCAGAGTCGAGGTTTTAGCTTTAACCTTACCACCGCCGACGGTGACAAGGTGGCTATTTCTGTTTCTTCGATGCGTGCCAGTGTGACCCAAGCTTATGGTGAGCAAGCGGGTGGCGTGGCCACTTTACTGGATTATGCTCGATCACAATCCAGCCGTGATGAGTTCTCACTCACCATAGACGGCGAGCTGGATGCCGATGAACTCAAGGCTATTAACGAGTTGTTGGCCAGCATTAATCAATTAGCGAGTGATTTCTATAATGGTGATGTTGAGGCCGCATTTCAGAAAGCCTCTGAGATAGGCTACGACTCCGATGAGATCACTGGTTTTGCCCTTAAATTGACACAGACTCAAGTGCAGCGTGCGACATCGGTTTATCAAGATGTAGGTGGTCGTTCTGAAAACGGCACTTTGGCCGCAGACATGAAGCCTTTAGGGCATTTTGTCCAGGGTGTGATGGATGCTCTGCAACAAGCCGATCAATTTCAAGATGGGGGCAGTTTGCTAACAGAGCTGAGTCAATATTTTGAGCGCAGCTTAGAATCCAATTTTCAACCACGCTTAGAATCGGTTGTGAAGAGTTTGGAGCAATAGCCTAACCAAGCTGAAGACCGTTGACCCCCACCATTTATGATCTACCATAGCCTTCTATATTGCTGGGTGATCGTTTATGAAAACACTTTACCTTTACACCACGCTGGGATGTCATTTGTGTGAGCAGGCTAAGCAAGTGGCTTGGCCTGTATTGTCAGAATTTGATTATCGATTACAAGAGGTTGAAATCGCCGATGACAATGATCTCGTCGAGCGTTTTGGCGTGCGCATCCCTGTTGTTGCCGTTGAGCAGGATCAACAAGGGCTTGGTTGGCCCTTTGACGAGCAGGGCCTGCGTACCTACCTCGATAACTATACTTAGTTAATCACTCGTGCGTTGGGCTGTCATAAAAAGCATCGAGTACGGAACCCCGCTAACGCTCGTTATGTGGGGCCATATGTAAAAAGGTACTAAGGATTTAGCCTTTTTGGCCGATGTTTCCCTTAAGAGTGTTTTTGCATGAACTACACTTACAGGGTCGGGATACCCACTGGATACAGCCTATGTCAAAGATATTAAAAACAGTTGATCAGCGAACAAAGCTAGTGGGCGAAAACCGCCTAGAATTGTTAATGTTTCGTCTGTCTGGACGGCAACTTTTTGCCTTGAATGTGTTTAAAATTCAAGAGGTCCTTAAAGTGCCAGCGTTAACAGCCTTGCCGCACAGTGATCCACACGTAGTGGGGGTTACTCACCTGCGTAAGAAAACCATTCCTGTGATTGATTTGAGTGCGGCGATTGGTCGGCCTGCGCTGAAAGACCTGGAAAACTGCAATTTGATCGTCACAGAGTATAATCGCAGTGTACAGGCATTCTTGGTTGGACCTGTAGATCGAATCGTCAATTTAAATTGGGATACCATTTTACCGCCACCTAAAGGTGCAGGTCGTGAACACTTTCTGACAGCGATCACTCAGTTAGGCGATCAGTTGGTAGAAATTATCGATGTGGAACGTGTATTGGCAGAAATTGTTCCTTACGATACAGATGTCTCTGAAGATGTTCTCGATTTAGACTTGGTAGAATTTGCATCTAGTCGCCAGCTTAAAATATTGATGGCCGATGATTCAATGACTGCTTACAACCAGGCGGCCTCAACCTTAAAAAACCTAGGGCTGGAAACGGTGTACTTTCCGGATGGGTTACGCATGCTGAATTTTTTAAAATCGCAAGCGGCCGAAGGTGTCAATGTCCCTAATGACTACTTGATGTTGATAACAGATGCCGAAATGCCTGAAATGGACGGCTATCGGTTGACTCATGAAATTCGCTTAGATGCGACGCTGAAAGATATGCATATTATGCTGCATACATCGTTATCGGGTAATTTTAATGAAGCGATGGTAAAGAAAGTAGGGTGTGACGATTTCCTATCCAAGTTTCAGCCAGACGACTTGGCCTTAAAAGTGCAAAAGCATTTGAAAGCTAGAATCGATAATGGCAGTTTAAAATAATCGATCGCGGGGATCCAAACGCAAAGTAATACTGAAGCGGATAGCTATTGATGAGTGATCTTGTAACGGTTTTTCACTTTTTTATCAGGGGATGAACATAAGGTTTTTTGAAAATCTCTGAGCTAGAAAAGCTCTATTTCATCTCCGTCTTCTTCACTTATATCTTCTTCAGAGAAGTGATGCCGATACACTTCTAGAGCTTCTCTAATCGTTGAGCCGCGAACAATGTGTTCAAACATAATCCGTTCAGACTCCATCGTGTAGCTGCTTTTAACCGATGCCTGAATAGCTTGCCAAATATTTATGTCATTAATTTTTTCTTGATCACCTATGGTGTCACTGACACTCTCTAGGCTCCGTGCTACGTGGTCAAGTCGCTGGCTGATGCGATCATAAAACTGAAAAGCGGTGATAGCCTGATTGATCTTGGTTTGAATTTCGTTTGAGGTTTCTTTCACTTTTTCTTTGATCAAGGGCAAATCACTTTGATCGTTCATTGACTGAATACTTTGATCTACTGATCGAGAATGAGTGGCTAAATCGGAAAAAGAGGCCGTGAGCGAATCCACCGATTTGTTACTGTCATTGAGTGACGCTTCGATTTGACAAACAGCCAAACAGAGCATGGTGATGGTTTCTTTGATATGAAGCAGCTCTTCATCATAAGACAGCGCTGCTGGGTTGCCATTCTTAGTCACTTTGCCCACACCTGCATTTGATCAATGCTTAAAGCATAGACCAGAATCCTTAAAGTGTCCGGTTGCTTTCTTCGTTATTTAACAGCGGTGGAATGGTACCAGTGCGATAGCCATAGATGACTGAATAGGCGAGAATATTTTGTACATATTTACGTGTCTCACGGAAGGGAATAACCTCTATCCATACATCAGGAGGAAGGTTGTTACTGGATTGTTTTAACCAGCCATCAACACGGTATGGGCCTGCGTTATAAGCGGCTAATGCCAGAACGCGATTACCCTGATAGCGTTGTAGAAGTTCAGTAAGATAAAAGCTACCGAGCTGGATGTTTTTGCCTGGGTTCAGAAGGTCGGTTTTACGGTATTGCAAACCGGCTTTTCTGGCAGTGCTTTTTGCGGTAGTGGGCATCAATTGCATCAAACCCATCGCACCCGCAGGGGAGCGAGCAGATTCTGCGAAAGCACTTTCTTGTCGGGCGACCGAATACAGCAATAGAGGCGAAATTTGAAACCGCTTTGCGGCTGCCAGCATCGGCTCGTTGTATGGCAGCGGGAAACGCAGCTCAAGATCATCCCAATATTTAGCTGAGGCCATCGACATAATTGATTTGTGGTGCCAGCCCCACTGATCAGCTAATTTTGCTGCTGCAATGAACTCTTCTTCGCGAGAAAACTGCTGACTCATGTAATACCATTCTCGATTAGCATTCAAATTGTCATTAATGGCACGCAGCTCCTGTGCGCGTCGACAAGATGGATGATTGATGACTTGTCGCATCGCATCGCGGTTTATTTCAGCGGGAACGTCTCCTAAGTTGTAATGATTCCCTAGGTGGTCGGCAGCCATAAAACCGTAGTAACTGCGCTCGGTAGCGATTTTTTCATAGATGGTTTTAGGTAGACCCAAAATGGGGTCAGATATATCTGCTTCTTGCATGGCGCGCGCGCGCCAATAGAGCCAGCGCTCAGTTTGTTGTTCGCTCTTGGGTAACTGGGTAATGTGCTGATATACACGTGGCCAATCCTGCTGTTTCAGGGCTTCACGAACCAGCGACTCGGTGACTTGCTCGTTATCAAAATTCGGAATTTGGGTAAGCAGTCGATCGGCGGCGTGTTGGTGACCATCTTTAACCAACTCTACGGCCAGCAACTGTTGTGTTTGACGGCGAGGTTCATCGGCAAACAGCTGTTGGGCATCGTACTTCTCCCACTCTGTCACAGCTTTTAGCGAATCACGTCGCGCCAATCGTTGCACCCCATGCAAAATAATAGTTTGCATGTCTGGCGTTTGGCTGGCAAAACGGTCGTGCTCGGAAATCTTTTGGGGGTGGCGATGTATTTCCAGATATAATTGCGCCGTTTGGGCGTACTCGCCTTCCAGTTTTTTTGCAAGGTAGCGAGCCAGGGAGGTGCGGCGAGCTTGTATGGTTTTTTGAAAGCGATCCCAAACAAGCGCCTGTGTTAACAATCCCTTGTCTTCCCATAGTTTGAATAATGGGTCACATTCAGACGGCTGTGAAACATCCACATTCCACAGGTGCTCGGTTTCTTGTAAGGCAGTTGTGTCTCCAGTGTGATAACGAGCTAATAAAGATTGGCACTGCAGTTTGGTAGAGGCAATGTCAGGATCGTAAAACTGATTAAAGTGCGACCAAAGTCTTTTTTTGGCGAGTAATTTCAACCAGCGTCCGCGCAGTTTAGGCGCTAAATGTGTATCGGCATGATTGCCCAAGAACTCTTTGATGTCCTCATGAGGTAGCAGGTACAAGCGACGGTTCAGTGCATAAAAGTCGAGATAAACCACCAGTGGGTAGGAGTCTAATTTTTTACGCAGTTGCTGGTAGGCTTGAACCTTACCCTGTCTTAATGCAATTTTGGCGTCTAAATAGTCTTGCCTTTGTTGTAGAAACGCCTTGTCGGGGGTTAACGATGTACTGTAACTCTGAAGCAGGTCGGTACCTTCTGCTGAGGCACTGACAAGCCCTGTGTTTACGAAAAGGCCGCTGCTCAGAATAACAAAAGTTAAGTATCGTAACCCACCAGCAATGAGACGGTTGTAGGCGCCCTTGAACACAGATTGCGAAAGGATCAGTAAATCATGATCGTGTGGCATATTGTTCTGCCAATAATTAGAAGTGATGGTTTTATTGTAGGGGATAGAGTAAGTGTTTGCAGCACGGTAGAGGCTTATTATTAGCGTTATTGCGCTAAATATTACAAAAACAGTGATCAAGAAGAAAGCAGCGTCACTTCATCGATGACAATTTCTCTTCCTTGGCGTTTCCAAGTACTATGTGCCCCCATATTTTGTGCCTCCCACTTTAAGCGGAACGATACGGTTTTATGTCGCTGATTGAGTTAAAAAAAGCTTGTTTGAACTACGGTCTCCAAGTTCTATTGGATAAGGTTGATTTCAGTATAGAGCGCGGCCAACGCATTTGTCTTATTGGTCGCAACGGTGCTGGTAAATCCACGATGCTTAAGGTCCTTGATGGCAATTTGGCTCTGGATGATGGCAGTGTTTGGCGCCAGTCGGCTTTAAAATGTGCACGCTTAGAGCAAGACCTTCCCGAAGCGGATGAATTGACCGTGTATGAGGCGGTAGCCAGCGGTTTAGCGGAAGCCGGAGAGGTGTTATCACGTTACCACCGTTTATTGGCGGACGCAGAAAACCCAGACTCTTGGGCGGCACTGGCAGACGCGCAGCAAGAAATCGAAGCTCACGATGGCTGGAGCTTACAACAGCGTGTCGAAACCGTGATCAGTCGTTTGGACTTACCAGCGGATAAAACCATGGCAGAGCTGTCGGGGGGCTGGCGACGTCGGGTTTCTCTGGCGAAAGCATTGGTCCAAGAGCCAGATGTACTGTTGCTGGATGAACCAACCAACCATTTGGATGTACTGGCCATTGAGTGGCTGGAACGCCAAATTTTAGAGTTTCGTGGGGCGGTGGTATTTATTACCCACGACCGCAGCTTTTTGCAAAAGTTAGCCACCAGAATCGTCGAATTGGACCGGGGACATATTCGTAGCTGGGATGGCGATTACCAAAGCTTTTTAGAGTTTCGCGAGCAGCAGTTGGCTGAAGAAGATCGCCACAATGCGCTCTTCGATAAACGTTTAGCCGAAGAAGAAAAATGGATTCGGCAGGGCATTAAGGCTCGTAGAACCCGTAACGAAGGACGTGTCAGAGCACTGAAATCCATGCGCGATGAGCGTTCTCAGCGACGCGAGCAGCAAGGCAATGCTCAAATGGAAGTGCATACCTCGTCAGCATCTGGCAAGTTAGTGGCGGAACTGGAGCATGTGCAACAGGCGTTTGCCGGTAATGTTGTGATCGGCGACTTTTCTACCACCATTATTCGTGGCGATAAGATTGGCTTGATTGGTCCGAATGGCGCGGGTAAAAGTACTCTGCTGAAAATTATTTTGGGCCAGCTAGAGCCTGATCAAGGCAATGTTCGGCTGGGTACCAATTTGGATATTGCTTATTTTGACCAGTTACGCAACCAGCTGGATCTGGAAAAAAACGCTGTAGACAATGTTGCTGGTGGCCGTGAAAGCATTGAGTTGGGCGGTAAAACCAAACACATTATCAGTTATTTGAGCGACTTTTTATTCACGGGTGAGCGTGCACGAACACCGTTAAAAGCGCTTTCTGGTGGCGAGCGCAATCGAGTGTTGTTGGCAAAACTGTTCAGTAAATCCAGTAACTTGCTAGTTCTCGATGAACCGACAAATGATCTGGATGTAGAGACCCTTGAGTTGCTCGAAGACATTCTTGGTCAGTTTGAAGGGACATTGTTGCTGGTCAGCCACGATAGGACTTTCCTAGATAATGTTGTCACAAGCACTATTGCCTTTGAAGGCGAAGGTAAGGTCTTAGAATACGTAGGCGGCTATGAAGACTGGCTACGTCAAGGAGGTCAGTGGTTTGATATCGAAGCGGCAAAAGCCAATGCTAAAGCGGAAAAGCAAAGAGCTTCAGATACAACACCTAGCGCTCCAAGTTCGGTAACCTCAACTGACGTGCAAGAGCCTAAAAAAAAGTTGAGTTACAAGTTACAGAAAGAACTGGATTCGTTGCCGCGCGAAATTGAAACGCTAGAGCGTCAAATCAGCGAAGTTGAAGTAGAGATGTCGCAGCCGGATTTTTATAACGCGGAACAGTCAGCGGTACAGACAACACTAACGAAGCTGGAAGAGCTGCAAGCTCAGTTAGAAGTCAAGTTTAACCGCTGGGAAGAGCTCGAAGCAGAACAATAGCCTGCACGGTGTGAAGACTGCTTCACTCTACTTCTAACAGCGTATTTTGCAAGCCTCTTGGAGGTTGTTTAGCATCCCTAGAGGCTTGTGGTGGCCAAGGTGTCACTTACGAGTCTTTTACTCGGACTGCCAAAACATCGCAATTTGCCCCGTGCAAGACGCCATTAGCTGTAGAGCCTAGCAGTCGCGCCAAACCCTGTCGGCCATGGCTACCAAGCACAACCAGATCAACGGATAGTTGATCGGCAAGAGCATGAATTTCAGCAACGGATGGACCGACGAGAATGTGTTGGTTATCACTGGTCACATCAGCAGTCGTCGCCAACTCGTTAAGTTTTTCTGTAGCTTGTTGTTCTAGCTGATTTTGAATTTCGCTAAGGTCAACTGGGATGTCGCCGCCGTAAGCAAAAGTCAGTGGCTCAATAACATGTACCAGGGACAGTTTGGCTCCGCTGGAGGCTGCTAGGGCATGGGCGCGGTTGATAACTTGTGGGGCTTCATCGCTTAAGTCTATAGCGGCAAGAACGTGCTTATATTCGCTCATAAGTTTTCCCTTATTATGGTGTGTTAGCATCATACTAGCTGCTTCAAAGTTTTTTTCATAGATTCAAATCAACTAAGGCTGCTGATTGATTTTCGAGCAGGGATACGGAGTTTTTATGTGGTTACCCGTTATTATTTGTATTGGTGTAGTAGCGCTATTGCTCGGGCCAATTATGATGATGCAGCCTAGTGCTGATCAGCGACGTCTGTCTCATTTGCGTGAAACCGCGATGAAGTTAGGTTTGCGAGTACACCTCCAGGTGCCACCGAAAGGAACACAGTGCCCCAAGCACATCAAGACGTTACCAATGTATTGCCTACCCTGGGACTCGAAAAAAAAAGCGCGCCATATGTGGTCGTTAGCGAAACAAAAATACACCCATGAATTGCATTATTTCCAAGAATGGCAGCAAGCGGAGGGGGATACTCCGCCTCCCGTGGCTAAACTGGGACCTTTGTTGTCCGTTGTGCCTGTCAAAGCCGTAGCAATCTCTGCTGGCCCGCAAGGTTTAGGTTTGTTCTGGAATGAGTTTGGCTCAGAGGATACGGTTGTTGAAATAACCGAGTGGTTAAAACAAGCAGCGCAAGCAATACAAACAGTACCTGTAAAAGAAACGGTCACGGAGCAAGATCTCCCGAAAGTATAAGGCGATGCTCAACGGATCTTTTAATGGGTCTGTTTAAGTGCAGTTGCTTTCGGTCCAGCATGAGATGCTGGTCATTGATAAGCTGAGCACGGTGTGAAGCTATTTCTCAGTTGATTTAAAGGGGCGGCGTTGAGGTTTGCTCAGGCTGCTCAGCTGTAGACGCTTTAGGGGCTGGGTTGAGATGGGATTCGGGCATGATATCCAAAGACAAAGCCTGGCGTTTGTTGGTCAACATTTCTGTCAGCTCTTTAATGCAGCGGTGGCGGCGAGTGTCGGGATGTGAGGATTGCATGGCCAGCTGTTGCGCTTTTTTATAAAACGCATGGGCTCCTAAAATGTCCCCACGTCGAACACGCTTGTGCCCCTGTCCAACATGAGATATGACCGCGACCATTAAGTGTGCCCAGCTTAAGTCGGTCAGAAACGCGCTCATTTGCTCATATTCCAGTTTTCCTGTTGCCTGCTGCTTGCGAAGAATAACGGCCGTTTCTTCGAGCACTTTGCGGCTGCGCGCAATTTGAGAATCGCTGTCTTTTAAGCGATCCAGTGGTGTGTCTTGCTCTTGATCCGTCAGCGCATCACCACGAATCAACGCGGTTTGGTAGTTGGCCACAAGATGGGTGGTATCAGGGTTAGCCTGTTGTATGGCAGAAATCATGGCAAGGATTTCATCATTAATAAATCGCGCTATAGATTTGTTCTCCAGAAGCTGATCCAGTTCTAATACCAGTTCTTCCATGTCTTTGACACGTTGCTTCATTTCACGCAGTTTTTTATTGACCACACGACGTCGATTTTCTCGGTCATTCACAACACTCACCGCTACCAACGACAGTAGGGCCAGTAAAAAACAGATAATCAGAGTGGTGGTCATGATAGTAAACGACGGCTGAATATTAACTTACTATTACAGTGCTGAGACATCTCAAACTCCCCTCAGGCCAGTTGCTTGCGTGTGTGCTTGATATATCGGCACGGGCACAAACAGCTTGAGCACGACTTGTACGCCGTTTGCACGCTAAAAAGTTCACCCGTCACAGTGTAGCCGAAGAAACTGGATCAAATTGCTACCGAGCGACCTTTTCAATTTTCTACAAACTGTGTTATGTCTAAAAAGGAAGCGCCAAAGTCAATCTGCGCGCTGGATTTTTGCGTGTTTTGCACTTAAATCCATGAAGGTGTCTTGACCCTGTAAAGCTAAGCCCTTATATATGCGCAACCTTGCTTTGGCAGAGTGCGTAAAAGTAGGCTTTCTTCAGAGGCAATGAACGTCACTGTGGTGAGGTAAGTGCGAGCGGGATAATGCACGTTCATACCGAGGGCATCAGAGCCTATAAAGCCTGAGAGCCGCGTATGAGTTGTGATGAGCATATGAATGTAAATAGTAGGTGGGCTCAGAGAACGCACAAACAATGAATGGGTCTTAGACTCTAGAGCACAAGATTTAGGAATAAAGCCTCAGTAAGGTTTTATTAATTTTGCATATACGTCTAAATAAAACATTGTTTAGACGGTTACCGATCAAATAAGAAGGCATATATGGGTAAGTCGTTAGTCATTGTTGAGTCGCCAGCGAAAGCCAAGACGATCAATAAGTACCTGGGCGATGAGTACATAGTAAAGTCTAGTATTGGGCATATCCGTGACCTTCCTACCAGTGGCAGCAATAAAAAGCCGGTAGACGCTAAAGAGCGCGCACGTCAGGCTGCCATTACTCGTAAGATGTCACCTGAAGACAAGGTCGTTCACAAAAGAAAAAAGGCCAAAGAGCAGCTGATCAGCCGTATGGGTATCGATCCAGAAAATAATTGGGAGGCCCATTACGAAATTTTGCCAGGCAAAGAAAAAGTGATTGATGAGCTCCGGAAATTAGCGGCTAAGGCCGATACCATCTATCTCGCGACGGATTTGGATAGAGAGGGGGAGGCCATTGCTTGGCATCTGCAGCAAGCGATTGGCGGTGATGAATCCCGTTATCGCCGAGTCGTGTTTAATGAGATCACTAAATCCGCTATTCAAGATGCTTTTAAACAGCCTGGCCCTATCGATCAGAATCGAGTTAATGCGCAGCAAGCTCGACGATTCTTAGATCGCGTTGTGGGTTATATGGTATCACCGCTGTTGTGGGAGAAAATTGCCAGAGGGCTTTCAGCTGGCCGAGTGCAGTCGGTAGCTGTGCGGCTTGTGGTGGAGCGTGAGCGTGAAATTCGAGCGTTTATCCCAGAAGAGTATTGGGATGTATTTGCTGATCTAGACAGTCAGCAAGGCAGCAAGGTTCGATTTGAGGTGAAACGTTTTGCTGGAGAAGCGTTTAAACCTTTGAGCGAAGCTCAAGCTATGGCGGCTGTGTCGACTCTGCAAAAAGAACACTACGTTGTTAGCCAAAGGGAAGACAAGCCAACCCAGTCCAAGCCTGGCGCGCCTTACATTACCTCGACGCTACAGCAGGCCGCGAGTACGCGATTGGGTTTTAGCGTAAAGAAAACCATGATGCTGGCGCAGCGCCTCTACGAGGCAGGTTACATCACCTACATGCGTACCGATTCCACCAATTTAAGCCAAGAAGCTGTTGCCAACTGTCGTGATTATATTCAGCAGCAGTACGGCGATCGCTACCTGCCGGCGCAGCCCAAATCGTATTCCAGCAAGGAAGGCGCTCAAGAGGCTCACGAAGCGATTCGTCCTTCTTCTGTGACCACGACGCCCAACAACTTAAAAGGCATGGAAAGAGATGCAGAGCGGCTTTATACGTTGATATGGCAACAGTTTGTTGGTTGTCAGATGACCGCTGCCGAATTCACCAGTACATCACTTGTTGTCAAGGCCGGTGATTATGAATTGCGTACTCGTGGTCGTGTGATCCGCTTTGATGGCTTCATGAAGGTGCAGCCCCAAGTGGGCAAGAAAGACGAAGATGTCGTTTTACCCGAATTGGCTGTAGGCGAATCACTAACGCTGAATAAGCTCGATCCGAACCAGCATTTTACTAAGCCTCCGGCTCGTTATACGGAAGCCAGTTTAGTGAAAGAACTGGAAAAAAGGGGCATTGGGCGTCCTTCTACTTATGCGTCGATCATTTCGACCATCCAAGAGCGAGGTTATGCTCATGTCGATAAAAGACGTTTTTACGCGGATAAAATGGGCGATATTGTTACAGAAAGGTTGACTGAAAGTTTCTCAGATTTGATGGACTATAGCTTTACCGCGAACATGGAAGAATCTTTAGATGATGTGGCGGACGGAAAAGTCGGTTGGCATAAGTTGCTGGATAACTTTTATCAAGACTTCTCGACGACTTTACTCAATGCTCAAAATGATGAAGGGGGCATGCGCCCGAATCAGCCGACTGAGACTGATATTGTTTGTCCGACCTGTGGTCGTCCTATGCAAATTCGCACAGGAGCAACAGGTGTCTTCTTGGGGTGCTCTGGTTATGGACTGCCACCAAAAGAGAGATGTAAATCTACGCTGAACTTGGTTTCAGGGGATGAAGCCGTCAACGCCGATGAAGACGATGAGGCCGAATCTAAACAGCTACGCAGCAAGCGTCGTTGCAAACTGTGCAACACAGCGATGGACAGTTACTTAGTCGATGAGCAACGCAAACTTCACATCTGTGGTAATAACCCAGACTGTTCTGGTTACGAAGTCGAAAGCGGCAGTTTTAAGCTGAAGGGTTATGATGGCCCTGTGCTTGAGTGTGATAAGTGCGGCGCGCAAATGCAGCTAAAAACAGGGCGCTTTGGTAAGTATTTTGGTTGCACCGCCGAGGCGTGTAAAAATACTCGTAAGTTGCTAAAAAGCGGCGAGGCAGCACCCCCTAAAATGGACCCAGTGCCCATGCCTGAACTAGCGTGCGAAAAAGTTGAAGATCACTATATTCTTAGAGATGGGGCTTCGGGGCTATTTTTGGCGGCAAGTCAATTTCCTAAAAATCGTGAAACTCGTGCACCCTTGGTGAGTGAATTGCTGCCGCATAAGCAAGAAATTGACAGTAAATATACTTTCTTGTTTTCGGCACCAACTGAAGATGCCGAAGGCAATCCGTCGGTTGTGCGTTATAGCCGTAAGACCAAGGAAATCTACGTACAGACAGAAATTGAAGGTAAGGCCACGGGGTGGAAAGCTTTTTTTGAAGGCGGGCGCTGGGTTGTAAATCAGACGAAGTCTAAGCCTGCGGCAAAAAAACCTGCAGCAAAGAAAAAAGCCACAACTCGCAAGGCGAAATAAAAGCCGTTGTGTAAGTTTAGATAAAAAGCGCATCAACGTTTTTGGTGCGCTTCTTCCATGATATCGTTTTTAGCGGTCGTTCCTCTCAAGAGCAGTTGCCCATGCCGTCCAGCCCATACCCTGCAAGAGTTCAACAAAAATTACGTCACACGGCCAAACTACTGGAATTATCGGTTGGTACAGAACGAGGTGAGCAGCAAACCGCCAGAGCGCTGTTGGAGTCGGCGGTGGTTAGTTTGGCCGTTGCTTATCGCTTGTACCTACGTGAACTGGCTGCGGAGCTCAAAGTTGTGGAGCCGGATCGGATTTTTACGATCGAAGACTTCAGCGATAGCCTTCAGCAAGACTCTTTACTTATCGAAATTCGCCATTTAGATTGGGTGCGTAGCTTATTGCACTCCGAAAAGTCCGTATTAAACCCAGTATTGTCACAAACGGTACAGCTGATACCCGTTGGTGCGATGCTAGACGCTAAACCTGATGGCGCTCTAAACCCCAGTCAAGTTGAGAGCTGGCGACTAGCTTGCGAAGAACTGGTCACGCGCCAGCGCGCGACCCGGCTGGAATACTAAAGCACAAGAGTGTTAGAATCGCGCTCTTATTTTGTGCGCTGTGGGTCTATTGTCCCCTAGCTGTACGGTGTTGTTAAGTTTGGAGTGCCTCATGTTGTCTTCCCTTTATGAAATTGTTGAGCTGTCCGATGGTCGTATCGGGTTGCGTCGTGCTGGGGAAGATGGTGAGCCTTTATTGGCCATTCAGTTTTCCAGTGATGCTAAAGAGCACCTAAAAGAGGCTCAATTCGATGTGGCGAAAGCTATGATAGAGGCTGGGTTGGATACTTTAGGCGATATTGCTGAAGAGTTTGAGACTGAAGATGAATTGGATGTTGAACAACGAATACTGCATTGAATCGATAGCTGCTTATTCGTCACCTTGGTAGCTCACGTCGTATCAGGTCAGTATGAGACCTGAAGCGTGCCCGGCATACATGGTCGCTGTGCCCCGATGAGTAGAGTCGTTTTGTTTATCCCGTAAACTATCGACTTTTTATTAGCAGTGCTTGGCTTCCACTGGATTGGGCGGCCTGTTCAAGGATGCTCAACTCATGCTCAGTCAGCGCTTGATTAACTGCAATAACGGTGTGGCTGGTGCCAGACTGAAGCGCTTCCCAGAGAATCCAGCGATTATCTTCAGCTTGCTTGATCGTTAAAACTCGCAGTTTTTTTACGTCTACACCATATTGTTGCAGTGTTGCACGATCCGGAAGGCCCTCGCCAATCCAAGTAATCCAGCGACTTGCAGAGCGGCTGATATAGCCCAGCATAGGCAGCAGCAATAGCGACATATCCGGGCTGCGCTCGGTTAACACCAGTTCACAAATACCGCTTGAGCTGTCAGGCTGGTGTGAATGATGTGCTAGGGCGTCCAGCTTAAAACGTGCAGGTGTTTTGTTAGCGGCAAGCAGTGCTGAACGGGGTGTCATGGCGGTGTTCATAGTGTGTACTCCTTGTTGATCGCTGGTTTTGGCGTTTGAGCCACGCCTTTAGTGGTCTTAGTGGCGTCGTAGTACGCCCACGCTGTGGCCTTCGATCGCAAAGTCGCACTCTCGTAAATCTACATTGATCACTTCAAATTCCTCATTTTCAGGCCACAGCAACACCTCATGAGCCGCGAGGCCTTTTTCAAAGCGTTTAACGGTGACTTCATCGTCAATACGGGCCACAACGATGTCACCGTTTCTTGCTTGCGTGCTTTTATGAACGGCGAGTAAGTCACCATCCATAATGCCGATGTTTTTCATGCTCTCACCATGAACACGCAAAAAGAAATCGGCTGATGGAGTAAAGAACGTGCTGGGTAGGCTGCAGTAATCTTCAATATGCTCTGTAGCCAGAACAGGGCTCCCTGCAGCGACGCGACCGACGATAGGAATACCGGTCATCGCTTCTGGAAGGCGTATTCCGCGAGAAGCGCCCGCCACCATTTCAATGGCCCCTTTTTTTGCCAGTGCCTTCAAGTGCTCTTCGGCGGCATTTGCTGAGCGAAAACCGAGTTCTTTAGCAATTTCAGCTCTAGTCGGTGGGTAGCCGGTCTCATCGATGCTGCGCTTAATAAGATCCAGCACTTCCTGTTGGCGGGCTGTGAGTTTAATCATCTTTCGAATCCTCTGGTGCTATCTCGGTCTAGCTGATTTTATATACAGTACATGTAATTATATACAGTAAAGGTCGTGCTGCAACTACTTTTGTATGAGTTTTGGGGTTATTAGCCGTGGGTGCTTTGTTGTGGTGCTCCTTCTTTTTAATATTGATATGATGCGGCGTCTGTAACTTTGCGCTTCTGTCTCAATGGGTGTTGCTTGCTCAAGTAAGCCACACCAGTGCGGTGACATAGGGGCGAGTGGTAACTCGCATCAGTTAACGGTTAATAAAGAAGAGGCAATAACCTTATGGCGTTAGGTCCGTTAATACTGGATATACAAGGAACAGTGCTCACCGATGCAGAAGCGCAGCGATTGCTGCATCCATGTGTAGGAGGTGTGATTTTTTTTGCACGTAATATCGTTGATTTTGAACAGCTGCAACACTTGTTGGCTTCGGTGCGTGCGGTTCGTTCTGAATTGCTGTTGTGTGTAGATCAGGAAGGAGGCCGCGTTCAGCGCTGCAAGAACGGTTTTACGCGATTGCCCCCGATGCAAGTGTTTGATCAGCTGCTACAGAGTGATTATGAAAGTACTTTGTTGCTGGCAGAGGATACCGGTTGGTTGCTGGCCGCTGAGATGTTGAGTGTTGGTTTTGATTTCAGTTTTGCACCGGTACTGGATGTGGATGACGCCTTCAGTAGTGTGATTGGTGACCGATCCTTCTCGGCTGATGTGAACCGCGTCATTCTTCTGGCTGAAGCTTTTATCAAAGGGGCCCATCAGGCTGGTATGGCTGTCACGGGAAAGCATTTTCCCGGTCATGGCAGTGTGTATGAAGACAGCCACCTCGAGCTGCCGGTAGACAATCGACTCTTTGAGGATGTGGTGAAGCGAGATTTGCTGCCATTCACAACATTAACGACACAGCTGGATGCGATGATGCCCGCACACATTGTATTCCCCGCCGTGGACGAGAACCCGGTAGGTTTTTCTTCTGCGTGGCTGAAAGGTATTTTACGAGACCAGTTGGGCTTTTCTGGTGTTGTGTTTTCCGATGATTTAAATATGAAGGGGGCAGCCGGCGTAGGGGGCTTTACGGAGCGCGCCAAGCGTGCCTTAGACGCTGGTTGCGACATGGTTTTGGCTTGCAATAACCCTGTCGGAGCAGAAGAAATCCTACGTGACCTGCCAGAAGAGTTTTACAAGCCGGGTGTGGGTCTGCGTAGCAGCATGCGCGCTAAGCCGTATTATTCACACTCGACACTGCGCGATCAGCCTCGCTGGCGTGAAACTGTCGCACAGCTACAAGCGATACGACGTGATTAAATGTTATTGTCCGGTGAGCTTGAACAAGGCTGTTTGAGAGTGTTTGTTTCTCACACAGTTTGTATTAACACTAACAGGAAAATAGAGTAATGAGTGTTCTTCAGTCTTTGGCCGATTGGGCTGGAAGGGGTAATTATTGGATTGTTCAGGTGTTTGCAATGGTGCTTGCGACACTGGTAGTGGCGCTGGTAGTCAGAGTGGTGCTAAAACGTCTGACAGCGAAGGCTGAGACGACAAAAAATCTATGGGATGATGCGATTATAAAATCGGTCAGACAGCCTTTGTACTGGTTTGTTTGGCTGATGGGCATGTCGATCACGGCAGAGTTTGTGACTCCGGTCATCGAAGACTCCCTTTTATCGTTGATCCTGCCTGCCCGTAAAGTTGGGGTGATCGTGCTGATGACTTGGTTTTTGGTGTTGCTCATCAAAAATGCTGAACTTAACTTGATGAGCCCTGATTACAATGAGCAGCCAATGGATGAAACTACCGTTAGCGCGATTGGTAAGTTGTTGCGTATGGCGGTCATCATTACGTCTGTTTTGGTGGTGTTGCAGTCAATGGGGTACAGCATTTCCGGGGTATTGGCGTTTGGGGGTATTGGCGGCATTGCCGTGGGTTTTGCAGCGAAAGATTTGTTGGCCAACTTTTTTGGAGGGTTAATGATTTATCTGGATCGACCTTTCAGTGTCGGCGATTGGATTCGCTCACCAGATCAAGAAATAGAAGGTGTAGTGGAAGATATTGGCTGGCGTCTTACTCGCATTCGAACCTTTGATAAACGTCCTCTGTATATACCCAACTCTACATTTGCGCACATTTCACTGGAAAACCCTTCCCGCATGACGAATCGACGCATCTATGAAACTTTAGGGGTGCGTTACAGTGATGCTAGTCGTTTGCCTGAGATTATCAGTAAAACACGTGACTATTTGTCCCAGCACCCTGAGATCGATACTGAACAAACTATGATGGTGAACTTCAATAAATTTGCTTCCAGTTCATTAGACTTTTTTATCTACACGTTCACCAAAACCACCAACTGGGTGCGTTATCACGAAATTAAAGAAGAGGTGCTCCTGGCTGTTTTGGATATTATTGAAAGTGCCGGTGCGGAGTGTGCTTTCCCAACGTCTACTCTGCATATTCCTGATGGCTTGGATGTTCGTTCACTAGCGGCTTCCACGTCACAGGAGGCTGTTCAATGAGGGTGGCGATTATTGGCGGTACGGGCTTGAATGATATTGCGGGTATTCATTGGCGCGACCTAAAGGCACCGGCTACAGCGTATGGTGCTCCATCGGCAACGCCTAAAGAGGGGAAGCACCAAGATTCTAGCTTTATCTTTTTGCCTCGCCACGGACATAAGCATTCCATTGCTCCTCACAAAATCAACTACTTGGCTAATATGGCCGCACTTAAGGCTTTAGGCGTGACTCATGTGTTAGCCGTAAACGCCGTAGGAGGGCTGCGCGGACATCTAGGCCCCGGCGTACTGGCGGTTCCTGATCAGGTGATTGATTACACATGGGGGCGTGAATCGAGCTATTGCGATGGTGTACACGGCCCGCTGGATCACATTGATTTTACTTCGCCCTATTCGAAGGGCCTTAGAGCATCAGTTGCTGTTGCTGCCAAAGCGATGTCTATCTCGCTGGTGGACGGCGGTGTTTATGGTTGCACCCAAGGGCCTCGTTTAGAAAGTGCCGCCGAAGTGCGTCGTTTACAGAGAGATGGCTGTGACTTGGTCGGTATGACGGGAATGCCTGAGGCTGCATTGGCGCGTGAGCTAGGCATCGAGTACGCGAGTCTGTGCCTAGTGGTCAACTGGGGGGCGGGGATGGTGGATGAGCCGATTACCTTGGAGCAGATTCACTCTGTGATGTCAGCGGGTATTCCTAATGTCGTTGGCATACTTATGCAGGCAGTAAAGGATTTTTCAGGTTAGTGTTCACTGGGTCAAAAAAGCACTTTTTACTGGACACAAAGGTGGATATGCCTTAAAAATACTCAACTTAGGGGTAGAGAAATATCAACGTTGATAAGAAGAGTGTTATCACTGGCTACGGCTTGAATCTGTAGCAGCGTGACATTCCAATTTGCGTTTTTGCCCTAACAGCAAAACTTGTACTTAAAATTAATAAAAATAACCAATAAAAATAACTTAAAAAATGAAGAGGTACTCAGCATGGCAACTCGTGAGGTTGGCACCGTCAAATGGTTCAATAATGCCCGTGGTTATGGTTTTATCACCCGAGGTGAAGGCAGTGATGACATTTTCGTCCACTACCGCAATATTCAAGGTGAAGGCTATCGCTCGTTAGCCGAAGGCCAACCAGTAGAATTTGATTTGTTAGAGGGTGATAAAGGGCTGCAGGCAGAAAACGTTGCCACTGTTGCCTGACCAAGCTAGAAGCTTCTGTCTCTACATCTAAACACTGCTTGCCGTCACTGCGTCTGAGCTGACGGCACGCTGGTTGTATCTTACGGGGTGCTTTTCGTGCCCACCGCATCTGTGGTCTTTGGTGGCGGGACATCGTAAGGTTCTATCAAGATAACCATTCCCATGAGAGGGTGATCTATATAGTGGATCTCTCGGCTTCTCATGCGTCTTTTCTGTTTGAACTTGATGATTCTTTCGGGCAAGAAAGGCGTTTCCAGTATGCGATCGTAATCGTCGTTAATTGGCGTAAATTGTTCCCACAACGAGGTTTCTGTATCCCCTGACCACGCTGGCAAATTGTAGTCGCGCAAGTCTGGCCGTATGGGAAGCTCTGGCCAAATACCTTGATCCTGACCATAGTTGTTGACGAACTTAGTGAGCCATAAATTCGTGGTCAGATGCAGGTAGCGGGACACGTGAATGGAAAAACTGCCTTCCAATTCATGATGCTGACCATAAAGGCCACCAGCTGACACAATAATGGAAGGAGCATCTTCTTTGTCTAAAACCGGCTGTCGCCATGCCTGATGAAACAAAACATTGAGGTTCTTTGCCCATCTAAAATTTTGCACCGCTTTATTGAGCTGTTGCTCTTCAGAAGGAAGGTAATAAAACGGTTCTCTTGCAAGGTCAATAATAGGCGCAGAGGGTTCAGGAAAGCTGTTGTCACTGATTTCAGCGATTCCACTCAAGGGGGATTCTGTTGTGGCGGTATCGGGGTTTTCGATAGCCGATTCAGACGCTTGGGTGATCACCGCGTCGGGGTCTTTTAATTGCACCCAGTTGGGCGGGTAAGCCAAAGCAATGTCGGAGCGCCAAATTTCATCTGTGTTGGTTTGATCGTAGGTGAAAAAAATCACCTCAATTTGGTACCAAGGTGGGCTCTGTGTATCTGTTGATTGAGCTTGTGCCCACACCATAGAGGGTAGGCAGCTTGCTAACACCAAAGGAATCCATGGGCGCAAACATTGGCATAGGGTGGCGTGCCAATACGGTTTATTCAAAGCTTTATTCTCCTAAGCAGCACTGAGCTGCTGCAGTAAGTCATTGACTCTCTGCAGGCGGCTTTCACTACTGTCCATGTCAATGGTAAATTTAAATAGATTGGCACCATCAAGGCGATACTTTTGTGGTTGCCCCTGTACCATCTTGACGATTGTTAATGGGTTAACTTCCGTGACAGAGCCAAATTCAATACGGCCGCCGGTTGCGCTAGCTTCTAGCTTTTTGATTCCGAGTTGATAGGCCTGCAGCTTCAACTCGGCAATCCGAAAAAGATTCTTGGTCGCATCAGGTAGCAGTCCAAAGCGGTCAATCATTTCCACTTGTAGCTCGTATAGGCGTTCATTGTTCTCGGCACCAGAGATACGTTTATACATCATTAGGCGAGTGTGCACATCCGGCAAGTAGTCTTCAGGTATTAAGGCGGGGATGCGTAAATTAACATCGATTCCGGTATCCAGTGCCTCATCGATATTGGGGGTCTTACCTTGCTTGATGGCTTTCACGGCACGGTCCAGCATGTCCATGTATAAAGTGAATCCCACAGCGTGCATTTGACCGCTTTGTTCATCGCCTAACAGTTCACCAGCGCCTCGGATTTCCATGTCGTGTGTAGCTAATGTAAATCCGGCCCCTAAGTCCGTGGTTTGTGAGATCGCTTCCAGTCGTTTGATCGCGTCGGCGCTCATTGTTTTAGGCGGAGGCGTCATTAGGTAGGCGTATGCTTGATGGTGTGAGCGACCTACACGACCACGCAATTGGTGCAGTTGAGCCAGCCCGAACTTGTCCGCACGATCAATGATGATGGTATTGGCGTTAGGCACATCGATACCGGTTTCGATGATGGTAGTGCACACCAAAACATTAAACCGCTTGTGATAAAAGTCGCTCATGACCTGTTCCAGCTGCCGTTCGCGCATTTGGCCGTGACCAATGGTGATGCGGGCTTCGGGAATCAGCTGTGCCAGCTCATTGGCGGTTTTTTCAATGGTTTTGACCTCATTGTGAAGATAATACACTTGACCACCACGCAAGATTTCCCGCAGTACCGCCTCTTTGATCAGGCCTTCTTCACTTTGCCGTACAAACGTTTTGACTGACAATCGTTTCGCCGGAGGTGTTGCGATAATGGAGAGGTCACGAATGCCAGACATGGCCATGTTGAGTGTTCTTGGAATGGGCGTTGCGGTGAGCGTTAAGATATCGACTTCTGAACGAAGCGATTTTAGCTTTTCTTTTTGGCGCACACCAAAACGGTGCTCTTCATCAATGATCAGCAACCCGAGATCTTTGTAGTTTAAGTCAGCTTGCAGCAGTTTGTGGGTGCCAATAACAATGTCGATTTTTCCTTCGGCCAGTTTAGTCTGAACACTGCTGCTGTCTTTGGTTGAACGAAAGCGTGAAATGACGTCAACGCTGATAGGCCAGTCGGCAAAGCGATCGCGAAAGTTTTCGTAATGTTGTTGTGCCAGTAGTGTTGTGGGAACCAGCATGGCGACTTGTTTACCACTGTGAGCCGCAATAAATGCTGCACGCATAGCGACTTCTGTTTTGCCAAAGCCCACGTCGCCACAGACCAGCCTGTCCATGGGCTGCTTGGATATCATATCCGTATATACGGCTTCGATAGCGTTTTGCTGATCGGGCGTTTCTTCAAATGGGAAACCAGCCGAAAAACGCTCGTAAGCATCTTTGGGGTCTTCGAACTCAAAGCCTATGCGAGCCGCGCGACGGGCGTAGATATCTAAGAGTTCGGCCGCGGTATCGCGGACTTGTTCCGCCGCTTTTTGTCGTGCTTTTGACCACTGTTCACTGCCTAGCTTGTGTAACGGAGCTAACTGATCATCAGCACCAGAATAGCGACTGATTAAATCCAGACTGGCCACGGGCACATACAGTTTGGCGTTGTTCGCGTATTCCAATGTTAGAAACTCGTTGGCCTGGCCGTCGATTTCCAACGTTTCCATGCCGCAATAACGTCCAACACCGTGCTCAATATGGACCACTGGCGCACCAGTGCGCAGCTCGGTTAGATTGCGAACGACTAAGTCGCTTTGATCTTGCTGCTGCCGTCTTCGTCGTCGCTGCTGGATCCGCTCACCCAGTATCTCGGATTCTGTGAGAATGATAATGGCTGGATCTCTCAGTGAGCAGCCTTGTTCGAGTCTTGATACTGTGATCGTGATGGACGATGTGCTGACCAGAAAAGCGCTCCAGTCAGCAACAGTTTCTGGCTCTACGCCGATACGCGATAGCATTTCCAATAGCTGTTCTCTGCGTCCCGCTGATTCGGCACAAAAAAGAACGCGTTGTTTGGTGTGAATCAGAAACCGCTCAAGAGCAGCCATGGGTTGTTCAGCCCTCGAATTTATCGTGACGGTTGGTTGTGGCTGAACGGGGAAATTAGTATTGCCTGCGGCCTCGTCTAGGGCGGCATGATGAAGTGTTGTTCTAGGGTAAGTATTTAGATAGCCAAAGATTTCACTGACACTTAAAAACATCTCATTGGTTTTAAGAATGGGTTTTCGCAGATCTCCGCAATGGCTTTCGTAGCGTGAAGTAAGATCACGCCAAAAGTGCTCGGCTGCGTGAAAGGTCTCCCCTTGAAGGAATGTCAGGCTGTCACTGGGTAAATAGTCAAATAATGTGCTGCACGCGTCGAAAAACAAAGGCAGGTAGTATTCGATCCCAGCGGGACTGATCCCTGAGCTTATATCTTGATAGATGGGGCAGCTTTTGTGGTCAACGTCAAAACGCTGGTGCCAGTTGTCTCTAAAACGGGCGATCCCTTTTTTATCCAGCGGATATTCTTTAGCAGGTAATAACTCAATACGATCTACTTGGGTGATGGTGCGTTGCGTTTCAGGGTCAAAGGTACGCAGCGTTTCTACTTCATCATCAAATAAATCGATACGGAAGGGTGTGTCAGTCCCCATGGGAAAAATGTCGACTAATGCGCCGCGGATGGCAAACTCGCCATGCTCGTAAACGGTGTCTACACACTGGTAGCCGGCATTTTCGAAATGCAGGCGCATATGATTGATATCGAAGCGTTGCCCAGGCTCCAACAAAAGACAGTTGCCTTGCAAAAACGATAGTGGCGGTAATCGGTGCATCAACGTACTGATAGGAACCACCAAGATGCTTTGCGTGGTTTGTGGCAATAGATACAACGTTCTCAGACGTTCAGAGATGATGTCTTGATGTGGTGAGAAGCTATCATAAGGTAGCGTCTCCCAATCGGGTAAGTGCAGTATCGGCATCTTCCCGCCACTGAAGAAATTGAGTTCTAGCTCCAATCGGCGAGCGCTTTCGGTATCAACGGTGATGGCGACTGTGAGACTCGGGTGCTGGCTGGCTGCCGTGAACAGCGATAAGGCTTGAGCACAGCCTGGCAAATTACCCCATTGCTGTTTATTACCCGGTTTGGCTGAGATAGGGGGTAACAGTAGGGGTTGCTGAGTCATAATATTCTGCTCTATGGTTAAGGTAACGCGGCGCTATTGTAGCGGTGTTTGTACGCCTTTGCAGGTTTTGGGTTGAGGGAATTCGTGAGATTTTTAATCATAAAAGGCTGGCAGTTAATTTTGTTGGGGGGTATGTCGTGCCTTTTAACTGGCTGTATGGCAAATAGCGAAGGCCTCGGGTTTGATGTGAAGAGCTTGGCGAAAAGCCACGTTGATCAAACGGCGGACTTATATCGTGAGGAAGTCACGCAGCAGTTGGAGGTGCTGAACCAAAAGCTCTATCGTCGTAATCCGGCGCAGCTG
>CBFHKY010000004.1:128748-132221 GCA_965656525.1 Pseudomaricurvus sp. | reverse complement strand
ACTTATATCGTGAGGAAGTCACGCAGCAGTTGGAGGTGCTGAACCAAAAGCTCTATCGTCGTAATCCGGCGCAGCTGTCGAAAGTAGCGGGGCAAACTATTGATTCTCGGTGGCGTCAACTAGAAGAGCTGGCTACAAAGCATGAAATACCGTTAGAGCTGATGGGGCTAACTGGTATTGATGCAATGAGGTTGGCTTTCTCTGATCAGTTTCACGGAGATCGGGTTTTTGCATTGATGGCAGGGTTGTGCAGTATGTTGGGCGAATCTTATGGTTTTAAAGAAGAGTTCTACTGGCTCGACTCGTTAGATCAGCAAAAACTTTACAATAGCGCTCGTAACATCGAGGTTTTGATGTGGCTGCTGAGGACCCGATTGAATGAGAAGGGTCAGCCTTTGATTTTAACCAACAGCTCAGAGGCAGAAAGCGTGAATCTCAGTTTTGAACGTACGTTTGGGAAGCTGATTGCTCACCAAGATATGTTGGCCACCATCGTTTCTTATAAGACCCAGCGAACGATCAACTCAGTAGCTCAAAGTATTGTTAGCATGAGTTTTATCCCTTTATGATGGAAACCTTTGTTTTTATCGTGCTTTCGCTCGAATGGCTTTCGGGCTTTCATCTAGTAACTTTTCATAATACGTATCTTTGGCTGCTTTCTGTTGGTCCTCCCTTGTCGAGCGGGGGTGCTTTAATTTGTGTCGTTTCGCAAAGCCTGCGACTCTTTTGGGTGCAGATATAAAAAGATGCACGCTAAACCACTTAATTAAATTAAATGAAACCTGAGTATTTTCAGTGGTTTGTGTAATTTTTTTAGATTTCGGCCGTTTGCTTGCGCCACTGGTTTTTAATCATGATAATAACTTTTTGTACTTGCTTAAGTGAACTTGATGCAACCCTGTTCAGTCGTTCATTTTTTTGCGTGTGCTTAAGCGACAAATCATTTCCTAATACCATTCATAGCTACTTAAGGTGACAACCAGTGAATCGACCTAAGCCAGACGATTTTTTCAAGGATTGGAAAGAGCGTGAAGCCCTCGCAGAGGCCATGATCCCAATGATCGGCAAATTGAACCGTGAGCGTAACGTGGGCGTTTATATGTACGGCCGCAACGTTGTTAATCGCTCGGTTATCGATTTGATGAAGGCCCATCGTCGTGTGCGCCAGGTTGAAGAAAATGAGTTGTCAGAGTTTGAAACATACCCAATTCTAGAGGCGCTTAGCAATTTGAATTTAGGGCCAGCTCATGTTGATTTGGGCAAGCTGGCCGTCAAATATATGAAGCAAGATGAAGGTGTTTCTGCTGCTGATTTTGTTGCGCAGGAGCTTGCAGGTGCTATTGGTGGTAATCAGAAACCGTTGCCTGAACCACAAGATGTGGTTCTATACGGCTTTGGTCGCATCGGTCGACTGGTTGCAAGGTTGCTGGTCGAGAAGGCCGGCAGTGGTGACGTCTTGCGCTTAAAAGCAATTGTTGTGCGCAATGGTGGTGCCGCTAATGATTTGGTGAAGCGTGCAAGCTTGCTGCGCCGTGATTCAGTACACGGTTCATTTAAAGGGACCATTCGTGTCGACGAAGAAACCAATACTTTAGTGATTAACGGTCATGAAGTGAAAATCATTTATGCGAACTCTCCTTCCGAGATCGATTACACCGATTACGGCATCAATAATGCCATCATTGTTGATAATACTGGTGTGTGGCGCGATGAGGCGGGTTTGGGTCAGCACTTGAAATCCCCAGGTGCTGCTAAGGTGATTTTGACTGCACCAGGTAAAGGTGACATTAAAAATATCGTCTACGGCATCAACAATAGTGATATTACTGCAGAAGACACCATTCTTTCGGCAGCGTCTTGCACCACCAATGCCATTACACCGGTGCTAAAAGCTATCATGGATAAGTACGGCGTGAAGCACGGCCATGTGGAAACGGTTCATGCGTACACCAATGATCAAAACTTGATCGATAATTATCACAAGGGTGAGCGTCGTGGTCGAAGTGCAGCCTTGAATATGGTGATCACTGAAACAGGCGCAGCAAAAGCGGTCTCCAAGGCATTGCCTGAGTTGGCTGGCAAGCTCACGGGCAATGCGATTCGTGTGCCTACGCCGAATGTGTCCATGGCTATTTTGAATCTTCAGCTGGAAAAGGGGACGACAGTAGAAGAGCTCAATAGTTATATGCGTGACATCGCTTTGCACTCTACCTTGCAGCAACAAATTGATTTCACCAGCTCACCTGAGGTTGTCTCTAGTGATTTTGTTGGCTCTCGTTACGCGTGTGTGTTCGATGCGCGAGCCACCATCGTAGAGGATAATACAGCGATTCTGTATTGCTGGTACGACAATGAATTCGGTTATAGCTGTCAGGTAGTACGTTGTTTGGAAGATATCTCTGGCGTTAGCTTCGATATGTATCCAAAGGTGTAAATCATACCTGCTAGGCTAGGTGGTTTATAGCTTGCCCCAAGGTCGTCTTATGGGTGACTCTTGGGGCTCCCTCCCGCCGTTTTGCGGCCGTTCCTTTGTCTCGGTCTTCATTCTTTCACGGGTTTAAACGCCTAAGGTGTTGAGCTGTATGTCTTTTTTCGCCTGAAAATCCGTAAAAAAAGAAACAATGACTGGCCAGTTGTTCTCAGCCTCTTTATAATTGCCGCGGTTTATCTGGGGGATTAAGTAGATTGGTTAATCTAACTGGCTGCTTTATAGCGATGGCGTTAGTGCAACGTCCGGCAGTCTGGCACAATTGCCACGAACCTCCACAGTCTGATGCAAATTAATTGAGTTTAACTACACTGGATGTGTCATATGGCCGTATTAAAGGTTATGTGGGGCCTAACCTTTATAGTTTTGCCGCTTCATATTAAGGTGTTTCAGGCTGTTCAACAGAATATTAAGGTCGCGCATTTGCGTCGTCCGCACACTTATTTAAACAAGTGACTAGGCAGAGACGTATGATAAATATCCGTCGGGGATTGAATTTACCCATTTCAGGGGTGCCCGAGCAGGTCATCTATGATGGTCCGCAGATCCGGTCTGTCGCCGTTGTTGGTGCTGATTACCACGGTATGAAGCCCACTATGGCCGTTCAGGTCGGCGATAAGGTCAAGCTGGGGCAGCTGTTGTTTACAGATAAAAAGACTGAAGGTGTGCGATTTACGGCACCTGCATCAGGTACTGTGTCCGCGATTAATCGCGGTGCGCAGCGGGTGCTTCAGTCTGTGGTGATTGATGTTGACGGCGACGAGTCTGAAAGCTTTCAAAAGTACTCAGTCGAGCAATTGGCATCGTTAACCGAAGATCAAGTTAAAGACAGTCTGGTTACTTCAGGCTTGTGGACAGCGTTTAGAACGCGTCCTTACAGTAAGGTTCCTGCACCGGATACTTCACCTAACTCTATTTTTGTCGCGGCTATGGACACCAATCCATTAGCGGCTAACCCTGAGCTAGTGATCCGTGAAAAGCGAGA
>CBFHKY010000004.1:126146-128651 GCA_965656525.1 Pseudomaricurvus sp. | reverse complement strand
GACGACTTTGTTAATGGTTTGACTCTGTTATCCCGTCTGACGCGCGGGCAAGTCTTCGTTTGTAAGGCTCCGGGTTCTGATATTTACACAGGCAACAATAGCCGTGTGACATCAGAAGAGTTTGCAGGCGTGCACCCAGCTGGTAACGCAGGCACACACATTCATCACTTAGACCCTGTCAGTGCAACCAAAACGGTGTGGACGATCAGCTATCAAGATGTGATAGCGATTGGCTTGCTTTTTACCACTGGGGTTTTGTCGACTGAGCGAGTGATTTCATTGGCGGGTCCTCAGGTTAGGGAGCCTCGTTTGGTTCGTACTCGTTTGGGTGCAAGTTTAGATGAAATCAATGCAGGTCAGCTTAAAGACGGTGAAAACCGTGTGGTTAGTGGCTCTGTATTTGGTGGTCGCACAGCATCTGGTCCGTTTGCGTTTCTTGGCCGCTACCATAACCAGATCTCAGTACTGGCTGAAGGTCGTGATCGTCCGTTCCTGCATTACTTGAGAGCCGGTTTTAATAATTTTTCTAGCTTGAGCATTTATGTCTCTAGCTTCTTTAAAGGTAAAACATACGACTTCAACACAACTACAAACGGCAGTGAGCGAGCTATGGTACCCATTGGTGCTTATGAGCGCATTATGCCGTTGGACATTTTGCCTACGCAATTGCTGCGTTCGTTAATTGTTGGTGACACAGATACAGCTCAGAAGCTTGGCTGTCTCGAGTTGGATGAAGAAGATTTGGCATTGTGTACCTTTGTTTGCCCAGGCAAATACGAGTATGGCCCAATCTTGCGTAATAACCTGACTCGAATTGAGAAGGAGGGTTAAGCATGGGTTTACGAGCATTTTTAGATAATATCGAGCCGCATTTCCATAAAGGCGGAAAACTGGAAAGCTGGTACGCACTTTACGAAGCGGTTGATACTGGTTTATTTCGACCGAAGGATGTCACCAAGTCAACGTCGCATGTTCGTGATGGCATTGATTTGAAGCGCATCATGATCACAGTGTGGGTTTGTACCTTCCCCGCTATGTTCTTCGGCATGTACAACGTTGGCTGGCAAGCCAATACGATCATGGCCGATTTGGGGTTGGTCGAAATCGGCAACTGGCGTGATGTGTTTATTGTTGGTTTTGATCCGAACAGCTGGGTCGACTGTCTGTTGCATGGCGCACTGTATTTCCTCCCAATTTATCTCACGACCTTTATCGTTGGTGGCTTCTGGGAAGTTTTGTTTGCTGCCAAGCGGGGTCACGAGGTCAACGAAGGCTTCTTTGTAACCTCTGTATTGTTCGCCTTAACTTGCCCGCCAGATGTGCCTTTATGGCAAGTGGCTTTTGGTATTAGCTTTGGTGTCGTGGTTGCGAAAGAGGTGTTTGGTGGTACAGGTAAAAACTTCCTAAACCCTGCACTAGCTGGCCGTGCATTTATGTTTTTTGCCTACCCAGCTTCTATGTCTGGTGATGCCGTATGGACAACCGTTGATGGCTATACCGGTGCAACAGCACTTTCTGTTGCCGCTTCTCAAGGTATGGATGCTCTAGCAGGGCAGCTCACTTGGATGGATGCTTTCTTTGGTAAGCTTCAGGGTTCTATTGGTGAAGGTTCAACACTGGCGATTCTATTAGGTGGTGTCGTATTGGTAGCCATGAAGATTGCTTCCTTACGCATTATTCTTGGTGTCTTCGGTGGAATGGTTGCTACATCACTGTTGTTTAACACATTTGGTGATCCATCGAGCAACCCTATGATGGCAATGCCTTGGAATTGGCACTTAGTGGTTGGTGGTTTTGCTTTTGGCATGATTTTCATGGCTACTGATCCGGTCTCTGCTTCTATGACCAATACTGGTAAGTGGTGGTTTGGTGCACTTATTGGATTTATGGTGGTGGTTATTCGTGTGGTGAACCCTGCATTCCCTGAGGGTATGATGTTGGCAATCCTATTTGCTAACTTGTTTTCCCCACTGATTGACCATTGTGTTGTTCAGTCGAACATCAAGCGGAGGTTGGCACGTGGCTAATAACGATACTATTGGAAAAACTATTGGTGTTGCACTGGCGCTGTGTATCGTCTGTTCGGTGGTAGTTTCTACTGCAGCGGTTATGTTGAAACCCGCTCAAGTTGCTAACAAAGAACTGGACTTTAAACGCAATATTCTGGCTGCTGCTGGTATGTTAGATCCACAGAAAAGCGTTGAAGAGCAGTTTAAACAGATCACTACGAAGTTGGTGGATTTGGACTCCGGTGAATTTGTTCAATTACCCGGTGGGCCAGATGCGTATGATCAACGTAAAGCTTCAAAGGATCCTGAGCGTTCTGTAGACCTTACCGAAGAACAGGATACGGCTAAAATCGGGCGCCGAGTTAATATAGCAAAGGTATTTTTGCTGCAAAACGACGATTCGGTTGACTCCGTCATTTTGCCTATCAAAGGTTACGGCCTTTGGTCCACACTGTATGGTTTTCTGGCTTTAGGGTCTGATTTGAATACCGTCAAA
>CBFHKY010000004.1:96317-126046 GCA_965656525.1 Pseudomaricurvus sp. | reverse complement strand
TGCCTATCAAAGGTTACGGCCTTTGGTCCACACTGTATGGTTTTCTGGCTTTAGGGTCTGATTTGAATACCGTCAAAGGCTTAGGTTTTTATGAGCATGGTGAGACACCTGGGCTAGGTGGCGAAGTGGATAACCCAAAATGGAAAGAAATTTGGGAAGGCAAGAAAGCTTACACAAGCTCAGGTGAGGTCGGCTTAACCGTTATCAAAGGCACCGCACCACCGGATTCCGATTACAAGATTGACGGTCTGTCGGGCGCAACCTTGACCAGTAAAGGTGTCGATAACTTGGTTCATTTTTGGTTGGGTGAACAGGGCTATAAGACATTTTTAACCAAGCTGAAAAATGGGGAGGCTTAACCATGAAGTTTAAAGAACTTTTGCTTAAACCAATATTGGAAAACAACCCCATTGCTTTGCAGATCCTAGGTATCTGTTCGGCTTTGGCGGTAACCAGTTCACTGAAAGTGACTCTGGTTATGTGTATTGCCTTAACTCTAGTAACCGCGTTCTCGAATTTATTCGTATCTTTGGTTAGGAACTACGCTCCGGGTAGCATTCGAATCATCATTCAGATGACGATTATCGCTTCTTTGGTGATTGTGGTTGATCAAGTTCTGAAGGCGTATTTCTTCGATATCAGTAAGCAGCTTTCAGTCTTTGTAGGTCTTATCATTACTAACTGTATTGTGATGGGGCGTGCTGAGGCCTTCGCTATGAAGAACCCGCCACTGCCAAGCTTTATGGACGGGATTGGCAACGGACTGGGCTACAGTGCTTTACTGATCGTTTTGGGGTTCACTCGTGAGCTATTTGGTTCTGGTAAGTTGATGGGTTACGAAATTCTCCCATTGGTGACTGACGGCGGTTGGTATGTCTCTAACGGTCTGCTGCTGCTGCCCCCTAGCGCTTTCTTCTTGATCGGGTTGATCATCTGGGGTTTGCGCTCTTGGAAGACCGACCAGATTGAAGAAAACGAATTTAAAATCTGCCCTAACACTGCGAAGGAGGCTTAAACCATGGAACATTTTTTAAGCCTTTTTATTCGGGCAATTTTTATTGAAAACATGGCTTTGGCTTTCTTCTTGGGGATGTGTACTTTCTTGGCCATCTCTAAGAAAGTCGATGCTGCACTAGGATTGGGTATCGCCGTTGTTGTGGTTTTGGGGATCACGGTTCCTGTAAACAACTTGCTCTATACTTATTTACTTGCAGATGGTGCTCTGGCTTGGGCTGGTCTCCCTGATGTGGATTTGAGCTTTTTAGGTTTGATTACCTACATTGGTGTTATTGCAGCCATCGTTCAAATCTTAGAAATGGTGCTTGATAAGTATGTGCCAGCACTCTACAACGCTTTGGGTGTTTTCTTGCCACTGATTACTGTGAACTGCGCCATTATGGGTGCCTCTCTGTTCATGGTGGAGCGTGACTACAACTTAGCGGAATCAGCTGTGTTTGGTGTGGGTTCAGGTGTGGGCTGGGCTCTTGCTATTACTGCTTTGGCCGGAATCCGAGAAAAAATGAAGTACAGTGATGTACCTGCAGGCCTGCAAGGTTTGGGTATTACTTTCATTACTGTTGGTCTGATGTCACTAGGGTTCATGTCCTTCGGCGGCATTGACCTGTAACTGCGGAGTATTGCAAAGAATGGATATGACAATCGTATTAGGTGTCGTAATGTTCACCGGCATTGTGCTGGCGCTTGTAGCTGTGATTCTCAGCGCTCGTGCTAAGCTGGTGAGTAGTGGTGACGTTAATATTGAAATTAATGGTGAGAAAACACTCACGGTTCCTGCAGGCGGAAAGTTGTTGCAAACACTGGCAGAGGGCGGTTTGTTTCTGCCATCTGCTTGTGGTGGTGGCGGTAGCTGTGCTCAGTGTAAGTGCCAAGTTCAAAGTGGTGGTGGCTCGATGTTGCCTACAGAAGAAGGCCACTTTACTAAGCGTGATGCTGCTGAAGGTTGGAGGCTTTCTTGTCAGGTTCCTGTTAAGCAGGATATGCAGATTGAAGTTCCTGAAGAGGTGTTTGGTGTTAAGCAGTGGGAGTGCACGGTTGAGTCTAACCCTAACGTTGCAACTTTCATTAAAGAGCTGACATTAAAGCTGCCTGAAGGTGAGAACGTTGATTTCCGTGCAGGTGGTTACGTTCAGTTGGAAGCCCCTGCGCATCATGTCAAATACGCCGATTTTGATATTGAAGAAGAATATCGCGGTGACTGGGAGCGTTTTGGTTTCTTTAAAATTGAATCCAAAGTCGATGAACCTGTGATTCGTGCCTACTCGATGGCAAACTACCCTGAAGAGCGTGGTTTGGTGAAATTTAATATTCGTGTGGCAACACCGCCTCCAGGTTCTCAAGGTATTCCTGCTGGTCAGATGTCCTCATACGTATTTAGCTTGAAGCCTGGCGACACGATTACGGTTTATGGTCCTTTTGGTGAATTCTTTGCCAAAGATACCGATGCTGAGATGGTGTTTGTCGGTGGTGGTGCGGGTATGGCGCCAATGCGCTCTCATATTTTCGATCAGCTAAAGCGAATCAATTCCACTCGTAAAATGTCATTTTGGTATGGTGCTCGCTCGTTACGAGAGATGTTCTATCAAGAAGAGTATGACCAACTACAAGCCGAAAATGAAAACTTTCAATGGCATGTGGCACTGTCAGACCCTCAGCCAGAAGATAATTGGGATGGCCTGACAGGCTTTATCCATAATGTTCTTTTTGACGAATACCTGAAAGATCATCCAGCGCCTGAAGATTGTGAGTACTACATGTGTGGGCCTCCAATGATGACAGCAGCTGTAATCAAGATGCTCAAAGACTTGGGTGTTGAGGATGAGAACATCTTACTGGATGACTTTGGGGGCTAATTGCTCGCTATGTGTTTGAGTTGGAACGCCATCCAAAAGAGGTCAGCTTTGCTGGCCTCTTTTTCTTTTTATGCCCTGCTTATTTATATATTGGTAGGTTGTGATGGCTCAATTGATCGCGCGCAGACGCACAAGTTTGCCGGTTCAACGATGGGCACAACTTATCATGTCACACTGGCCAAGACGGGGCGTCTGACACCTGCCGAGAAAGATATACTGACAACTTCAGTTGACACGTTGCTGGTAGAAATTAACCAGCAAATGTCGACTTACATTGTTAATTCAGAGCTTAACCAACTTCAGTCAACGCCTTTAAACGAGTGGCATGAGATCTCTGATCCTCTAAAAGAAGTACTGCAGATCAGTCTGGAGGTTTTTAATGTAAGCGGCGGGGCTTTTGATATAACGCTGAGACCTCTTATTGACCTTTGGGGCTTTGGCCCTTTGGAAAGCCATGATACGGTACCTAGCCAGCAAACTATTGATTCAACGCTGCAAAATGTTGACTCGGGTGCCATTACATTGCGTTCAAACCCCTCTAGTATCTTGAGAACTAAGCCGGTAAACATGGATCTAAGCGCTGTGGCAAAAGGCTATGCCGTGGATAAAGTCTCTGCTTTGTTGATAGAAAAGGGCTATCTTGATCATATGGTCGAAATTGGCGGAGAGCTGAGGCTTTCAGGCAATAGCCCAAGGGGAGAGCCATGGCGCATCGGCATAGAAAAACCGCAAGCAGGTTTATCCCAGTCAGTGCAAAGAGCTGTTAGTTTAACCAATATTGGTATGGCAACATCCGGGGATTACCGTAATTATTTTGAAGAAAATGGCGTGCGTTACAGCCATACACTGGATCCTAGAACGGGCTTTCCAGTCCGTCATAACTTAGCTTCAGTAACAGTTTTGCACGCATCGTGTGCCTATGCGGACGCGCTAGCAACGGCGTTTAGTGTGATGGGACAGGAGGCGGCGATGAAACTTGCGAATGATAACGGTATTGCTGCGTTGTTTCTTGTGAAGCAGGGGGTTGGCTTCGTGGAGTCAACATCTGAGGCTTTTGAATCGTATTTACTCAAGCCGTAATACTTTATGGTGCCATCCTATTCTAAAGAGGAGTGTTGTTGTGCAAATCTTTTTTTTAACGTTAGTTATGCTGTTGATATTTGTTGTTGCCATGTCAGTAGGCGTATTGCTGGGGCGTAAACCTTTAAAAGGTTCATGCGGTGGTGTCGGAGCGGCATTGGGTGAGGAAGAGTATGTGTGTGACCTGTGTGGTGGGGACCCTAATAAATGCGATGAGCAAGAAGTTGGTGCTAAACCTGAGTCTCCGTCTATGCTAGGTTATGATGCGACTAAAAAATAACGTTATAGTGATTTACTCATACTAAGGAGCAAGGGTGAGCATGGCGGAGTACACCTACGATTTACTGGTGATTGGGTCTGGCCCTGCGGGGGATGGAGCAGTCATGTCGGCGACCAAATCTGGTCTGCGTGCAGCGGTGATAGAGCGCCCCGAGATGTTGGGTGGCAATTGTGCTCATAAAGGCACTATTCCTTCAAAATCGTTGCGTCATGCCGTAAAACAAATTATTCGCTATAACACGCTTTCTTTGTTTCGGACCATTGGTGATCCACGCTGGGTTTCTTTTCCAGAGGTGTTGGAAGTGGCCAGTAAGGTGACTCCCAAGCAAGTGGAAACTTTTACGGCACGTTATGCTCGCAACCGGATAAAAACTCATATTGGTGAAGCCACCTTTATCGATGCAAATAAGGTTCAAGTGAAGCTTGAAGATGGCGCTATAGAAACCATCAATGCTAAAAGTATCGTTATTGCGACGGGTTCACGCCCTTACCGTCCTGAAAATGTGAACTTCCATCACCCTCGTGTCTACGATAGCGACACCATTTTAACCATGAGTCATACGCCAAGAACCTTGATTATTTATGGTGCGGGGGTGATTGGGTGTGAATACGCGTCTATTTTTGCGGGTTTGGATATCAAGGTTGATTTGATAAACAGTCGTGAACAGCTACTGTCATTTTTAGATGGTGAAATATCGGATGCGCTCAGCTATCACTTGCGTGATGGGGGGGTAACGGTTCGCCACAGTGAAGAATACGCATCAGTAGAGGCGGATGAGAGAAGTGTGACTTTGCACCTTAAGTCGGGTAAGCGCATCAGTGCCGACGCACTGCTCTGGTGTAATGGTCGAACAGGTAATACGGATACGCTCAATTTGGACGCTATTGACTTGAAACCAGATCACCGTGGGCAACTGACGGTGTCAGAGCGCTATGAAACCGATGTAAAAGGTATTTATGCGGTGGGCGATGTGATTGGTTGGCCGAGCCTTGCCAGTGCATCATATGATCAGGGGAGAGCCTGTGCCAGGGGTATCTGCGGCATGAATGTCCGTTTTGTTAAAGATGCGCCAACGGGCATTTATACGCTGCCAGAAATCAGTTCCATAGGCCTGACGGAAAGAGAGCTGACAGAGGCCAAGGTGCCTTATGAGGTGGGTCGAGCCTTTTTTAAAAATACCGCGAGAGCCCAAATCAGCGGCGAAGATGTGGGTATGCTCAAATTACTCTTTAGAGTTGATACATTGGAAATTTTGGGTATTCACTGCTTTGGCGCTGAAGCATCAGAAATTATTCATATCGGTCAAGCGATCATGAACCAATCGGGTGAGGCTAACAGCATCAAATATTTTGTTAAAAACACTTTTAACTATCCCACGATGGCTGAGGCGTACCGTATTGCTGCGCTAAATGGTCTCAATAGAGCGCGACGGTTTTAATTGTTGCATTCAAGTTGGGGCCTTTCAGTATTCATCTCTTCAGTAGTACGCTGATTTTTACGCGGCATTAGAGGGGGGAGAATGGAGAGGTTGTGACGTGTAGTCGCTAGATTTAAAGAGGGTTGGCTAATTCTCTAGTAACTTAAAAGAGCTGCCTGATGTTAATAAGAAATAAACCAGCCCCCGAATAGAGCTGGTTTATTTTTTTCTTAAAATTGAGACACTGGTAGACGGACAATCAAGCCATCTAAATCTTCAGTGACAACCACTTGGCACCCTAAACGACTATTTTCTTGAGGGTCAACAGCCATCTCGAGCAGGTCTTTTTCAACGTCGTCAGCTGGAGGAAGTTTACCCATCCAAGCATCGTCGACATACACGTGACAGGTCGCGCAAGCGCAAGCGCCACCGCAATCACCTAAAATACCATTAACCATGTTGTCCAAGGCGGCTTGCATCAAGTTTTCGCCAACAGATACTTCAACGTCAGTCTCGGTCTCATTGGCATCAATGTAGTGAATAGTTGGCATAATGAACCTCTTAATTTTCAGATGCGCAATGTTAGCGGTTTCTGAGCCATCAAAAAAGACCCTTTTCCGACTTTTATACTTCTTTGCCTTAGGTAGCTGTGGATTAAAGCGCATTTGTACGTAGCTAGGGCTTTTGATGAGTGTGCGAGGGGGCAAGGGATTGGTATGTTGGTGAACTGTATTACGACGCAGGGATATAGAAGCAGAAAAGTTTACGGTAAAATACGCCAATTGATATTGGCTCATATTTAGCATCCATAAGGCAACACCAGAAATGACGAAACACATAACACCTGGCGTGTATCGCCATTATAAAGGAAAAGATTACCACGTATTTAATATCGTCACTCACACAGAAACGGAAGATCGAATGGTGGTCTACCGATGTTTGTATGGTGATTACAGTTGGTGGGTGAGACCGCTCAAAATGTTTTCTGAGGCAGTGGAGGTTGCAGGGGAAGAGTGCCCTCGCTTTGCTTGGGTAAAACCCTTCTCTTCGGCAGATTACCCTCGGGCGCCGTCGTGTGAGGCTGAGTTTGGAGGTGTACGGACTTGATTTGGGCGTGTCCGCTCTGTCAGCAGGGTTTATTCAAAGAGGCACAGGGTTTGCGATGTTTATCCGGCCACAGTTTTGATCGTGCTAAACAGGGTTATGTGAATTTGTTGCCCGCCCATCATCGCCGCAGCAGTCATCCGGGTGATGACCGTAATATGCTTATTCAAAGGCAGAAGTTTTTGCAAAAGGGGCACTTCCAGCCTCTAGAGTTTCTACTGCAAACGTGGTTACAGCGACGTCTATTTCAAGCTCAGCGCTCTCATGTTTTACTCGACAGTGGTTGCGGCGAAGGCTTTTACTTGAGCTCCTTACTGCAAGTAAAAGGTTCTCGTAGCGACTCTCCGCTGGAGGGGTATGGGCTGGATATTTCGAAAGAGGCGGCTAAGCTCACCTCTCGACGATTGCCTGCGGATACCGTGGTTGTTGCTAGCGCCTTTCAATTACCAGTAATGTCTGACAGTGTCGATGTGCTTTTGCGGGTGTTTGCGCCTGGCAGTTTTAACGAGGTGGCGAGGGTTCTTAAGCCAAACGGTGAGCTTTGGTTGGTAACGCCTGGGCCGAGACATTTATTTGAACTGAAAGAGTTTTTGTACGATACGCCTATGGAGCACGATGCCACTGAAGTGCCCGAAGGCTTTTCGTTGGCAGAGTCAGAAAGACTTCACTTTTCTTTATCTTTGAAACAGTCAGAGGATATTCAGCAGTTGTTGGCCATGACACCTTTAGCGTGGTGTGGCCGCAAAGATGGCCGTGAGGCTCTATCGGCGCTGGAAAAACTTCAAGTGACGATCGATTTTTCTGTATTCAAGTTACAACCTACATGCACCGCTTAATAAGGACAATGCATGTCTACTGAAGATGAACGCTGGATGAGACGCGCTTTAGAATTGGCTGAGCGCGCCTCATTCATCGATGAAGTTCCAGTCGGTGCTGTTGTCGTATTGGATGGGAAGATGATTGGAGAGGGCTGGAATCAACCCATAAGCCGCTGTGACCCCTCTGCACATGCAGAAATTATGGCGTTGCGTCAGGCAGGTGAAGCGGAGGGTAACTACCGCCTACCCAATGCCGTGTTATATGTCACGATAGAGCCTTGTACCATGTGTGCTGGTGCGCTGATACATGCGCGCATTGGCGAGGTTGTTTTTGCGGCAGCTGAGCCGAAGGCGGGAGCTGTTATTAGCAATGCGAGGGTATTTGATCAGCCCAATATAAACCACCGTGTGCAGTATCGACATGGTATTTTTGAAGCAGAGGCAATCTCTTTGATGCAGAGTTTCTTTAAACGGCGTCGAACAGAGCTTAAGGCTCTAAAGAAGCGCCAAAAAGAGTTCGGTGAAAAGTGATTTTTAGAGCTTTTTGAAGCTCTTTTGTCCCCAAGGTTTTGCTTTTTAAGCAGGTGTGTCTAAGGCGTAAAGTAAATACAGCAGGGTTGTTAGCACAAGACCCGCAGCGGCCTATTACAGCATGGAAAGGTCGTCGCCGGTGCTGTCGTCATGGAAGTCTACAGGGACGATGCTATTTCTTGCAGCATAAGCCAGTCGGCGATTTTGAATTTGTTGGTGAAGCGCGATGGTGGTGTAGAAACTGCGAATATTGTCGACGTATTTAACCGGCTCCCAACCGCGTGCGTAACCATGTTTGACTGTACGGTAGTAAGAGCGCTTGGCGAGCAGCGGCAAATGTTTACGGACATCCTCCCATTTATGAGGGTTGTAGCCCATGCGCTCGGTCAGCACGCGTGCGTCTTCTAAATGTCCGTACCCTACGTTATAGGCAGCCAATGCCATCCAGGTTCGGTCATTATTTTCTATATCACTGGGAATGCGGTCGTAGATTTTACGAAAGTATTTTGCCCCGCCATGAATACTTTGGATCGGGTCTAAGCGATTATCAACACCCATCTCTTTTGCGGTTGTTAGGGTGAGCATCATTAAACCGCGCACACCCGTATAAGAGCGGGCACGTGAATTCCAGTGGGACTCTTGATAGCTCATCGCTGCCAGTAGCATCCAATCTAAGTCATAGGAGTCTCCGGCGTTGGCTAAATCTTCTTGCCAGCGCGGTAAGCGAGTCTCTAAGCGGTGAGCAAATGTTAATGCACTGCCGCGATCTAGGTCTGGTATTTGCCCGTAAATAGATTCGTTCAGCTGCGCCAAAAAGCCGCTATCTTGAGCTTTTGTTAAGTAGGCATCCGCGCGTGCAAACAATGAGTCATCGCTACTCTTCTGAAAAGCCCACGCTAAGCGATCGGGTGTTTCATTCAAGAAAAAAGCTTTGCGCGCACGCGGGTACAAGTTGCGGTTCAAATCCAGTGCATTAGAGTCCACCACGGCAATATCCACTTCACCTTTATGCACCATCTCAATGATGTCGCTCATTTCGAGGTCTGACTGTTCTTTCCACGCGAGCGAGGGATGTTGCTGGCTGAGTTTTTTAAGTGTTTCGGCATGGGAGCTGTGAGCGATGGTTAGGATACTTTTGTTGTAAAGATCCTCGATCGCTTTAGGGCGAGCCTCACCCGCTCTATAAATAACAACTTGCTGAACCTCTAAATAAGGGCGGGTAAAGCGAACCTGTTTCTGTCGCTCAGGGGTGATAGTGAGGCCCGCGGCCGCAAGACGCAGTGGATTATTAGCCACGCGGTTGAACATATTGCCAAGGTCTTCTTGTTCACGAATAACCAATTCAACACCCAATTCATCGGCAAAACCCTTGGCAAGCAGGTATTCATACCCCTCAAGGCCTTGAGGCCCTTCGTAATAAGTCGTTGGGCCATTGCGGGAGATAATATGCAGTTCACCAGAGCTGAGTACTTGCTCCAAGGCGGTTGGCGTATGGCTGCCAGCCAAAAACAGAGTCACCGCCAGTGCAATCGATAGGGCACTGTAACGAAAAAAGCTCAGTGTACTTGGCATTTGAGTCTCCCGTTAATGCGGTCTCAGTTATATGAGTCAGTTTATACTCGGGGGCCTGAATGCTGGCTGAACCCCTATCTCGCTGGCCTTCTTTATATCTAACGGCCGAGCAATGAAACTGAACATGCAGGGATTAATGCCCTGTGTTTGGGCTTTAATCGAAATAAAGCATCGTAATTGAGCGTCCAGTTCAAATTTTGCGCGATTCTATAGGTAAAAGACGTGCGCGGCTAGCTTGTTTTTTCAGTTTAAGTGTAGTAGTTGATGTTAATTTTGGCGACAAGGCGATAGTTGCTCTCAAAATTATGGGGCGCTAGGGGTGTGTCTGTGGAAATTGGGAGTCGTGATGTTCTGCTAGCTATAAAGGCTGCTAAGCCTTGTGATATCCAGTATAATAAACGCCTTTTTACGGACACCAATAAAGATGATTCTGATCTTGTTGACGCGCGATATGCTCAACAAGATAAAACTGGCGGGCTCTTAGCTCTTAGAGGTATGTCTTGCTACTTTATTGCATTGATCACTGCTAAAACTTTGTGACCACTGTTGTCATCTCAACGTTATCCCGAACCAAGAGGTTTTTACCCACTATGCTGACCCTGCGTGGCGCTCCGGCTCTTTCTGAATTTCGCACTCAAAAACTTCTCAGCACATTACAGCAGGCTGACCCAAAGATAACAGCGGTGTACGCTGAATACACTCACTTTGTTGAAGTGAGTGAGACGTTATCGCAGCCGGAGTTAGAGGTTTTGCAGCAATTGTTGGTGTATGGACCAACCGTTGAAGCACAGGATGGAAGCGGAATGTTGTTTGTAGTGGTGCCTCGGCCAGGGACCATTTCGCCTTGGTCTTCTAAAGCAACAGACATCGCACATAACGCTGGGTTGAATAAGGTGGCTCGTCTAGAGCGTGGTGTCTCTTATTACGTGGTGGGTGGTGAAAGCCGTTCTGCTGTTGCCTCGCTGCTGCACGACCGCATGGTGGAAACGGTTTATCCTTCAGTGGAAGATGCTAGCGTACTGTTCCATCATGAAGCCCCGCGTCCGCAGACAAGTGTGAATATTTTAGAAGGCGGCAAAAATGCTCTCGAAGTGGCCAACCGCGAACTTGGCTTAGCCTTGGCCGATGATGAGATCGATTACCTCGTAGAGGCGTTTAAAGGTTTAGGGCGAAATCCTGTTGATGTGGAGCTTATGATGTTTGCCCAAGCAAACTCGGAGCATTGTCGCCATAAAATCTTCAATGCGTCTTGGACTTTGGACGGCGACGACATGCCGATTTCTTTATTTGGCATGATCAGAAATACCTATGAAAAAGGCGGCCAAGACGTTTTGTCGGCTTATGCGGATAATGCCTCGGTCATCACAGGGGCAAAGGCTGGACGTTTTTATCCCGACCCTGTAACCAAAAGTTATGGCTATCACCACGAAGATATTCACATCTTAATGAAGGTAGAAACGCACAATCATCCAACCGCCATTGCACCATATCCTGGTGCAGGCACTGGCTCTGGTGGTGAAATTCGTGATGAAGGTGCGGTCGGCCGTGGGTCAAAACCAAAAGTTGGCTTAACTGGTTTTACGGTCTCCAATCTACAAATTCCCGCTTACACCCAGCCGTGGGAGCAAGATTACGGTAAGCCCAATCGTATTGTTACACCTTTGGATATTATGATCGAAGCCCCTTTAGGCGGCGCGGCTTTCAATAATGAATTTGGTCGTCCTAATGTTTGTGGCTATTTTCGCACCTTCGAGGATGATTTTTGCGGTGAGCGAAGGGGCTACCATAAGCCCATTATGCTGGCTGGTGGTTACGGTAACATCAAAGCCGAACACGTGGATCAACATGAATTTGAGCCCGGCGCGAAGTTAATTGCCTTAGGTGGCCCAGCTATGTTGATTGGTCTTGGCGGTGGGGCCGCGTCATCAATGACATCCGGTACGTCGTCTGAAGATTTAGACTTCGCTTCTGTTCAGCGTCAAAACCCAGAAATTGAACGTCGCTGTCAAGAAGTCATTGATCAGTGCTGGCAGTTGGGTGAGCACAACCCGATTGCTTTTATCCATGATGTGGGCGCGGGTGGTTATTCAAACGCTTTCCCCGAGCTGGCTAAAGACGGTGGTTGTGGTGCGTATTTTGAATTGCGCAATATTAACAGCGATGAGCCTGGCATGAGCCCCTTGGAAATTTGGTGTAACGAGGCGCAAGAGCGTTACGTAATGGCTATCCAACCAGAAGATTTGCAAGCTTTTGAGGATATTTGTCAAAGGGAGCGTTGCCCCTACGCCATTGTCGGTGAGGCAACAGCTGAAGATCATATCGTCTTGAACGATACACACTTTGAAACCAAGGCGGTCGACCTGCCAATGTCGATCCTGTTCGGCAAGCCGCCCAAGATGCACCGCACCGCTGAAACTCGGGAATACAAGACTCAACCATTAAAGTTGGGTGGCGTTACTGTCTATGACGCCGCCGAAAGAGTAATGCAGCACCCATCGGTGGCCAGTAAAAGCTTTTTGATTACTATTGGTGATCGCTCGGTCACGGGGCAGGTAGTTAGAGATCAATTCGTTGGCCCTTGGCAGGTTCCTGTGGCGGATTGTGCAGTGACCACACAAGCCTATGACACATTTGTTGGTGAAGCCATGAGCATGGGGGAGCGAACCCCCACTGCTTTATTAGATGGCCCAGCCTCTGGTCGTATGGCCATTGGCGAGGCAATCACCAATATTGCAGCCGCGCCGATCAAGCAGCTTTCAGACGTTAAGCTTTCTGCAAATTGGATGTGCGCAGCGGGCCACCCTGGTGAAGATGAAAAGTTGTATCGCACCGTTGAAGCGATTGGTATGGAATTGTGCCCAGAGTTAGGGATCACGATTCCCGTGGGCAAAGACTCCATGTCGATGCGAACCACATGGCAGGATCAAGGCGAAGACAAAGCCGTGACCGCGCCATTATCTCTAGTGATTACCGCGTTTGCCCCAGTGACTGACGTGCGCAAGACGGTTACGCCGCAGTTAATGACTGACAAGGGCGATACAGAGTTGCTGTATTTGGATTTGGGGGAGGGCCGTAATCGCTTGGGCGCTTCTATCTTGGCTCAAGTTTACAATCAGATGGGTGATGAGCCTGCGGATTTAAATAACACGCCAGCCCTGAAAGGTTTTTTTGCTGCGATGCAGGCAAGCTTGGCACAAGGGGATATTCTGGCTTATCACGACCGTGGTGATGGTGGTTTGTTTGCAACCGTGGCTGAAATGGCATTTGCGGGGCACTGTGGTGTGGATATTAATATTGACACGCTTGGCGGTGATGCACTGTCAGTTCTTTTTAATGAAGAGCTGGGCGCGGTGATTCAAGTGTCTAGCGATTGCGTCAATGACGTGATGGCACGTTTCAAATCGGTTGGTGTGGCCGTCGCTAAACTGGGTTGGTTAAACAGTCATGACAGTTTTCGTATTGAAAAAGACGGCGAGATTATTTACGAAGACAGTCGTTCAGAGTTGCAGCGAATTTGGAGTACAACCAGTTACCGCATAGCGGCGCTTCGCGATAACGAAGATTGCGCTAAATCTGAATTTGAGCGCATCACGCAAGTTGACCCCGGTTTGTCAGTGAAGCTCAGTTTTGATGTGAACGATAATGTCGCCGCACCTTACATTAAAAAGGGTGTTCGCCCCCGGTTGGCGGTACTGCGTGAGCAGGGTGTGAATGGACACGTTGAAATGGCCGCTGCGTTTGATCGTGCAGGATTTGAGTCAGTGGATGTTCACATGAGTGATATCCTATCGGGTCGAGCGAGCCTGTCCGATTTCCGAGGTTTGGTGGCCTGCGGCGGTTTTAGTTATGGTGATGTTTTAGGTGCGGGTGAAGGCTGGGCAAAAACCATCTTGTTTAACAGCCAGGCGCGGGATCAGTTTGCCGCGTTCTTTGATCGCAATGATACGTTTAGTCTGGGTGTGTGCAATGGTTGCCAGATGATGTCCAACCTGAGAGATTTAGTCCCTGGTGCCGATCATTGGCCGCGGTTCGTGCGAAATACTTCTGAGCAATTTGAAGCGCGTTTTAGCATGGTGGGCATTGAAGAATCGCCGTCTGTTCTGTTTACGGGAATGGCGGGTTCATTGATGCCAGTTGCGGTTGCTCACGGTGAGGGGCGTGCCGAGTTCAGAGCTTCGTCACATTTAGCACAGGTTCACGAGAGTGGGCTGGTGTCTATGCGCTTTGTCGATAACCACCACTCTATCACAGAAGATTATCCAGCCAATCCCAACGGTTCTCCACAAGGCATTACCAGTGTGACCTCCAACGATGGCCGCGCCACTATCATGATGCCTCACCCAGAACGAGTGTTCCGCGCAGTCACTAACTCTTGGCACCCTGAAGAGTGGCAAGAAGACAGTGGCTGGATGCGTATGTTTCGCAATGCGCGGGTGTTTGTTGAGTAGCGCGTTTTAGGTTTGTAAGGCAGCACCTCAGTCAACTTTGGTGGGGCGCTGTTGGTTCGTTCTGTTTGGCATGTTTTGGGTTAGCTTGGTTAGCCACTGAGATTGCTGAATGTCGTCATATTCTCGCTATGGCAGCGAAGAGGTTGTCAAATGTTTGAAGCTTATCTGATCGCTCTTGCGGTGCTGGCTCTTGTATCAATTGTGCTAGAGGAAGTGATACACGTTAATAAAGCTAAGAGCACTTTGTTCTTAGGTTGTCTCGCGTGGATCAGTTTGTTCATTCATGCTGGCAGTAACGACTCTCAGCATTTAGTGGCCGAGCAGCTGGATGAAAACCTCTTAGAAATTGCCACTTTATGGCTATTTCTAATGTCGACCATGACCTTTGTCGCCTACTTAAATGCGAAAGGATTGGTGCAAAACCTAGTAAGAAGCGTTTTCCCAGAAAGAATCAGTGTTCGACATCTCACGGCGCGCGTTGCGGTTTTTTCTCTACTGTTATCGGCTATATGTGACAACGTAACGGCCACCTTGGTTAGCCTTGGGTTGCTGCAAGTTTTTGAGCTGGAAAGTAAAACGAAGCTGAAGCTGGCTATTTTGGTCGTGTTTGCCGTGAACTCTGGCGGCGTGGCTTTGATTACTGGTGATGTGACTACATTGATGATCTTCCTTGAAGGTCATGTATCTATGTCGCAATTACTGACGCTGATTTTACCCTCTGCTGTCGGTGTATTGGTATTGGCTTGTATCTTTGCTGTTCAGCTGAAAGGTGAATTGGTTTTGGAGCCTGTTGAGCCCCGTTACGAGAGTGTGGACATTTGGATTGCGATTATTTTCTTTGGCACTATCGTCAGTACTATGTTGATGAATGTATTCTTCGGCGTGCCACCCGTTTTGACTTTTTTGACCGGTTTGTCGGTGATGTTTCTAGTCGGGCGCACTGTCAGCAGTGACTATGAGCAGACACGCATATTGGATTATATTCGTCAGGTAGAATACGACACGCTGCTGTTTTTTTTAGGCATTCTTTTGTTGGTTGGTATGCTCAAGGAAATTGGCACGTTGGAATTGCTGGCGCAAACCTACAGCAGTTTTCACCCAGATCTCTCCAACTTTGCCGCAGGGATTATTTCAGCGCTCTTAGATAATGTGCCTTTAACCGCCGCGCTATTAAAAGCAGACCCCTTGTTAAGTACCAGTCAGTGGCTAGGTTTAACGTACGCTGTGGGTGTTGGTGGCTCGTTGTTGGCGATTGGTTCTGCGGCTGGAATTTTGGCAATGAGCAAAATTGAAGAGCTGACGTTCATGAGCTATCTGCGCTATGTTCCGGCTTTGTTGGTCGCCTATACCACAGGCTATGGTCTGACCATTGCAATGGCTTCAGTGATGCATTGAATCGGCTTTTGAAGGGCCGGTAGTTTTGAGCAGTGCAAGCACACTTCGAGCGAGGGCCGCATGGGTGGGGCATAGGCTGCCTGTGTGTTACACTCTCGGCCTTTTGGATGTTATAGGTTAGAAAATATGTCTTTTGATACGCAAGAACAGAAAGCCAGCTACGGAATCGGCCGTCAAATGGGTGATCAGCTAGCTAATGCACCTTTCGTCGGATTTGATCAAGAATCGGCACTGGCTGGATTTACTGATGGCTTAAAAGCAGTGGCTTTGCAGGTGCCAGCAGAAGAAATCAATGCCGCCTTTCAAGAGATTCAAGCCAAGCTTAAAGCAGAAGAAGCTGAGCGCGCTGAGCAGCTATCGGCCTCTGGTACTGCATTCTTGGAAGAAAACGCTAAAAAAGATGGTGTAACAGTAACGGATTCTGGCTTGCAGTACGAAATCATTGTAAGCGGTGATGGTGCAAAACCAGATGCGTCTTCTACAGTGCGTACGCACTACCACGGTACTCTGACCGATGGTACTGTCTTTGATAGTTCTGTTGAGCGTGGCCAGCCTGCAGAATTTCCAGTCAACGGTGTGATTGCTGGTTGGACTGAAGCTCTGCAAATGATGCCAGTAGGTTCAAAGTGGCGTTTGACCGTACCCTACAACCTAGCTTACGGTGAGCAGGGTGCAGGTGGTGTGATAGGGCCATATGCCACGTTGGTGTTTGAGGTAGAATTGCTAGAAATTCTATAAAGGTTGATACCTTTGCACTGAGTACGGCAATAAAGCGCTGCTTGAACAAAGTAGCGCTTTATTTGTATCTGGGCTGCGTTAAACTCTGAGCGCCTATAATAAAAAGACAAACCGAGAAAAATATGAACAAAACAATACACCCAATAGAAGTGACAACCATCGATGGAAAAGCGATGACGCTCGATGCCTATGCAGGCAAGACGTTATTGGTGGTTAACGTGGCCTCTAAGTGCGGCTTAACACCACAATATGAAGCGCTTGAAAAACTGTATGAAGAAAAGAAAGATCAGGGGCTAGAAGTTTTGGGCTTTCCCTGTAACGAGTTTGGGGGGCAAGAACCCGGTACTGAAGCAGAGATTCAAGCGTTCTGTACGGCCAACTTTGGGGTCAAATTTCCAATGTTTAGCAAAGTATCAGTCAATGGTGCGGATCGTCACCCGCTGTACCAAGTGTTGTTGTCGGCCATGCCTACAAGAACCGCTGATCCAGAAAGTGGCTTTATCGAAAAGTTGAAAGCCTATGGTAAGGACATCCAAGAGAATGACATCGCATGGAATTTTGAAAAGTTCTTGGTGAATGGTGAAGGTGAGGTTGTAGGGCATTTTTCGCCAGATATGACCCCTGATCACCCGATCCTTGCTGCGGCTATTGATAAGACATTATCGGAGTAACCGCGCCATAAGCCCTATAAAAAACCCAGCAAATGCTGGGTTTTTTATAGGGCGCTTGTTGAGTAAAGCGACCGGCCATAACTTTGGCCGTATTTCTTAAGGCTTCTTTTTGATCGGTGCGGCTCCAAACCCATCCCCAAAAGTGCCTTTGGTTCTAGGTTGCAGGGTTTTAGGCTGCGAGGTTTTGGGGCGCGGACTCTTGGCTGGCGTTGCTTTTCCCGTTTCTGAATTTGTACCAGTATTGACAGTGGCGGTCGTTTGATCGTCGCTGGTGGTGCTTGGCTTGCGGCGCTTGCCTATATTTTTCGTGTCGCGATGACGCTTTTTGGTTTTTTCTTTTTCTTTCGTTTTGGTATTGTCTTTGTCGTCACGTTTTTTTACACCGGCACGCTTACCGGTGTTTTTAAGCTTTTTGGGCCCTTTAAACTTTGATTCGAGCCCTTCGATCTTGCGTCGCTCGAATGTTTTCCCTAGTTCGCGCTCGGTCCGCACCATCAAGTCCCAATCTTGGTGAGCCACCAGTGAAATGGCCAGTCCGGATTCACCCGCACGACCGCTGCGGCCTGTGCGATGAATTAAATCTTCTACGTTGCGAGGAAAATCATAGTTAATGACAAGGTTTATGCCTTTAACATCCAAGCCTCTAGCTGCAACGTCTGTGGCCACCAAGATATTCACACGCCCTCGGCGTAAGCGGTTCATCTCATCATTGCGTGCGTCTTGTTCCATGTCACCGTGCAGTACACCAACATCGTACTCCATGTAGCGCAACCAACCGGCTAATTTACTGGTCTGTGCTTTCGTATTAGAAAAAATGACGACTTTATCAAAAGGCTGATTTTCCAGCAGTTTTTGCACCAGCTTATTCTTGTGCTTTTCATCATCAGTGAGAACGATTTGTTGGGTGATGCTATCGTTAGCCTGCTGAGGCTTAGACAATGCGACGGTTTCAGGTTCTTTCAGTAGGTGAGTAGAGTAATGCTGTTGGTGATCCAGTGTGGCAGAAAAAAGTAAGGTCTGGCGCTCAGGGTTGCAGTGACGGGCAATCTCCATAACCTCATCCATGAACCCCATATCTAGCATGCGGTCGGCTTCATCCAATACCAATACTTCTAGGTCCGAGAAGTCCGGAGTACCCTGATCTAAATGCTCTTTAAGACGGCCTGGAGTGGCCACAAGAATTTCAGGGTTTTTGCGAAATACCGCTCTTTGGTATTTAAAATCATGGCCGCCCGTGATGGCGTGTACTTGCAGGTGGGTAAATGTGGTCAATTGTTTAACATGCTTGACCACTTGTCGGCACAGCTCGCGGGTAGGGGTAAGGATCAGTATTCGTGTGCCGCCCTTTGGGATATCTTGTTGCAATAACTTATGTAGGCTGGGGAGCAAGAAGGCGGCTGTTTTACCGCTACCAGTCTCGGCGCTGACCAGCAGATCTTTGCCCGACATGGCAAGAGGAATGGCTTCACGCTGCACTTCCGTTGGTTCAGTGATGTTCAATGGCTGAAGGGCTTTCAGCAATCTCTCATGCAATTGGAATTGTTCGAACAAGGTGTGCCTCTGCTATACGTTAATAGGTATTAATGGTGATAATAGTCGGGTTTTCTGATCCGACGGCGTTTTACTCATCAAAAAGTTGGATTGCCCATCCTGTTTGGAGAGCTTCACGTAAAGACTTATCGGCAGAATGTATACGCGGATCCTGACATTTTTCGGGTGTGAGCCATTGTCGCTTTTCAATCAATACATCGGTAAAGCCTGCGCGCATCACAAACATTTTACACAAGTTCTCGGCCCCAAATAGATCTTTAAAGTCGATGTAAACAATAAATAAGCCTTGGTCCCCAGGTTTCAGGCCGTCCAGCGCTTTTGTGGCCGTGGCTGTCGCGGAAAAAACATACATAGCATCACCTCTTCTGTGCTGGCAGGATTAGGCCCGAATCTGTCTTAAACTGCAAACTCAATTGCAAGTCTCTGGCAGTCTAAGTAGATTAAATGCCCTGTTCCCCTCTCAAGAGGTAGGATCGCAAGTGACAGTGAGTGTTTGTGATGGCAAATATGGTTGATGTGGCCCTGAAGGTGGTGGGCCGTGAGAGTGGCGCAGCACGCAATAAGACACATAATATGGGTAATCAATACCAAGGTGGATAAGATGATGCATACATTTATAAGAGCTCAGTCATGCGTAAGAGTGCTCTCCCGTATCGCGAGTGCAGCTTTATTGATGGCCGCTTCGATAGGGAGCTGGGCGCATTCAGACAGTTCAACGTCAAGCTACAACGCTGTGCCCGTGGTGCCGGGTGTGGTGATGCTGCAGGGCGAAGGTGGCAATGTTGGTGTGGTTGATGGTGCGGACGGCTTGCTGATCATTGATAACGGTTACGAAAAAAATACCGAAGTACTCATGCATGCACTGCACGATGTGGCAGAACATGATAAGCCGACGTTTATTTTAAACACCCACTGGCATTCTGATCATACGGGGAGTAATCGAGTGCTGGGTGAGCATGGGGGTTTGATTGTCGCTCACGATAACGTACGCAAGCGCCTGGCATCCGGCGGTGAAGTTAAAGCTTTTAATATGGTGGTTCCGCCCGCTGATTCGGAAGCGCTGCCGGTAATGACATACTCTGAAACCATGACGTTGCATCACAACGGTTTTGAGCTGTTATTGGATTATTCCAGCCCCGCGCATACTGATGGCGATTCCGTCGTTTATTTCTACAAAGACAGCAATTTGGTCACAGTGCATATGGGCGATTTGTTCTTTAACGGTTTTTACCCATTCATTGATGCCAGCAGCGGGGGTTCCAGTCATGGGATGTTGGCAGGGGTAAAGAACGTGCTTTCACAAGTAGGTGATAATACCCCCATTATTCCAGGGCATGGCCCGCTGGCGACGAAAGCCGATTTGCAGCGCTATTTCGATTTTCTGCAGGCGGCTATCGGTCGCATCGAGGCGCTGAAAAATAAGGGTAAATCCCTGCCTGAGGTTGTGGCAGCAGAGCCACTGACTGATTTTGAAGAAACCTGGGGTGATGGTTTCTTAGATACAAAAACTTGGATCGGTATTGTTTACAAGACCCTGTAGGCTCGTGATAGCTTCAGTGCCTAAGCTTAAAGGCACAGACGGGTTTTAAAAATCAGAGTCGGGTTCTACAATGCCCGTCAATTAGATCCATGAATGAGGAAAACATGAACCCGTATATTGTTGATGTTACGCAAGAAAACGCGCAACAAGTCTTAATCGATGAGTCTAGCAAGCGCCCTGTAGTGGTGGATTTCTGGGCTGAATGGTGTGAGCCTTGCAAAAACTTAATGCCAATTTTAGAGAAACTGGCTAATGAGTATGCGGGTAAGTTTGTTTTGGCTAAGGTAAATGCGGACGAGCTTCAGCCTTTGGTCGAACACTTTGGAGTGCGCAGTCTTCCAACCGTTATGGTGCTTGTGGATGGACAGGCTGTAGACGGTTTTGCTGGCGTATTACCAGAAACTGAAATCCGTACGGTACTGGAAAAGCATTTACCGGCACCGTGGCAAGATCTTATCGATCGCGCCAACAGCTTGATGGAGAATGACAACTTTATTGATGCGCTAGGCCTGCTACAGCAGGCCTACACTCAATCGGGTGAGCAGCCATCCATTGGGGTGGGCTTGTCTCAGGTGTACTTGCATCTGAATCGTGCTGACGATGCCGAGGCTTTGCTCAAGAAAGTACCGATGGTCGATCAAGATGCAAATTACCATCAGGCGATGGCACAGTTAGAGCTCCAGCGTGAGGCTGCAGAGTCGCCGGAAATGAAGGCGCTGGAAGAGCGCTATCAGGCCAACCCAGAGGATGTGCGATTAGCACACGATTTGGCGATTCAGTACAGTCAAAATGGCAAACCCCGTGAGGCATTAGAGTTGTTGCTTGCGGTATTGCGCAAAGATTTAAACAGTGAAGAGGGCGCTGTTAAAAAAGCGTATATGGACATTGTCGCTGCGCTAGGTAAAGGAGACCCTCTGGCGTCCGAGTTCCAGCGGAAGATTTACACGTTGTTGTATTGATTGGTATTACTGAACTTAGAGTTGATTCCTATTCTTGTTAGAGGCGTGTAAAGCTGCTTAGAGACGTGTAAAGCTGCGCCTAAGTCTATTGAATGGCACTTACCGTGATGTCTGATTGTGCCCTCTGTTCTTAGTTTCGATATTGAGGGCGCAACTCTTCGGCTAAATTCGCACAGGCATCGATATAGTCGCCGCCTTTTAAACCGCGTATTGCCGATTTTCGCAGCTCAAACCATTCGCAAGTAAACACAACTTCAATGCCCTCTTTTTGGTGTAGTGCCTGACTGGTTTGCTCTGAGTTAATTAAAAAGGAGTAAAGCTGTTCCCCTTTGGCATGTATGGAAAGCTCTTTTGCAAAAAGGGTCGCGGATAAGTTTCGCAGGGCTGGGTCGCGTTTTTCTAAAGCATAATTATCGATAGTAATCCCTTTTTCCTCTATGACTTCTTTGGCCTGGCTTAAACTGGCGGAGCGAACCCAGAGAATCTGTTTGCCTACGCCGAAAGGGCCTAACCGAGAAGGTTTTTGGGGCGGCATTGCTGGCGCACAACTTTTGCTGTGTCGTATTGTTTGCTTGCGTTTAGGGTCGTCGCGTTCCAGTGGTAGCTGTTGGTTCAAGTGTGGCGTGTTTGCGTCGATTTTCGAGGCGCGTTGCCTAGGGCGTCCCTTCGCTTTAGATTGAGCTTGTGTTAATGGTCTTTTACTGGACGCTGTTTTACGTGTGACGTTAATAGAAGGCATACTTTTCTTGGTTTCCTGCTGTGCGTTGTTCAAGTGCTGCAGGGGGGATGAAAAGAGATCTAAATTTTCTTGGAGGACGCTGAGTTCCTGAGGGCTGAGTGGCTTGCTCATCGAAGACTTCTAATTATGTTAATCGAACAGTTAGGTGGAGCGAAGGGCTCCAAGGGGTGAGGATTCTACCTTAAACAGCACCGCTGTCGCCAAGTTCACTTTGTGTATTTGATACTTATTTAAGGTGGCGCCAATACATCAATGCCTTCTTGTAATAGTAGCTGGGTAAGTGCAATCAAAGGTAAGCCAATGAGGCTGTTGGGGTCATCGCCTCGAATGTGTTCGAACAGTGCAATACCTAAACCTTCAGATTTAAAGCTGCCAGCGCAATCATAAGGCGCTTCGGTGTGTAAGTAATGAGTGATCTGTGCGTCTGTCAGTGTTCGAAAGGCCACATCATACTGACACAGCATATAGTGATGTAGCGATGTGCTCGTGTTTAGCAGGCAAAGGCCAGTTAGAAAACGAACGCTTTTCCCGCTGCAGGTTTGTAATTGTTGCTTTGCAGTATAAAAGTTACCCGGCTTTCCGAGTACTTGTCCATTGTGATGAGCTACTTGGTCGGAGCCAATAATCAGTGCGTGGGGGTATTCACAAGCAATAGCCCTAGCCTTGTCGATCGACAGTCGTTGAGTTAGGTCGGCAGGTGTTTCTCCGAGATTGGGTGTTTCGTTGATATCGGGGGCGTGAGAGGTGACTGCAAGGCCAAGCTTTTCAATAAGTTGGCGTTTATACTTAGAACCAGAAGCCAGTACTATTTGCATGCCTTTTACACCTTTTAATAATGACAGCGGGGAGTTTAAAACGTTGTGGTGTGATTTTCTGTGTTTTCTTGGCTTTTTTGTCTTGCTGGGGGTCAATTTCCTTTGACAGAATGTGGGTGACTCCCTAGAATTGCGCGCTTATGTCAAATACCCCTACTAATAACCGTTTGCCACGCCAAGTTGACTTGCGAAAGTTTGCGCAACAGGGCATCAGTTTGACTGGTAGTTTCCCAGTCTCAGAGGTGAATAGGTTGTCTGCAGAGTCTTTGCAGGGCGACACTGAGGTGGTGGTAGAGATCATGTGTTCGGTGGATGAAGAAAGGCATCGGCTGATCACGGGTACAGCAGATTGTGATTTACAGGTTACCTGTCAACGTTGTCTTGAACCAGTAAATGTATCCTTGCATGCCGATGTAAATCTGGCAATTGTGTGGGATGAGGAGCGCGCTAAGCAGCTTCCGCGATGGTTGGATCCATTGATATTAGACGAAGGTCCTGCGGATCTGTTTGTCGTTATCGAAGATGAATTGTTACTGGCGCTGCCAATGGTGTCTTATCATCAAGAAGACTGCATTGAGCAAACCAGTTTTGGGGATGCTTCTGATGAACCTTCTGAAGATGCACCCAGTAACCCGTTTCAAGTGTTGGAGCAACTTAAGGGCTCGCCGAAATCCTGAGGCGCCCCGGTTCCGACAAACTTTGAGTAATAGGAGCACACGATGGCCGTTCAAAAAAGCAAAAAAACCCGCTCTCGTCGCGGTATGCGTCGTTCACACGATGCACTGACTGGACCTACCTTGTCTGTAGATCCAACCAGCGGTGAAAAACATTTGCGTCACCATGTGACCGCAGATGGCTTTTACAAAGGTCGTAAAGTAGTAGAAAAAGACGGCGACGAATAAGTTGCGGTCTTTAGACAAGCGGATTCTCGTTTGTTATCTCGATTAACTATTGCAGTTGATCTCATGGGCGGGGACTTAGGTCCCCGCTCTACGTTACCCTCTGCGCTGAAGTTTGCTGAACAATTCCCTGATGTTCAGTTGTTGCTCGCCGCCCCCCTTGGCGAAGTGCCTTCACAGCTCCCTGAAAATGTTATTCACTTGCCTGCCTCAGAGGTTGTGGCGATGGACGATCGTCCCGCTTTTGCCTTGCGTCATCGACGTCAATCATCCATGTGGTGTGCTATAGAAGCGGTTGCTGATGGTCGTGCACAAGCGTGTGTGAGCAGCGGCAATACTGGGGCCCTTATGGCGATGGGTCGTTATCTGTTAAATACGTTTCCTGGTATCGATCGTCCGGCTATTTGCAAGGCTGTGCCTACGCGTAAGGGGTCGTGTCTGATGTTAGATCTCGGCGCAAATGTTGATTGTTCATCAGAACAGTTGGTTGAATTTGCACTGATGGGCAGCGTGTTGGCGGTAGCCTCAGGCATACCCAATCCCAAAGTTGGGTTGTTGAATATTGGTTCAGAAGATAATAAGGGCAGTGAGCAGGTACGCTTGGCGTCCAGCTTACTGGAAGAAAATGCGCACGTGAACTATTGTGGCTTTGTTGAAGGCGATGGCATCTTTTCTGGCGAAGCCGATGTGGTCGTGTGTGATGGTTTTGTGGGTAATGTCGTACTAAAGGCAAGTGAGGGTGTGGCTCGATTCTTAACTGATTCACTAAAGAGTGTTGTGAGCGAAACCTGGCTGACCCGTTTAGTGGGCTATTTTACCCAGCCATTGTTGCGTAAATGGCATACACAATTTGATCCTGCTCGCTATAATGGCGCGAGTTTCTTGGGTTTGCGCGGTGTGGTGGTCAAAAGCCATGGTAATGCGGATTCTCAGGGCTTTACTTATGCTTTGATGGCCGCCCGAGAGCAGGCATTGAATGAGATACCTGAGCAAATCAATAAGCGTATTGCAGATTGTTTGATGTAGCAGGTATCACCAAGTTTATTTTTTACTTAACGATAACAGCCCACAGTAACGCACTGTAGGGCGGAAGCATGGAAGTGCATACTTATGGCGAATGAACAATTAGCCTTTATTTTCCCTGGTCAAGGTTCTCAGAAGGTCGGTATGTTGTCTGACCTGGCAGCTGAGTACCCTGTCATTCAGGAAACTTTTTCACAAGCATCCGATGTATTGGGCTACGACTTGTGGGCGCTAGTACAAGCAGGCCCTCAAGAAGAGCTGAATCTCACAGAGCGTACTCAGCCGATGTTACTGACGGCGAGTGTCGCTATGTGGCGAGTCTGGCAGCAAAAAGGTGGCGCTCAACCAGCCTTAATGGCCGGTCACAGTTTGGGTGAGTGGTCTGCTCTGGTTTGCTCTGGTGTTGTCGCTTTCGATGCGGCTGTGAAGCTTGTACAGTTGCGTGGCAAGTATATGCAACAAGCTGTGCCTGCGGGCGTGGGCGCTATGGCCGCTATTATTGGGTTGGATGATGCGATCATCAACCAAGTATGCTTGGATGCGAGTGGGGATGAAGTTGTTGCGGCGGTGAATTACAACTCCCCGGGGCAAGTGGTTATAGCGGGTCATGCCGCCGCCGTTGAGCGTGCTTCCCTAGCTTGCAAAGAGGCTGGCGCTAAGCGGGCCTTGCCGCTTCCGGTGTCCGCACCGTTCCATACCTCTTTAATGAAGCCTGCCGCTGAGCAGTTAGCTGAGCAGATCCGAGCTACTGAATTCAAAGAGCCGCAAATACCGGTAGTGCATAACGTACACGCAAAGTCAGAAAGTGACCCACAGCAGATCAAAGAGCTGATGATCGAGCAGATTTTCACGCCTGTGTTATGGGTAGATTGTACCAATGCGCTTGTGAAAGGTGGCGCCACTTCGGTTGTAGAGTGCGGTCCCGGCAAGGTGTTGTCTGGCCTGTGCCGTCGAATTGATAAAAGTTTGACAGCTTTTGCCACTGAAACGATCGACGAACTTGATAAAGGGCTTGCGAGCTTGGCTTAATGGGTCCCACAAATTGTAATTAACACGCGGAAAAGCTATGAGTATAAAAGGAAAAGTAGCCTTAGTAACGGGTGCCAGTCGTGGCATTGGAGCAGCGATTGCTGATCATTTAGGCGCTGAAGGGGCCATCGTGATTGGCACCGCAACCAGCGACTCTGGCGCTGAAAAAATATCGGCTCGTTTTGCTGAAAAGGGTATTGAGGGTGTTGGTAAGGTGCTCAATGTGACCGATATCGAGTCTGTTGCGGCCCTGTTAAAAGAAATTCAGGCGAGCTATGGCGCACCTGCGATCTTGGTCAATAACGCGGGTATCACCAAAGACAACTTATTGATGCGCATGGGTGAGGATGAGTGGTCCGACGTTATCAATACGAATTTGAGTGCTGTCTACCGTTTAAGCAAAGCTTGTTTGCGCGGAATGATGAAGGCCCGATGGGGTCGAATCATTAATATCAGTTCTGTTGTTGGCTCAATGGGGAATGCCGGTCAGTCAAACTATGCGGCAACCAAAGCCGGTGTGGCTGGGTTTGCTCGTGCTCTGGCTAAAGAAGTGGGCTCTCGCGGTATTACCGTGAACACCATTGCTCCTGGATTTATTGATACCGACATGACAAAAGAGCTGTCTGAAGACCAAAAGCAGGCGATGTTGTCACAAATAGCCTTGGGTCGTTTAGGTCAGCCAGAAGAAATTGCGGGTGTTGTGGCGTTTTTAGCCAGTGATGCCGGGGGGTATATTACCGGCGATACGCTGCATGTGAATGGTGGCATGTATATGTCATAAGCCTTTAAATTCAAAGGCTTATGATTCTGAACTGAAGAAATCTTAATAGGAACGTTACAACTCGGGAATTTCGAGGTAGAATCCCTCCCGAGTTGGCCGTACCTCAATGAGCCGTTTGCTGAGGTTGAAAAACGGCTCAATATGCTAACTTTATTATTTTAATTAGGAGTTAAGAACTACTATGAGCAGCATTGAAGAGCGTGTAAAAAAGATCGTTGCTGAACAACTTGGCGTAAAAGAAGACGAGGTTAAAAACGAGGCCTCATTCGTAGAAGATCTGGGCGCTGACTCCCTAGATACTGTAGAGCTTGTAATGGCTCTTGAAGAAGAATTCGAAACCGAAATCCCAGACGAAGAAGCTGAAAAAATCACCACCGTTCAGCTGGCTATCGATTACGTTACCTCTAACCTAGATTAATTTCTGGTTAGTGGCTTACGGAAAGCCAATCGTTTCGTCTGTAGACAAACGTTTCTAAAAAAGCCGCGCTATTCCAATAGGCGGCTTTTTTATTGTCTGGCCACTCACTACGGCCAGTATGAAAAGAATAATGCAGTAGCACCAATGCTCTTCAATATGGATAAGAGCAGTAGGTTGATAGTCGATTGAGGAGGCAATGTGTCGCGTCGTAGAGTTGTTGTAACAGGTCTTGGAATGGTAAGCCCTTTGGGTAACGATGTTGCTTCTACTTGGGAGGGTATTTTGGGGGGCAAAAGTGGTGCTGGGCCCATTGAAACCTTTGATGCATCCGCTTTCACCACCACGTTTAGTGCTGCGATCAAGAATTTCTCACCAGAGCCGTTTTTAGCGCCCAAAGATGCTCGCAAAATGGATCCTTTCATACAATATGGAATGGTTGCTGGTGTTCAGGCCATGGAAGATTCCGGTCTTGAGATTACAGAAGAAAACGCACCGCGTATCGGCGCCGCTATCGGTGCCGGTATTGGTGGTATAGGCTCAATTGAAGATGGCGCTAGGCTAATCGATGCGAAAGGCCCTCGAAAGATTTCTCCTTTCTTTGTGCCCGGTGCCATCATCAATATGATCGCTGGAAACTTAAGCATTCGTTATGGTTTGAAAGGCCCGAATATTTCGGTCGTCACCGCGTGTACCACCGGTACCCATAATATTGGTTTGGCGGCTCGAATGATTCAATACGGTGAAGCGGATGCCATGATTGCGGGCGGAGCAGAAATGGCATGCACTACCGTTGGACTAGGCGGCTTTGCGGCCGCAAGAGCGCTCTCAACACGCAATGATAATCCGCAGGCAGCCAGTCGCCCTTGGGATAAAGACCGTGACGGTTTTGTATTGGGGGATGGTGCGGGTGTATTGGTACTCGAAGAATACGAAATGGCCAAAGCGCGTGGAGCAAAAATCTACGCTGAGCTGATTGGCTTTGGTATGAGCGGTGATGCTTACCATATGACATCTCCGCCGTCGAATGGCGAGGGTGCTGCTATGTCGATGCAGAACGCCATCAACGATGCAAAAATTGATACGTCGGTTATTAACTACATTAATGCTCACGGTACGTCGACACCAGCGGGAGACTTGGCAGAATGCCAGGCGGTCAAAACCGTCATGGGTAACGATGTAGGGCAAGTGGCCGTTAGTTCCACTAAATCGATGATTGGGCATTTATTGGGTGCCGCTGGCAGTGTGGAAGCGATTTTTAGCGTGTTAGCCATTCGTGACCAAGTGGCCCCGCCAACCATTAATTTAGACAATCCCGATGAGGGTTGTGACATTAACTTGGTGCCACACACTGCTCAAGAAATGGCGATTGATGCGGTACTGAGCAATTCTTTTGGGTTTGGCGGCACGAACGGTTCTTTATTGTTCCGTAAGCTGCCGTGATCACGGATTCCGTTGCGCTCTTGTAGCGGAGCCATACCTTTATGCCAGTCAGTATTAATGGAACCTTAACGACACAACTTTCGGTTTACGACAGAGGCTTGTCATTTGGCGATGGTGTTTTTGAAACTTGCCGTTTACAGTACGGGCAGTTAAAACTTTGGAGCTTCCACCTAGAGCGCTTGCAGCAGGGTTGTCAGGCGCTCTCCATTCCGTTGGATGTAGATTTCCTGAACCAATGCTTCAAGCACTTCCTAAATGCCTGTAGCCCCTTAGAATTAGATTCAGGCGTTGTAAAGCTTATTGTCACTAGGGGCGAAGGCGGGCGCGGCTATGGCTTTGCGGCTGATATCAAACCAACCATTATCTTTACTTGGGCAGAGCTGCCGGTATTCACGAGCCAGCCGACAGAGCTTATTGTGTGCCAGCAACGCTTAGCCGTTCAGCCTTTATTGGCTGGTATTAAGCATTTGAATCGGCTCGAAAGTGTGCTGTTAAAACGCGAATGCCAGGCGCTAGGCGCGGAAGATGGTCTGGCTGTTAATAGGGACGGCCATATTATTGAGACTACCCACAGTAACTTGATTTTCCAGCTCGATGGTCGATTGTTAACACCAAAACTGAATCAATCGGGTGTGGCCGGTGTGATGCGACGTTATCTGATGAACGTTATCGCTCCTAAAATCGGTCAACAGATTAATGAAGTGGATATTTTGTTTAATGATCTTGCGAGCATACAGGGAGCACTGGTTTGTAATAGCATCCGAGGTGTAAAACTGGTGTCGCGTATCGGTAATCATGTTTTGCAGCAGACGGATTTACTCACATTGCTGCAACGAACCTGGCAAAAGGGGTATGACAACGAATGATCGTTACCGTAAAACGGGCTGTGTTGTCGTTATTGTTTTTTTCTCTTCTTACCCTTTCTGGCGCTTTATGGTTCGCGCATACATGGCTCCATGATCAGCGGTTTATTGAAGAAAATTCCCGCGCACTGTTGATTGAAAAAGGCGATACGCTCTACGGTGTCGTTCGTCGCATGGACTTTTTTTCAAAGTCATGGCAGCAGACTTTAGTGGTGACTTACGCGCGCTTGCTAGGCTTAGGCAACATTAAACAGGGTGAATACGAACTGCCAATCCACTTGAGCCCGATTACTTTTTTGAATTTACTCAACGATGGAAAAGTTAAGCTTCGCAGCTTCACGTGGGTAGAGGGCATTACAGTAGAGGAAGCATTAACGATACTGAGGCAGCAGCCTCTGATGGCTCAACCAGAACCACCGATGACACAAGAGGCGCTACAAACGGAACTCAAGATAGATCACCCACATATTGAGGGCTGGCTGTTCCCAGACACGTATTTTTATCATCGCGGTGTGTCGCCTTGGCAATTGGTGACCCAAGCTCATCAGAAAATGAAGGTTGTGTTGGCGCAAGAGTGGTCTAACAGACAAATAGGCTTGCCTTACGAGACGCCATATGAGGCGTTGATTATGGCTTCTATCATTGAAAAGGAAACCGGTGCACCCTCAGAGCGTGCCGAAATTGCTGGCGTTTTTGTTCGGCGCTTACAGCGGGGGATGCGCTTACAGACTGATCCAACGGTGATTTA
>CBFHKY010000004.1:64465-96220 GCA_965656525.1 Pseudomaricurvus sp. | reverse complement strand
TACGGCCTTGGGGCGCGCTATCAAGGTAATTTAACGCGACGACACTTGAGGGAAGCAACCGATTACAATACCTATACCATCAACGGTTTACCGCCAACACCTATTGCTTTGCCCGGAAGAGCTGCTATTCACGCGGCTTTACACCCAGCTGAAGGCCAAAGCCTGTATTTTGTGGCCAGAGGCGACGGCACACATTATTTTTCTAATAGTTTGGATGAGCATCTGAAAGCGGTTAAACAGTATCAGTTGCAGCGAGTAAAAGATTATCGCTCATCGGTCTCTCAGTAGTTCAGGAGCTTGTTTTGCAAAAGAAAATATGTGGGAAGTTCATCACATTAGAAGGCACAGAAGGTGTCGGTAAAAGCACTAACTTGTCGTACATCGAAGGGTGGCTCAAAGATAAGGGTATCCCTATGGTGGTTACTCGCGAGCCAGGTGGCACCCCTTTGGCGGAACAAATTCGTGAAATGTTGTTGAGTCAGCGCGATGAGCCCGTTGATCACAAAGCTGAGCTACTGTTGGTGTTTGCTGCACGCGCCCAGCATCTGGCACAGGTGATTATTCCCGCACTGGAGCGTGGTGAATGGGTGCTATGCGATCGCTTTACAGATGCCACATTTGCCTACCAAGGAAGTGGGCGAGGCTTACCCGTTAATGTCATCGAACAGCTGGAAGTGATGGTGCAAGGTCATCTAAACCCCGACTTGACTCTCGTACTGGATATTGATGTGGAAACGGGCCTAGCACGAGCAGCTGAGCGTGCGGATCTGGATCGCTTTGAATCTGAAGCGATAGAATTCTTCTACCGAGTGCGGGCCGGCTACCGTGCGAGGATGGAGGCAGCCCCCAACCGTTATCGTTGCGTTGACGCAGGGCAGAGTTTACCCAAGGTTCAGCAGGACATCGCTGAGATTTTACAAGAGCTGTTAGAGGCTTGATGCTGACCTTGCGACTCTAGGAATTTATGACGAAAAGGGCGAGTGTGATCATTTTAAAATGGTACTGGCGATGTGATTTTCAGTGACTCATCTGTGAATGGATGGGTGAGGTTTAATTCACACGCGTGTAAGAGCAAGCGTGATGATAACCGTCTTACGCCTTCGGGGGCATAAAACTCATCTCCCAAAATGGGGTGACCTATAGCCTGTAAATGTACTCGAAGTTGATGTGATCGCCCAGTAACAGGGTACAGGGCAACACGGGTCGTTTGTTGACTGGGCTGAGTATCGACCACTTGAAAATTGGTCAGAGCGTTTTTGCCGCTGTCGTGACATACCTTTTGTCTGGGACGGTTGGGCCAATCGCAAATCAATGGTAAATCGATCGAACCTTGGGGTTGATCAACAATTCCAGAAACGATAGCTTCATATCGCTTATCAATGTGGCGCTGTTCAAACAATCGGCTAAAAGTGCGCAGCGCTCCCAGATCTCTAGCCACCAAAAGAATACCGGATGTGGCCATATCCAGCCTATGAATGATTCGACTTGTGGGGTAGAGCGTTTGAACTCGATGAATCAGACAGTCTTGGTTGGCTGCGCCTTTACCAGGAACACTGAGTAAACCTGAAGGTTTCTCTGCCGCGATTAACCATTCATCTTCATAGAGTATGCGAATATTCATAGAAGAAAGTGCTGGGGCTTTCATGCTTGTCTCTGATGTTGTGTGACGACCACCATTGTCTCAAAGGTTGCTTAGCAAAGACCAGCAAGTTCGCTTGCAACATAGCAACTGGTATCGCTTCTTGCTAAGCTCCGTTCTTTTCCCGTCAGTAGAGAGTAAAAGACCGTGGAAATCGATTCCCGTCAACAGAGGTCTTCATTGGTGTATTCATGGCAACAACACCAATGGCAGCACCTCACCACGTCACTGCGCGATCAAAAACTGCCTCATGCGTTATTGTTAGCTGGCCCCAAAGGGACAGGTAAGCTCCACTTTGCTAAACGTTTTGCGGCTTTGCTGCTGTGTTTGTCGCCGGTGAATCAAGTCGCCTGCGGCCGGTGTAAAGGGTGTGAACTTTTGCAGGCTGATACGCATCCTGACCTCTCATTTTTACAACCTGAAGATAAGAGCAAAGTGATCAAAATCGATCAGGTCCGGGGTGTTATCGATTTTCTAGCAAAAACCGCACAGCAAGGCGGTCGTAAAGTCGCCATTGTGGAGCCTGCCGAAACTCTAAATATCAGTGCCGCGAATGCGCTGCTAAAAAGCTTAGAGGAACCCTCGGGGGAGACGACTCTATTGCTGGTTAGTCATGCCCCAAGTCAGATTATGGCCACGATTCGCAGTCGCTGCCAAATGCTGGCATTTCCTCTGCCTACGCGCGAGGTCAGCTTAAACTGGCTGTCGCCTTTAGCGGTGGGACACGACCCTGAATACTTACTGCATTGCGCTGCCGGCGCACCGTTAGCCGCGTTTAACTTGATGAGCGGTGATAGTTTGGAGCAACGGGAGGCTTTCGCTAAATCGTTGCTAGGCATTGCTCAAGGCCGTGTGTCACCCTTGGACGCAGCCAGCCAAGGGCAGTCTTCAGAGTCGCTTATTTTGATTGAGTGGATCATGCAACTCGTACAGCAGGCCGTACAAAACCATGTGCTTTTGGCGAGCGATACCACTTCGGGTTCATCGATACCAGCAGATCGGCCCGAGGCAGAGATTGTATCGTGGCTGGCGGCAACAAATTCTAAAATCGTGTTTCGTTTTTGGGATAAACTGCTGGTTTTGAAGCGTCAACTGCTGTCGAACACAAACCCAAATAAGCAGTTATTATTAGAAGAAGTCATGATGGACTGGCAGGCACTGATGAAACAGTCCAATAAATTGCAGCAAAGTAGACAGCAGATGATGAATGGATTACTTTGATAGTAGCCGTTAAATTGATCTTTTTTAATAATAGAATTGGTTTTATGACAGTATCTGTTTTAACGCACGACGAGGTTGAATTATGCAGGGTTTAGGCGGTGGTGCACGCAACGGTATTCTTTCTTTGACCATCAAAGATAAAGCGGTGCTTTATGCCGCGTACATGCCCTTTGTAAAGAACGGCGGCCTGTTCATACCCACCGGCAAGAGCTATAGCCTAGGTGACGAGGTATTTATGCTGTTGAGCCTGATGGATGAAGCCGAAAAAATACCAGTAGCTGGCAAAGTCGTGTGGGTGACACCAAAAGGTGCCCAAGGGAGTCGCGCTGCAGGAGTGGGCGTTCAGTTCAGTGATCAAGATGATACGGCCGCAAAAAAAATTGAGACATACCTAGCGGGTTCACTGGAGTCAGAACGCCCAACCCACACGATGTAATTTTTTTGATTATTAGCTTTTCTCTAAGTTAGTCCGCTGTCTTTCTGAGTTAAACCGATCAAGCGTCTTGTTTGATACTCTTCCTATTTTCGTTCACAACTATTTAATTAAAGTGCAGTCGTTATGTTAATTGATTCACATTGCCACCTCGATCGTTTGAAACTGGATAAATACGATGGGGATTTGTCACAGGCCTTAATCGCCGCACGAGATGCTGGAGTGCAGCAAATGCTGTGTGTTGGTATCAGTGTTGAAAACCGAGAACACGTGGTCGCCTTAGCGGAGCAGAACGACGATGTTGTCGCCTCCGTTGGGGTTCATCCTCTGGATGTGGATAAGGGCTTAGCCACACAAACACAGTTAGTAAACTGGGGTGGGCATCCCAAGGTCGTGGCGATTGGTGAAACAGGGCTCGATTATTATTACAGTGAAGACAGCAAAACCGTGCAGCAGGAAAGTTTTGCCCTGCACCTACGAGCCGCGTCTGAAGCTAAATTGCCTACAATTGTGCATACCCGAAACGCTCGTCAAGACACGTTAGATCTGATCAAAGAATTTGGCGATTTAGAGACCGCAGGGGTACTGCATTGTTTTACTGAGAGTTGGGATATGGCACGGGCCGCATTAGACATGAACTATTACATATCTTTGTCGGGCATTGTGACCTTTAAAAACGCGGAAGAGCTCAGAGATGTTGCTCGCCAAGTGCCATTGGATCGTTTGCTGGTAGAGACTGACTCTCCTTACTTGGCACCTGTACCTTTTCGAGGCAAGCCTAATGAGCCGGCTTATGTGCGCCAAGTGGCTGAATTTATTGCCGATTTAAGAGGCCTGAGCTTTGACGCATTCTGTGAAGTCACAGGGCAAAACTTTAAAAGACTGTTTGCAAAAGCTTGAGTGCCCCATAGACAGACTGTACTCAATGCTAAGGTTACTCAGCTGGCTTTGGCGGCCGTGGTTACGCGCTGACTAAGGTCGCTGTATGGGCATTGCTAGGTACGCTTTGAGGCGCATCAAAAGTGGCTTGATCCCATAAAGTTTGAGCCAAAACCTCCACCGCTGGACGATCGTCAGTCAGTAACCAAGAAACAATAGCTTTGGCGACATTCGGGTAATGGTATTTGGGGGGCGTGGCGGAGTGTAGCCACTTTTGTAGGGTGTTTACGTCTAAGTGATCCATTCGCCACCCTAGAGATAAGCTTTCTAGAGCTTGCGCGTTAGACTGCTGCTCCATCTGCCCATACAGTGGTTTTACCAATATTTTTTTGCCCAGCTGTATCGCTTCACTGGCCAGTTCAAAGCCGGCATTACAAATCACGCCATTACAGCGGTGTAAATCGTGCTTGAACCCTTCCAAGCTAAGGGGGCGAAGCGCGACATTTTTAGTCTGGCTGGCCTGGGAAAATTTACCATAAGCGATAAACTGTGTGTCAGGGCATTGGTGCAACAGCTTTAAGACCTCGTCGGTGGCTTCAAACCCTAGATAAACCAAAATGATGTCTTGAGATTGAGGTGTCACCGTGTCATCGATGTCCACAATAGGCGGCAAAATAGGTTGGCCAAAGTGATGCCAATGTAAACCTATGCGCGTTTTAGCGGGAGCAAAATGTCGAATTAATGTACGGGTGAGAACAGAATCACCCTCCAGCGGGATATCAAAGTGGAAGGCGTACTGATGCCCAATACCTATGCTGTTGATTCCTTGGCGTTTTGCTGCCCAAGCAGTAACTGGCTCAAAGTCTTGTAGGACTAGATCGTACTGACTTAAATCTAACTGGCGGATATCCTTCCAGAAACGTGACAGTTGATTGGTTTGTAGGGTTTTCAGTGTACTGATTTTGCCTTGGCTGTGAACAAACGTCAGACCAGGCAGGCATTGCCAATTGCCGAACTCGTCCATGTCAAAATAGTCGGCTCGCTCGCGGCCCGTAAACAAAAAATCCACGTCTACGTTGTATTGCTTTAAGTAGGTGTTCATGGCGCGTGCGCGGCTAATATGGCCGTTACCTGTACCCTGAACACCGTAAAAAATTTTCATAAAATTCGGCTCATACCAACAAAGAAAGGCCAATCATAGCCGAGCAGCTGCCTAATAGAGCTCCGGCCATTGTATCGGTAGGAAAGTGAACGCCGAGCACGACTCTCGACATGCCCACCCCAATAGCCCAGGGGTAGAGCAACCAACCAATACCCGGCAGCAGGGTGTTGGCAAAAGTGGCAAACAAAAAAGCGGCCGAAGTGTGCCCTGAAGGGAAGCTGAATTGATCACTGGGTTGAATAACACTTTTAAATCCGGGAATAGCCTGCGGTGGACGGTTGCGGCGAAAATGGGCCTTCAGAGTCATATACAGAGGGCGCTCAATTAAAAAGGCAGCCAGTAGTGCCAGCGCCCATGCTGATTCGCTAAGTACAACAAAGCACAGCATCGCTAAAATATAAAGGTGACCGTCTGCTGTTCTAGAGAGGGATCGGGCAATTTTAGTGAAGGCTTCAAGACGCTTGCGTCTCAAGCACCAGTCAAATGTGGTGAGGTCATAATGGTGTAGAGCTTCAAGCAGTCTCATCTCTGCAGGTCTCCTGATTTCTCAATTATTTTCATCTTTTCACAGAATAAGAAGAGGGTGTGACAGAAGTGTGGCCGAATGATGACATTTCTGTGTCATGCTCTGTTTGTCAAAACTTTGATAATATGTGGGCCTAAACTTAATAGGAAAGGTGGATCATGCAGCAGCAAATCAAAACCATGCTGGCATTACAAGACAGTATGAATACAAAAGTGAATGCTCAGTGGCGAGAGCAAGGTTTTGAGTGGTACCGAGCCATTTGGATTGAGTGCGGCGAACTGATGGATCACTACGGCTGGAAGTGGTGGAAGAAGCAAGAGCCAGATGTAGAGCAGGTAGCGTTGGAGTTAATTGATATCTGGCACTTTGGTTTGAGTATTCTGCTGGAGGCCAATAATGATCTGGATGAAATCGCTACGTTTGTTGCCAATGAACTGACCGTGGCCACAAACGAAGTCGATTTTCGCAAGGATTTGGAAGCGTTCACAGCCGAAGTGCTACAAACACAAGCGTTTTCGGTGGCATCGTTTGGCCGTTTGATGGCGGGTATTCAAATGGATTTTGAGCAGCTTTACCGGGGGTATGTGGGTAAGAACGTGCTTAATTTTTTCCGTCAAGATAACGGGTATCAAGATGGTTCTTATCGTAAAGTATGGGGTGGGCAAGAAGATAATGAGCACTTGGTTGATATTTCACAATCTCTAGACAGTACCAGTGCCTCCTTTAAAGATGATCTTTATCAGGCCCTAGAAACGCGCTACCAGCAAAACCCTTAGCGGCGGCTTGTGATTGCGGCTGAACTTGGCCGCGTCAATTGACTAAATAGTGGGCAGATGATGTCGGGAGAATTACTCTGTGAAGTCGATATGTTTCAGCGCGGGTTAGTGTTTCACTCTTAATTCGGTGTGGATGGATGCATTTTTCTGGTGATTGCCTATAATGATCTCCCGCCAAGAGAGCGTTTTTGAACAAATATCAAAAGCGAACTACGTGAATAAATATCTCATCATTTTCTATTGTTTGAGCGTAAACGGAGATTTATTGTGAAAGCACCCGTACGTGTTGCCGTGACTGGCGCAGCCGGTCAGATTAGCTACTCCCTGTTGTTCCGCATTGCTGCTGGCCAAATGTTGGGTTCAGATCAGCCTGTTATCCTGCAGATGTTGGAAATTACTCCTGCCTTGGAAGCCCTTAAGGGTGTAGCCATGGAACTGGACGATTGTGCCTTCCCTCTGTTGGCTGGCATTGTTTGTACTGATGATCCAAACGTTGCGTTTAAAGATGCAGACTACGCACTGCTTGTGGGCGCGCGTCCTCGTGGACCTGGTATGGAGCGTAAAGATCTTCTGGAAGCCAATGCCGCGATTTTCTCTGTACAAGGCAAGGCGATTAACGACCACGCCTCTCGTGGCATTAAAGTGCTGGTAGTAGGTAACCCTGCAAACACAAACGCTTTGATTGCACAACGTAATGCCCCCGATATTAACCCTCGTCAGTTTACGGCGATGATGCGCTTGGATCATAATCGTGCAACGACCCAGCTGGCTCAAAAAGCCGGCAAAACCGTTAATGATGTGACTAAGGTGATCATTTGGGGTAACCACTCTGCGACTCAGTACCCAGATATTCACAACGCCAAAGTGGACGGTGCTGATGCCATGGGTTTGATCGACCAAAATTGGTACGAAAACGATTTTATCCCAACCGTTCAGCAGCGCGGTGCGGCGATCATCAAAGCACGTGGTGCATCTTCAGCAGCTTCAGCAGCGAACGCCGCCATTGATCACATGCGCGATTGGGCTTTGGGTACACCAGAAGGTGATTACATGACCATGGGTGTATACTCTGACGGCTCTTACGGTATCGAAGAAGGCCTGATCTACGGTTTCCCTTGTGTTTGTAAAGATGGCGACTGGAGCATTGTACCTGGCATTGAGCTAAACGATTTCTCGAAGAGCAGAATGGCTGCCACTGAAACCGAGCTGAAAGAAGAGCGTGATGGGGTAAAACACCTATTGCCTTAACAGTTTATAGGTTCAAGAAAAACGCGGCTTATGCCGCGTTTTTTTATGGCGCAACATTTTATATGATCTATTTATGCTGCCATTGAGTAAAAATCAAATTTTCTACGTGTCTTCAGTAAGTACCTTTATATGATATGGAGTTGATATGTCTTATCCAAAAATTGGAAACTTGGCCCCTGCGTTTGCTTTACCTGATCAAGACGGTAAAAAAGTCAGTTTAAAAGAATTTCGAGATGACAAGATCGTCGTGTTGTATTTTTACCCCAAAGCGATGACACCCGGTTGTAATGTTCAGGCGTGTGGCATTCGCGATAGCAAAAGTGAGTTAGATGCCCGTGATGTGGTGGTTTTAGGTGTAAGTCCAGATCCTGTAGCGCGGCTGCCGAAGTTTATTGAAAAGCAAAATTTAAATTTCACATTACTCTCTGACGAAGATCACGCCGTGGCAGATAAATACGGTTGTTGGGGGCTAAAGAAGTTTATGGGCAAAGAATTCATGGGCTTAATTCGTACGACTTATATCATTGGTAAGGACGGCAAGCTCAAAACGGTGATGAACAAATTCAAGACCAAAACTCACCACGAGGATTTGTTAAAAACTTTAGATGAACTGGGTTTATAAGTTCTCTTTTACTGTTTATCCATCGGCGCGAAAGCCGTCGCCGATGGCTTTTTTAGTGTCTACACGTCTGTTTATTATTAGATCGGTCGATGGATCTTGCTGCTTGGCATGAATAAGTCTGCGCGAGCACCTTCGTTTTCAGCCGTAAGTTCTTCCTCTTGCTTTTAATTTCTAAATGTTCGCATCTTGTTTTTTGTTGATAACTTTTAGAAATATATGTTCTACTCCTACTTTTTGAATAATTGTCATCAAAAACAACGCCTTGGCGCGCTTGAGGCTGGCTATTAAACGCTTTTGCGAATAGTTTGTCTCCTCCATTGCCTTACATTTAGGCGAAGCTTTCTTTTACCTTGTTATGCTATGTTGAAAAAAATCGAAGATACGTCTAATACCGATTCAAATGCTAGCTCTGCGTCATTGCCGAGCAGAGAGGCTGCATTTGTTACTCGCCTAAAGTATCTCCACAATTTGCTTACCGACCGTTTTGACTCTTATGAGAGCCACTCTTTGTCGTATTTGCGTGCGGGATTAGAAATGTTTGCGGCAGACACGGCATTGCTGCTGCGGCTGCGCTTTCTGCAAGACACGGCGATAACGGAATACAGTTATGGGGAGGAGACACAACAGTTCACTGATGTGTCTCAAACGGCCGAATGGTGTGCCAAGCCAATTGAACAAAAAATGCCCGTTTTATGGAACAGTTCCTGTGTTGACTCGTCATTCGTGACCTATAATGGTATCAACATCCACGGATACCTGTGTTCACCGGTTGTAGTATCAGGTCAGAGTTACGGTTTACTCTGTTTTCTGAAAACAGGTGCTGAGCTGGATCCCTTCACGGATGTAGATTTTGAAACCATTACATTCATGGCAAAAGGAGTGGCCAAAGTGATAGAGCTTCAAAGAGTTCAGCCCATCGATCAAGAAAGCTTGCGAGCCAATTTCGCAACCAGTGGTGTGAAAACGTTCGAAGAATTTGTTCGTTCCGCTCGCTTGCCCGAGGTTTATGGTGTACCTGGTCGTGTAGTAGAGGTATTGCAAAAGCGGATAGGGAAAGTCTCCTTATCTATCGACCTTGTGGCGGGTGAAATGAACTTATCGAAACGAACGTTGCAAAGGCGATTGCAGCAGCAAGGGATCAGTTTTGCGCATCTTCGTGATCAAGTGCGGTTTCATTACTCCATTAACTACTTGGTGGAAAATTCCCTCAGCATCGACAGTATTTCTTCATCGCTGGATTTTTCCGATCGCACGAGTTTTACGAACGCTTTTAAACGCTGGACAGGGTTGTCACCGAGTACATTTAGGAAGCTATTTCGCGATTATGCCTGATGTACTTCGGATTGCTCAATGTGAGCAAACAGGGTAGAGTTCGGCTCTTTCTGAAACTTTATTCTGTTGTGAGGACATTTAATGGATTTCTTTATTCCCGCCGCTATGGCACAAGCAGAAGCACCCGCCCCGCAGGGCAATCCTATGATTACTTTGCTTATGTTCGGCGGTTTGTTTGTATTCATGTATTTTTTCATGATTCGCCCACAGCGTAAGCGCCAGAAAGAGCACCAAGACTTGGTGTCTAATATTGGTAAAGGTGATGAAGTAGTGATGAACAGCGGTATGCTAGGCAAAGTCATGAAAGTTGATGATAACTACCTTGTTCTTGAAACTGGCAATAATGTCGAATTAAAGTTTCAGAAGGTCGCTGTGCACGCTGTGCTACCAAAAGGCACCATTAAAAATATCTAATGAACGGTTTCTGATTGTGTCCAAAGGCAGCTCTATAGCTGCCTTTTTTGTGGCTGGTGCATTTCAATTTGGGCTCGGTAAAGAAAGGGAGTAAAGATGCAAACATTCACGTTTCCTGAGCGAGTACCACTGGCACAAACCCCAACACCATTGCAATTTCTTTCGCGTGTATCTGCAGCGTTAGGGGTTAATGTGTGGGTTAAACGTGATGATTTAACCGGTTCAGTGTTGTCGGGCAACAAAGTGAGAAAACTAGAGTTCTGCTTAGCCGAGGCGATGCAAAAAGGCTGTGACACCTTGATAACCTGTGGTGGACTGCAGTCTAACCATTGTCGAGCAACGGCGATAGTTGGCGCTCAGATGGGCTTAAAGGTCCGCTTATTATTGAGAGGTCTTCCAAAGGGTGTTGCTGAAGGTAATTTCTTTTTAGATAAGCTCAGTGGTGCGACGGTAAACTGTTTTTCTTTGGAAGAATATCGTCGCCACTTACCTCATTTACTGCGTCAAGCTGAGCTCGAATGTCAGGCTGAAGGCTTGACACCATTGGTGATTCCGACCGGTGCGAGCGATGGTTTAGGACTATGGGGTTATTTACAGGCGGTAGAGGAGTTGGCAGAAGATTTTGCAAAAGTCGGCATTCAGCCGTCGCATATTGTATCTGCTACAGGTTCGGGTGGAACTCAAGCTGGCTTGACGCTGGGAAGCCAATTGAAAGGTTGGTCATCAAAGGTAGTCGGGTTCGCTGTTTGTGACAATGAAAGCTATTTTCAGAAAAAAGTCCGCGCGGATATGCGAGACTGGCAACAGCGCTATACCGCTCTCTTTCCGTGGGTAGCCAACGTGGATACTGATGAGCCAGTTATCAGAGTCAATGATCAGTATGTTGGCCCTGGGTACGCGAAAGCCGATAAAGAGGTCTTCGAGACGATTCAGTGGCTTGCCAGAACAGAAGGCATCGTGCTGGACCCTGTCTATACTGGCAAAGCCTTTCATGGCATGCTCAATGTCATCCAGAGGGGGTTGTGGCCAGAGGCCAAAGACGTAGTCTTCGTTCATACTGGCGGAATTTTTGGAACGTTTGCTCAGCGAGAGCAGTTTGATTTTATATAAAACAGATCGCTGTCTATTTCGCGATGAGGCTTTTTTGTTTTTTAATAATAGCTTTTGCAGTTCATTTTTCTGATTAAAATCCAAACATAAGCAGTACAGTGAATACTCACCATAATCACTATTTTAAAGTACAAAGGTTTCGTATGGGTTCAAATATTAATGGTTTTCGTTTGTCCGAGCATGGCGACCCAAGTGTCCTTAAATGGACGTCCTTAGCGAAGCCAGTGGCCGGTGATCATCAAGTGGTTATTAGGCATCGGGCTGTGGGCGTGAATTTTATCGATGTGTATTATCGTGAAGGTTTATACCCCATGCCTTTACCGAGTGGCTTGGGCGTGGAGGCGGCTGGCATTGTCGAATCCGTTGGTCAAAACGTGAAACACATTCAATGTGGTGATCGTGTAGCCTATTGCATGTCCTCCCCTGGCGCTTATGCTGAAATGCACGCGGTAGAGGCTGATAAAGTGGTGGTAATTCCAGATAATATGGATTTCACAACCGCGGCCGGCTTTTTATTGAAAGGCCTAACGGCTGCTTTTCTTCTGCACCAATTAAAGCCTATGCAATCTGGCGAATCTATTTTGGTGTATGCCGCCGCTGGCGGAGTAGGTCAGCTATTGTGTCAATGGGCTAAGTCGCTTGGCTTGCGAGTGATTGGTGTGGTGAGCACAGAAGAAAAAGCTGCAATAGCGACTCGTGCAGGCGCTGATCACGTGATTATTGGTGAGATGGATCAAGTGCCAGCCCGCGTGAAGAGTTTTACTGGGGGTAAAGGTGTCGATGTGGTTTACGACTCCATTGGTGCGGCGACCTGGCAGTATTCGTTAGACTCGCTCAGACAAAGAGGTTGGTATGTGACTTACGGCAATGCCAGTGGTCCGCCGCCTGCGATAGCACCTATAGAGATTCAAAAAAGAGGCTCGCTGGTGATGACGCGCCCAAGCTTGGGGGACTTTATTACTCCGCGTGAAAATTTACTGTCTTTGGCTGATGTGTTGTTTAAAGCTTGGGAGCGAGGCGACGTTAAGCCTTGTATTGGTCAAGTGTTGCCTTTGCAGCAAGCGCCAGAAGCTCATACACGCTTACAGGCACGCCTTAGTACTGGCTCTATTGTTTTGAATGTCGAGTAAATATGGCAATTGGTCAAATAGGCAACTGTTAAATGAGAAGCGATCAGGAGAATTTAAACGTGTCATCTGCTTTTAATCGCAAGTTGGTTATTGCTATATCGTCGAGGGCGTTGTTTAACCTTGGGGACAGTCATCTAGTCTATGAAAAAGAAGGCTTGGAGGCGTATTCCCGCTATCAGATTGAACATGAAAACGATGTCCTAAAACCGGGGGATGCTTTTAATATTGTGCAAAAGCTCCTGCGTCTGAACCGTTTATTAGAGGGTGACCCCAGAGTTGAAGTAATACTGCTGTCGCGTAACAGTGCTGATACTGGATTGCGGGTATTCAATTCTATTGAGCATTATGGACTAAACATCTCTCGTGCCGCGTTTTGTGGTGGCGAAAGCCCATATCGCTACGTATCAGCATTTGGTTGCCACCTGTTCTTGTCAACCGATGCGGAAGACGTACGTAACGCATTGTCACACGGTGTTGCAGCTGCAACCTTGATCGCCTCTAGTAAAAAATCGGAACACGGCGACCAGCTACGTTTTGCCTTCGATGGTGACGCTGTATTGTTTTCGGATGAGTCTGAGCGAATTTTTAAACAAAAGGGTCTGGAGGCATTCACTGAGCGAGAAAAAGCCGAAGCCAAAAAGCCCATGACGGGGGGGCCGTTTAAAGCGTTCCTTTCGGCGCTGCAATCATTACAAAAAGAATTTGGTGAGGATGCCTCGGTGTCGCCCATTCGTACCGCATTAGTAACAGCGCGATCAGCACCGGCGCATGAGCGAGTGATCCGAACGTTGCGAGGTTGGGATGTTCGGATCGATGAATCTCTGTTTTTGGGTGGTTTAAGCAAAGGTGAGTTCTTGAAAGCTTATGGTGCCGATGTGTTTTTTGATGATCAGCAGTCTCATTGTGAATCAGCCAAAGATCATGTTGCTACAGGTCATGTCCCTCATGGGGTGGCTAATGAACGCATTGAGACTCTGCCTTAACTTTTTCACTTGCTAGATGATGTTGAGCAAAAAGGGCAGGGCAGCGACACAATTGTGTGTTACTTAACAAAAATTGTTGAGTGGATGCCTTTTTTTTACAGGTTTTATAGAGTATCAATAGATCTATAGGCTATTGTAAGTATGTATAAGCATAACTATAAAGTTATTTTCGTCGGGGATTTGGCAGAAACGATCATTTCTTACTATTCTTAGGCAGAATAATCTTCGTTCTTTTTATAATTGACAGTACGCGCTTGAACCATTTGGAGGGTTTATGAAGCTGCAGCAATTGCGGTATATCTGGGAAGTTGCTCACCACGATTTGAATGTGTCAGCAACAGCTCAGAGTTTATACACCTCTCAGCCGGGGATCAGTAAGCAGATTCGCTTACTGGAAGATGAGTTAGGCGTTGAAATCTTTTCTCGTAGTGGCAAACATCTCACTCGAATTACACCCGCCGGTGAGGCGATTCTGAAGACTGCAGGTGAGATTCTCCGAAAGGTAGAAACCATCAAGCAAGTAGCTCAAGAATTTAGCAATGAAAAAAAGGGCAGTTTGTCTTTAGCCACAACGCACACCCAAGCTCGGTACGCCTTGCCCCCTATAATACAAACTTTCATTGATCGATACCCCGAAGTCTCTTTGCATATGCATCAGGGTACACCGATGCAGATTTCTGAAATGGCCGCTGATGGAACTGTTGATTTTGCCGTTGCCACCGAAGCATTAGAGCTGTTCAGTGATTTGATTATGATGCCGTGTTACCGCTGGAATCGCTGTATTGTGGTTCCAAAAAATCACCCTCTTTGCCAAATTTCACGAGTCACGCTAGAGGACATCGCCAAATATCCGTTAGTCACCTATGTATTTGGATTTACTGGAAGGTCCAAGTTGGATGAGGCGTTTATTGAACGAGGCTTGGCGCCTAAGGTCGTGTTTACCGCAGCCGATGCGGATGTAATTAAAACTTACGTCCGTTTGGGATTGGGAGTGGGTATTATCGCCAGAATGGCCCACAACGAAGTATTAGATGACGACTTGGTGGCTATCGATGCCAGTCATTTGTTCCAGCCGAGCGTCACTAAAATTGGTTTTCGTCGAGGCACTTTCTTACGCGGTTACATGTACGAATTTATCGAACTCTTCGCCCCGCATTTGACCAAAGAGCTGATCACGGAGGCTTACAACTGCTCATCTCGGCTTGAGGTAGAAGAGCTTTTTGCCAATGTAACCTTACCGACGTATTAAAATCATAATATTTGGCAAGTACAGAGCCATAGAAAGGGCTGTTAAGCCCTTTCTATGGCTCTGTCAGCGCTTCCTATAGAAATCATAGGCGGCACGCAGCGTGTGAATGCGCTCGATTTAGAGGAAATCCAAATCGGGGTTGTCATTCATGATTTCTTTCAGCTCTTCCTTATCGCTAGCCCTTTGATTCAGAACTTCTTTCGCGAACTTGAAGTAAACGGTGTAAATTTTAGGCTCTGTGCCAGGTTCTTCAACGACAAAGAAAGGGGCGCGATTGACGTCGTACTTTTCGGCTAAAAGCATGCCCGCACTTTGCGGATCGTTCTCATCGGCAATGATCACATCGTCAATAAATTTCATCTGGTCGTTACTTTCCAGTTTATGACTGACATCAGCGCACTTTTTGCAGGGCGAGCCGTCCGCAAGAATTTTTTTAACGAGGGTGATTTTCACGGGTTATCCTTCTTCAATGTTACTGCTGTGTAATCCGCATTCTTTTTTGGTGGCTTCTTCCCACCACCAGCGGCCTTCGCGTTCATGTTGGCCAGGGCCCACAGGGCGGGTGCAAGGTTCGCAACCAATAGACACAAAGCCTTGGTCGTGCAGAGTATTATAAGGCACGTCGTTAGCTCGTATATAGTCCCAAACCTGTTGCGATGTCCAATTGGCTAAGGGATTGTATTTGGTCAGCGTACTATTGTCGCGCGCGAATACTTTATCATCTTGAATCACAGGTACTTGCGCGCGAGTCCCTGGGCTTTGATCGCGGCGTTGCCCAGTGATCCAAGCGTCTAGTTCATGCAATTTATCCCGCAGGGGAGATATTTTGCGAATGCCGCAGCATTCTTGGTGGTTGTCTTTGTAGAAGCTGAACAGTCCTTTCTCATGCACCAGTTCACGTACAGCTTCACCATCTGGGCTCCGTACATCAATATAAATATCATAATGCTCGCGAACCTTTTCAATGAACTGATAGGTTTCGGGGTGTAAACGGCCTGTGTCTAAACAAAAAACCTCTACATCTGGGTCGATTTTATGGGCGATATCCACCAAAACGATATCTTCTGCACCGCTGAATGAGATCGCAATGTTACCGTGTTGCTCGAGGGCGTATTGAATAATATCTTGAGGGGTCTGATGCTGAAGCGTTTTATCCAGATCGACAAGATTGATGTTTTGCGACGACATGACAGTGATCCTGCGGCTATGTGTTGAACATGCATTTAAAGAAAACGATTAAGCGTTATTCGCTATTCGTTGGCCAGATTTCTAGGTGGCGCAGAATAGCAAAGCTTAAAGGGACTTAAAAATACTCTTGGGTGATAGGCTTATAACGCTTTGAGCTAAAAAATAATAAATCTTACATTCATTTTAAATTTTGGAGATAGAATCATAAAGTGGGTTTAGCACAATAACCCTCGAACAGCCCCTTCATTAAAGCGGAACAAAATACCGTAGAAATTGCCTCATTCGCCGGAACAAGGTAGATTGCCAGCTTTCTAAAAACGATTCCTCTATTTAGACGGCGTCATGTTGATTGGTGAGTTAAGACTTAGGAGCATAATGTGGAATTAGCGTGTTTGGATCTAGAAGGTGTGTTGATCCCTGAAATCTGGATTAAATTTGCGGAAAAGACAGGTATTGAGGCTTTGAAAGCCACAACTCGCGACATTCCCGATTACGATGAATTAATGACGATGCGCTTGGCCGAGCTAGATAAGCACAAACTGGGTTTGAATGAAATTCAAGAGGTGATTTCTACGCTTAGCCCTTTAGATGGCGCTGTCGAGTTCGTGAACTGGCTGCGTGAACGCTTTCAGGTCATTATCTTATCCGACACCTTCTACGAGTTTGCAGGGCCTCTGATGAAGCAATTGGGCTACCCGACACTACTTTGTCATAAATTGACAGTAGACGCCTCCGGTCGTGTAACGGATTACAATATTCGTCAGGCTAACCCTAAACGTCAATCGATCGTGGCTTTAAAGTCTTTGTATTATCGTACCATTGCAGCCGGTGATTCTTACAACGACACCACTATGTTAGCCGAAGCGGATGCAGGTATCCTATTTAAGGCGCCCGATAACGTAATCAGTGAGTTTCCTCAGTACCCAGCGGTTCACACCTATGATGATCTAAAGAAAGAGTTCATCAAAGCCAGTGTGCGTGATCTGACCCTATAAGTTAGCGTAATTTGCCTGTCGTCATACAGCGTCAGTTAGAGGTATCTCTGGCTGGCGCCGTAAAATTTGTAAGGGTCTCTAAGATCAGCCTGACTTTAGTTAAACTTTCTTGAAATTCTGGCTCACTTTCTGAGTCCGCCACAATACCGCCACCGCCCCAAACGTGAACGTGTTTGTTATGGATCGCCGCTGTTCGAATCGCGATATTGGTATCCATCTTCCCGTCAAAGCCGATATAACCAATGCTCCCGCAGTAGACGGAACGCCGAGTGTTTTCCAGCTCTTCGATGATCTCCATAGAACGAATTTTTGGGGCCCCCGTAATGGAGCCGCCAGGAAAGCATGCCTCTAGTGCATCGATTGACGTGTATTGTTCTTGAAGTGTGCCGGTAACGGTACTGACTAAGTGGTGTACGTTAGCGTAACTCTCAAGATCAAATAACTTAGGGGTTCGGACGCTGTAAGGTACGCAAACTTTACTCAAATCATTGCGCAGCAGATCAACAATCATAAGGTTTTCGGCTTGGTCTTTACGGCTACTGAGCAGCTGCTTTTGTAAAGCTATGTCTTCTTGTGAATGACGGCCCCGTCGTATCGTACCTTTGATCGGCTGAGTGACAATCTGGCGCTGCTGACTTTGAATAAAGCGCTCAGGCGATACGCTGAGAACTGCGCCGTGCTCAGTAGCAAAGTAACAGCTGAAGGGCGAAGGCAGTGCTGCTCTGAGTGCTAGGTACGCAGCTAAGGACGAACCTTTAAATGGGGCGGTAAATCGCTGTGCAAAGTTGACCTGGTAGCAGTCCCCAGCGTGAATGTAATGTTGAATGCGGTCAAAGTGTTGTGCATATTGTTCCGGTGGCAGATCTGGCTGAAAGCCGGGACACTCAAAAGGCTCAAGGGTATTAGCCTCGTGGTTTGTCGTGTTAACTCTATGAAGCAGCGTTTGGGTTTGCTCCTCCGGTACTTCAGAGCGAACCATCAAGTAGCTTTCTTGGTTGTGATGATCTTGAATAATGGCCCACAAATACACGCCCAGTTGAGCCTGCGGCAAGTTCATGTCGGAAGGAGTGGTATTTTGTAGCCCCTCAGCTGAACGGCCGATATCATAGCCAATATAGCCTATGGCCCCACCAACAAAAGGAATGTCGGTATGAGTCTCATGCTCTAAGGGCAGTTGCTGTCGCAAAGCCTCCCAAAGGTTGGGCTGCGAACATGAGCCTTGATTACTTTGCACGTGACATGCACCATGGCTATCAACAACAATACGCTGCTGAGGGTCTGCACTGAGTATGTCAAAGCGAGCATGTGGCGATGCTTCACAGGACGATGTGCCGCTGTCCAACCATACGGCCCAAGGCAGGTCGTGAATACGGCTAAAATAGTCGTAACTGTTTGCTCTGTAAGGCAAAGCGATAGTCTGGATAGGGCTCGAGGATAGATTCACAAAAGGGTAGCTCCGCAACAACGACCCAGTTGAGACTCTGAGGTCGTAGGTAGCGCATTTTAGAATTTCGGGCTTTGAATTGCCATGTAATAAACAACATTGAAGTAATCGATAGGGTGGGGATACGCCTATTTTGTGTCTCAAGAGCGTATAATGGCTGACAATTTTAGAGTGGTGTAACGTTTTCTGTGAAGAGTAGTAGTCGGTTTTTCCCCGTACGATTGATGGGGGCAGATGTTGATCAAGGTATCGCAGAGGATGTCTATCTGCTGAAACCCAATAATAACCCAGATAAATCCGTTGAACTGGCGGTTACTCATTTGTCTCGGGTTGATCATGCTCTGGATCCTAAGGCCCCAACCGTTTTACTGCTGCACGGTCAGTATCAAAATCGTGGTGTCTTCTGGCAACGGGGCGAACGAAGGCTGGCTCGCGATCTGGTTGAATTGGGTTTTGATGTCTGGATCCCCGAATTGCGAGGCCACGGGCTTTCCCCAGTGAACGATCATTTTGAGCAAACCACACTGATTGATTACGCTCGTTACGACCTGCCTGCTATTGCGATGTTTGTTGCCGAACAGCGTGAGGGGAAGTCTTTGCATTGGCTGGCCTGTGGACACGGTGCTGGCGCATTACTAATGAGCCTTGCCCTTGGCTCATTGGATTCTTTACCCATCGCTTCGTTGTTGGGGGCGGGAGCTCCTTTTGGTCATGCAAATTGGGCCACTTTACCTGGCACAGCGGCCTTGCTGGCCGCACGTCATCGGGTTAATCCAGATTGGGGCCCTGAACGTGAAGCTACTCCCTTATTGGCTGAACTGTTCTCGGAGTCGCAATGGTTCCAAGTTCGAGGAAAAAGCGTAGGCTTAGATCTTTGGAGGCAGTTAGCATCTGGGTCGGTCAAATTGAGCTGGTTAGGACACCCAAACTTTCTAATCAATTACGATGAGGGGCTCAAGAGTTTATATCAGAGTGACAATCTAACAATGTTGCCTTCTGGCACAGATCAGATCGACGCTTTATTAACTGGCCGACTCACAGACTCGGCCATGCTTGATGACTTGCAGCGGTCAATATCTAATTGGCAGCGCTTTGGTGTTCAGCAGAGGGCTTAACAATGGCATCATTTCAGGCGTTGGAGAAGTTGCATCGTTTACATGATGGCTACCGTAATGTGGTGCGAGTAGGTCATCGTGAGTTGATTCTCATGCAAGAAGATGGCCGTGTGCATATATTAGAAAATCGTTGCGCACATATGGATGCACCGTTGAACTTTGGAACGGTGTCCGATGGCGCAATACGCTGTCCTCTTCATGGCATTGAGTTCGACCTGCAAAGTGGCGCGGCTAAAGGCTCCGCTTGTTTAAAAGCCGTACGAGTGTATCAGCCAATTTATAACGGTACTCTGATTGGCGTAGACCCGACCCAAGTTTAAGACTTTTTCAGTAAAAGCCCTGTAGCGGCACTAATGATCGAAACTGCAAGGATGATGACCATGAGCATTTGCACACCTGACCTTTGTGATGATTACCCTGGCTTGATCCGTGTTGCGGAGCCTATGTTTAAAAGTTATGGCGGCAAGGAGTTTTTTGGTGGAGAAATTGTCACCATCAAATGCTTTGAAGACAACTCCCTTGTCAAGGATCAGGTTGCATTAGCTGGCCACGGTAAGGTATTGGTAGTGGATGCTGGAGGTTCTATGCGCCGAGCTTGTCTTGGCGATCAGTTGGCTGAAGCGGCTGTGAACAATGGTTGGCAAGGGATTTTAATGTATGGTTGCATCCGTGATGTGGCCGACATAAAAACTTTGAATTTAGGCGTCCAGGCTTTGGGGGCTCATCCTATGAAAACTGAGAAAAAAGGTGTGGGTGAGCTCAATGTCAGTGTGAGATTTGCAGGTGTGAGTTTTCATCCTGGCGAGTTTGTTTATGCAGATCAAAATGGGGTGATTGTATCGGCCAAGTCACTCAACCCAAAAGCAGCGTAATTTTTTAGACTGGCTCAGGTTGTCGGCATAACGAAGCGATTGACTATAAAAGTCCGAGGAGGAATTCCTTATGATTAAGGTATTAGACGTTACTTCTCGTCAGCAAGGTCTAAATGACATTACCGCGAATGTCGTGAATATTGTCAATAACGCTGACCTCCAAGAGGGGTTGTGTACCCTTTACATTCAGCACACCTCTGCCAGCTTATTGATCCAAGAAAATTACGACTCAAGTGCACGCCGGGATTTAGAGGCTTGGTTGAATAGGCTCGTTCCAGAAAATGACCCTTTGTATACTCATACATTAGAAGGCGCAGACGATATGCCTGCACACATCAAGGCATCGCTAACATCAACCAGCTTGAGCATTCCCATCTTACAAGGTCATCTAGCGCTAGGTACTTGGCAAGGTATTTTTTTGTGGGAGCATCGTCACCAAGCCCACCATCGGCAGGTTATTGTTCATCTCTCAAACTGAGCGTTCGTTATAAGCCTACGACTGTTTTTCGATTTATACGGTTTTTATTCGTGTTTGTGTATTGTTTTATGTTCTTGATCGGCGAGTTTTTATGAACTGCTCACCATGAAATAATGGGGGTGTGCTGACAACAAAGATCGACCCACTTATCGTAATCAATGAGTTGTACGTAGTCTGGAATTGCTCGGTGAGTATCCGCCGCTGTTGGCAGTAGCGCATAAAGTTGTGTGAGATGGCTCAGCTTTTTTATCATCAAGTTTTGTGAGAGCAAGCATCCGCCATCGATCAGTAATATGGCGTCCTCTTGTGAGCAGCATCCCAGAAGGTCGGCAGGTAAAGTGTCTGCGAATGACGTGGAAATAATATGGAGTGTCATAGTTGTAAACAGTGCCTAGCTTGCCGTATTAAATTCATGGTGCCCTGTGCGGTTAACGATTCTATAGGCAGATGACTGGCGGTGTACAAGTTGGCGTCTTCTGACGTATACAGTTTTACGTCTAAGCTATCACAAAAGCTAAATTTGTCACTCAGCTCAGCTGAAAGATTGGAAAGCAGGGCAGCGCAGCCTCGAAGTAAAAGCAGAGCTGTGGGCTGGCCCATTGCGGCCAGCGTTAACGCTGCATTCAGTCCGTCTTGTAGAGCTAGAGTGCTTTCTGTATTCAAAACAATAAGATTTTGCACTGGCTCCATTTTACTTTTCGTTCTGTCTATTGTGTAGCGTGATAACTCGGTCACACTGATGGCAGATGTCAGCAACTTGACCCATACCACTTAAGGTAAAGCCGTCTATAGGTTGGATATTCTCTTGACCGCACAGCTGTTGAAAATCGGTGATACAAAGGCACAAATCAATGTTGTGTTTGTGCCTTAATTGTTGCCAAGCATTTATTACCTCAGAGGATAGGTTTTGTTCAGTGGGCGAACCGAGAGTAACTGCTTTACCGGCAAAAAAAACGCGCGTTAGAGCATGGCCTTGGGACACGATTGACTGTGCGAACTGTAAAGCGGTATCAGTAGAGGCGGTGCTTGTAGGAGGGCGAGAAATAATAAGAGCAAACTTCATATGCATACATGACTGTGAAAGGGGCCCCTTTTTGTCGGAGCCCCTTGCGATACTATCAGTCTTCTGCTGCACCGATCAGGCTGAGCAGAGCAATAAAAAGGTTGTAGATGTTTAAGTACAGTGACACTGTTGCTAAAACATAATTGGTTTCACCGCCATTAACGATACGGCTGGTATCGTATAAGATTAGGCCAGACATCAATAACACAATAGCGGCACTGATTGCCAAACTTGCACCACTGATGTTAACCCCGAACATACCAGCAATCATCAAGCCTACAGCGGCAACAACCACAATGATCAGGCCGGTCATTAAGAAGCCACCTAAAAAACTAAAGTCTTTTCGTGTGGTTAACACATAAGCCGATAGACCAAAAAATACTAGTGCTGTACCAGCTAGCGCTTGTAGCACCACTTGAGAACCATTTGGTGTATTTAGATAATGACTGATTGTTGGGCCGAGAGAAGCACCTAGCAAAGCAGTAAAGGCGAAAACAACATAAATACCGCTCGCAGAATTGGCCGTGCGAGGTAGAACAAACCAGACCATGGCAATGGCGATCAAATTCATCATTAGTGCCATTCCTTGACCCAAGCCAATAGCCATGGAGACACCACAGGCGGCCGCACTGACTGTAAGCGTCATGGCGAGCAACATATATGTGTTCCTCAGCACCTTATTGGTTGAGACAGCAGACTCACTCTGCGACTGTGTATAAATCTCTTGCATGTTGGTTCTCCGTTGCGAGCCATTCGAATTGATTGACGATCTACATCATACAAAGCCGTACCTCAAAATCAAGAGAATTAACGCTGCTAAACACAGGTTATAACCCTATGAAAAATAAGGTAATGCTTGAGGTTTAAACTGAGTACTTAGATGTTTCTAGATTGAATCGTTCAATGCTAATTTAAATCAGTTTTGTGTTCAGTGGAGTGTAAATACGAAGAGCGATAAAAAAAGAAAAGTCGTTTACATTTTTGTGCACTGCAAGAGAGGGTGATGCGGTGTGCCACATTGATAGCGAGCTTACATGCTGAACGGTTTTGCGGCTTTGGGCGTTAAGGCGAGCGGTGTTGGTATGAGGGGGGCGGGTAAAAAAGCGGCTAGTGCGAGCCATAAAAATCCGCAACAGAAGTTTACATGTTAGGTTTAGAGCTTTTGGCTGAAGTCTGAAAGCGGGGCAAAAAAAACCCACCGTATGGTGGGCTTTTTCTGTTCAAGTGATGCACGCTATTTAACTGATAATAAATAACGCATCCGCCACATCACTTGCTGTGTGTGGCGGAGGGACAGGGATTCGAACCCTGGGAACCTCTCAGTTCGCCGGTTTTCAAGACCGGTGCATTCGACCACTCTGCCATCCCTCCGGAACGAGACGAATTATACATAGGTTACGTTATACGACAAGCCCTAACTTATTATTTTTAAATGAAAAAAGCCCCAAAACAGAGTTCTGGGGCTTTTTTGATCAGAAGGTCGTATGGGGCTTAAAGTTACTCGCCGCTATTGACTTCTTTTTGTGTGCGCTTGTGACGTGGATCGTTAGCTGGGCGCTCTAATGGTCTAGGGTTGTGTTCGATTGCAGCCGGTTGTGCAGTGTTTAAGGGGGCACTCATGATTGCATTTACATGGCCATTTGCCACAGTCAGCTCCACTATCGGTTTTGGATTGACTCTAGGGTCATTCACAGGACGGGAGTAAGCTTCTTCTGTGGCCATGACTTCTGTATCGGCTTCCATGTTGGCTGAGTTGTCATCGACTTTGTCAGTTGCGTCGACAGAAGTTGTTGGCTGAACCTTTTCAGGTTGAGCAGGTTCAGATTGAACTTCAGTTTCATTGTGGCTTACAGGGTCTGTTGCAGCCACTGGTGCACTGGCAATTTCTGCCTTGCTTGCTTCTGAAGTGTCAGATTCTTTCTCTGCTTCTGGCTTTTGTGTATTTTTCAGTTCGGTTGTTGGCTCTGTCTCTGAGGTGTTCACAGTGGGTGTTTCTACTGCTGTGACTTCTGATGAGGATGCCTTGTCTTCTGTTGTCGCAGAAGTTGAGCGCGTTACGGCCGGACCACTGGTATCAGCTTGAGCCTCTTTGGTATCAGAAACAGCCTTCTTAGCGGTATCGGCTTCTTTGGGTTCAGATCGTCGTTGACGCGTTGAAGGCTTAGTTTCTTTAACTTTTTCTTCACGTTCATTGTGGGCCGAGCCATTTTCTACAGTACTTTGTTTTGTGTCTGCATTGTTGTTTGATGACTGACGCTGAGTGCGCTCATTAGCTTGTGCCACTTTAGCTTGCTCGGCAGTATCAATAGCCGTAGTGACTTGCTGATTCAGTGCATCATTTTCACCGTTGGTTTCATTGTTTTCACGACGACCGCGGCGACGTGGCTGTGGTCTTGCTCTTTTGCCTTGTGGTCGTTTATTAGGGCGATTTTCATCACTGTTGTTCTCTGGCTTTGTTGCCTGAGTTGCCTGAGTTGCCTGAGTTGCTTGTTGGTTGTTTTCGTTGTTGTTACGAGCGCCTTTGTCGCGATCTTTGCGGTTGTCACGTCTTCTGTTATTGCCGTTGTTGCGGCTTTCGCGTTGTTCCGTATTCCGGTTATCGGAATCGTTGTTTTGGTCGCGTCGTGCCGAAGGTTTGTTATCGCGATTTTTGGATTGCTCTGAACGATTCTGATCGTTGCGTGAACGATTTCCGCCTCGATTGCGCGAATTGCGGGATCCGCGACTGTTTTGGCGCTTATTTCGTCTTTGTTGCTCACGCTCTTCTTCTTGACGCAGGCGTTCTTTTTCGGCTGGGTCGCCAAACAAGGCGTGCATTAGGCGTGTCAGTAGCCCAGGTTTTTCTGGTTCTTTTTTCTCTACAGGTGCCGGAGCGGGTGCCATGTCAGACGGTTGTAGCTGTTGTACCGCAGGTTGAGGTGGTGCGACGATTTCTGTTTTTTTGTCGCTTTCCAGCTCCAGCTCCTCGGCATTGTGGCTAACAATTTTGTAGCTACTTTCAAGCTCTTGAGTTTCATCATCGCGCAGGCGTAACACTTCAAAATGCGGAGTAACCATATGTTCATTGGGAACAATGACAACACGAGTTTTGTTGCGACTTTCAATGCTGGAAATCGTCTGGCGTTTCTCATTGAGTAGGTAGGTGGCTACAGAGACCGGGGTAATAGCACGGATTTCAGCGCTGCGCTCTTTCTGTGCTTCTTCTTCAACCAAGCGCAGAATGGACAATGCTATAGATTTGGTGCCGCGTATGGTGCCTTGCCCGCTACAGCGTGGGCATACTTTGGAGCTTGTTTCACCCAGTGAAGGACGCAGTCTCTGACGAGACATTTCCAACAGACCAAAGCGAGAAATACGACCAATTTGTACGCGGGCACGATCCATAGACAGGGCATCGCGCATGCGGTTTTCGACTTCTTTTTGGTTCTTTACCGGCTGCATATCGATAAAATCGATAACGACTAGGCCGCCCATATCCCTGAGACGAAGCTGGCGGGCGATTTCATCAGCCGCTTCTAGGTTGGTGCGCACAGCGGTTTCTTCGATATCACCGCCTTTAGTGGCGCGAGCGGAGTTGATATCAATCGATACCAAGGCCTCTGTCACATCGATCACAATAGAGCCGCCAGAAGGTAGCTTCACTTCACGTTCAAATGCAGTCTCTATCTGACTTTCGATCTGATAGCGGTTAAACAGGGGGGTGTCATCTTCGTAAAGTTTCACCTTGCTGGTGTTGCCGGGCATCATTTGATTGATAAGCGCTTGTACTAGCTCATAGGCTTCTTTTTTATCAACAATGATTTCGCCAATGTCTAAGCGTAAATAATCGCGAATGGCGCGATATAGAACATTACTTTCTTGAAACAGAAACGCTGGCGCGGATCGCTCGTCAGCGGCGACTTCAATCGATTTCCACAGTTTGAGTAGGTTGTCCAAATCCCACTGAAGCTCTTCTGCGCTGCGGCCTACACCGGCAGTGCGAACGATCACTCCCATTCCGGAAGGTACTTCGATCTTACTCAGTGCATCGCGAAGCTCGGCACGATCTTCGCCATCAATGCGACGAGAAATGCCACCTGCACGTGGGTTGTTAGGCATTAGTACTAGGTAGCGACCAGCCAAGCTGATGAATGTGGTGAGGGCTGCGCCTTTATTGCCGCGCTCTTCTTTATCAATCTGGACAACAAGTTCCTGCCCTTCCTTGAGGACGTCTTTTATTTTAACGCGACCTTCAATTTCATTGGGGGATTTGTTGAAATATTGGCGTGAAATTTCTTTCAGTGGGAGAAAGCCGTGGCGCTCTGCGCCATAGTCTACAAACGCGGCTTCGAGACTTGGCTCAATCCGTGTGATTTTGCCTTTGTAGATGTTGGCTTTTTTCTGTTCGCGGGTGCGGTTTTCGATGTCCAAGTCATAAAGCCACTGGCCATCAACGAGGGCAACTCGCAACTCTTCAGGTTGAGTTGCATTAATGAGCATTCTTTTCATGCGTTTCCTAATAGGGTGAGCGCAGAAAGGGTACTCGATCACATGTGGAGATCAGCCTCTGTATTAATCTACCAAGCGCTACCCAGAATATATCGGGGCTCGTTGGGCGGCTGTTGGGCAGAAGAGCACAAGATAGTTAGGCAGTATTGTACTTTGGATATGGCTGAGTAGACGCTCTGTTTGTAGAGCAGGCCAAACATCTAAAGTTATGTTGCCAATATTCTTTTGCGTTCTTAAACCATGGGCTCCTGCAATAAATGTTAATTTGGTAAATCGTTAACTGCGCTGTACTTCGCAGTCAAAAAAACATTTATCTGCCAATGCTCCCGCTATTTAGGTTCAAGCACAGTTCAGCAAGTCTAGCGCGGTTTTCTCTTTATCTTCAGCGTGTGTCGAGGGGCTTTGAAACATCGGGGTTTGGTAAGAAAACTACGAGTTGTGATGCCACTTCGGGTGATGAATCTTAATACAGCTGTATGAGAATGTTTACGTTGCTTTCTGCCTTCCTGTTGGAATCATTTGCTCTACTATTTAGTATTCGTTAAAACACTAAATATTGAGTTTTAGCTTGAATCGCTCCTGCTTTTGCGGGGCAGGGGCATCTCTTATCACAATATGTTCGGGTACCGTCAATCTGCACGGTTTCATCATTGCCCCCTTTGCCTGCTGAGTAGATCAAATCAATCTTATGAGATCACGCTCAATCAAAGCTAAAAGAAGAGGCGGTTAAATTTCTGGTTTGATATAAGGTCGCACTTGCGAGCCAATTGGGTTCTGTTGGCGCCTGAACGACGGAAGCTCGCGATGAGAAGGAGGCTTTTAATGTGAGCCTCGCTACTATTTTAAGGCTAATGGCTTTACCCGATAGCTCCACTTGCTGCGGCGTTAGAACAACCATTCAGAAGTTCAAACCCTGCCAGTCAGCGGTATTTCCTCGCAACATGCCTTTGTGCAATGTCCGGAAACCAGCCTGATCTGACCGTCCGATTGTAGCAATATTACCATTAACCTTCAAACTTTATCTTTTGGGTGGTTTGACAAGAATGCCGTGAGAGAAAAAGAAGCAGCACTTCGGGCGGCAAGGTATAATGTGCCCATGAAACGTTCTCGCTCCGTACCCAATGATGTATCTAAAAAGCCAGTCAGTGCTTCCGCTGCCCGTTCACCACAAGTTCAGTGGGTGGATATTGATGAGGACCGCGCTGGCCAACGTATTGATAATTTCCTTCTCACCTTTTTGAAGGGAGTGCCCAGGACGCTGATTTATCGCATTCTTCGCAAAGGCGAGGTCAGGGTTAATAAGGGCCGAGTTAAAGCGGAGTACCGATTGCAGACGGGGGATATAATCCGCGTCCCTCCTGTTCGAGTACCAGATGCTAAAGCTCCAGCAGAAGCCGGTAAGCAGTTGCAGGCATTGCTGTCTAATGCTGTTTTGTTCGAGAACAAAGGTCTACTCATCATCAATAAGCCATCGGGGCTTGCGGTTCATGGTGGCAGTGGTGTGAATGTGGGCCTGATTGAAGCTTTGCGCTCTACTTATCCAGAGGAGCGTTATTTAGAATTGGTTCACCGATTAGACAAGGATACTTCTGGATGCATTATGGTGGCCAAAAAACGCAGTATGCTGCGTTACTTGCATGAAGAATTGCGCCAAAGGCGGATTCAGAAGTCCTATCATGCATTAGTCGAAGGCTCTTGGCCTGGTCATGTACAAAAAGTTGATGTCCCTCTCAAGAGGAATGAGCAAGACACCGGCGAGCGCATGGTTCGCGCGTCTCAAGATGGCAAGCCTTCCTTGACTCTGTTTCGTGTGTTGGAGCGGTTTGATGATGTTACTTTGGTTGAGGCCAAGCCGGTCACTGGGCGCACACATCAAATCCGTGTTCACGCTCAGTTCCAAGGGCATCCTCTGGTCGGGGATAGCAAATACACCAGCGATGCATTTAACGCCAAGATGAAGGCAAAAGGCTTCAATCGATTATTTTTGCACGCAGCCGCACTGGAACTAACATTACCGGATAGTGACGGAAAAATTAAAATCGAGGCGCCGTTGGATTCGCGTTTATTGGAGCCTTTGAGCCGGCTGAGTGCTCAGGCTCAGGGCAATAGCAAAGCGTTTCAAAGCGAAGAATAGAAGAGAACACAATGTTAGTTATCTTTGATTGGGATGGAACGTTATGCGACTCCACGGATAAAATAGTTTATTGCATGCAGCGAGCAGCGGAAGCCGAGGGGCTGGAATCGTTGTCGTCCGATGCGATAAAAAATATTATCGGCTTGGGGCTGCCAGAGGCACTGAGGGAGCTGTACCCCAGTATTAACTCTGAACTGGTGGATCGCATGCGCCATTCTTATGCGCATTATTACCTTGAGGCCGATCAAACGCCTTCGCTGTTTTTTCCTGGTGTTGAAGATGTGCTGGAAACACTGTTATCCCGCGGGGATCATTTGGCGGTCGCAACGGGTAAAAGCCGTGCAGGACTCAATCGTGTCATGCTTTCTATGGGGGCTGAGACATGGTTTCACGGCTCTCGCTGCTCTGATGAAACTGCCTCTAAGCCTCATCCTAAGATGTTGCATGAGCTGCTGATTGAGTTCCGATACACCGCTGGGGATGCTGTAATGGTGGGTGATACGGAGTTTGATATGGAAATGGCAATGCGTGCCGATATGCCTCGTATTGCTGTGGACTATGGCGCCCATCATGTATCACGGTTAGAGCCTTATCAGCCTTTGGCGTGTTTATCTTCTTTTTCTGAATTGACGGACGTATTGCCGCGATAGCACTGTTAATGGTTTTAGAGTTTGGTGGGTGGCTCACTGGGCTTTGACCACGCGAATCTGAATCTGTGTATCTTGTGCGGCGGTACTAAAATGCCTGCCACCTTGGCTTGCCGTTTTCGTGCGTTGTTGTTCGTTAGCACCAATGGTCACCCACTCACCGAGATCGACTTGTAGTGTTGACATGGTTTCTAGAGTTGAGACCGAAGGTGCTGTGAGTATTGTGGGTGAGGAAGTCTTACCGTCGGAGGACTGTTGTTGGGTAGAGATGTCAATGGCGACCTGACCGTTACCCACCAGTCTTGGGGTCACGTAAAACCCTGTATTGACGGCTTTGTAGTTTTGTTGAGTGTACGACTGATGTCGGCCGTGTAAATGCTGTTGGGCAAACGGTATGTCTTTACCCGTCTGAATAAATGCAGGATGACCTTCGATGACACGCAACTGTTGAGTCGTCGTGTCTTGCGAGTTGACACCAAAAGAACGGGTTGTGCCCCTTATTGTCAGTGTTGTTGAGTGCTTTTCTTGCGTTTTTTTGATGCTGTCGGCCGACGATGAGAGCTGTGTGTCTAAATGGTGTGTTTCACGTTGCCGAGAATTACTGGTTCCTTGCCTGACAAAAACCATTAGTTGGGTTAGAGGTGTATCCAGTTCGCTAATCAGGCTGGCGAGTAGGCTGGCGTCTTCCCTAGGGCCTCGAATAATCAACTGTTGATCAGCGGCCGTGACAATGGTGTTAGGGCCAGCTAGAGCCTGAATTTGTGGTTGCAACATGTCTGCAGGACGGTGTTTGAGGGGAATGATATCAAAAGTGATGTCTACTGCGAGGGTAGCCTCGCTTATACACCAAGACAACAGCAGTCCGCAGCCCAGCACACTGAAGTTTAACCGCTGGCACAAACTTTTGCCGTAAGGTGTGGTGTTCAGCATGCGATTCTCCTTGGGGTTAGATGATGCGTATCGTATGAGGTCGAGCGAGCCCCTGAACACTCGATTATAGACCATCATCTCCTTCTGTTTCTTCGATGTACCCTTCGCTCCAAAGTGTATCCAGAACTTTGCGATCATGGTCGGATTGGCAGCAGTTTAACAGTTTTTCAGCCGTGTACTGGTGGTTCATGCAAAGTGTGGCTGCCAGACTTGTACTGCACATAAACTTACGTCCTGACGCATACATGTGTGCTGAGTCAGCATGCTGAGGGGTAAAGGCAAAGCGTGTAGATGGGCATTTTTGAAGCTGGCCTGCCCTTGGGCAGATGTCCATCGGTGCAGTTTCGATCAATTCCTCGTCGTTTGAGGCGTATTTTGGCTGGGTCATGTAGCGGCCGAACCAATCTTCTACGTTTTCCCGCGTTAAAGACTGCTGGCAAATGTGCAGCAGCTCATCAATAACCGCTGGTGGAATAAGGCCTGGATTGCTCAGGGGGGATAAACCCGTGTCACTAAAACGTTCAAATTCGGACAAGTGCTTGAGTTGTCCTTGCAGCACGCCTTCAAGAATTTCACTGTGACTAGGAGCCCTGAAGCCGATGGAGTAAGTAATGCAGTCATCGTCCAGTGCTTTGCCCCAGTGCGCGAGCTGAGGCGGTAAGTAAAGCATGTCACCTGGGGACAAAGTAAAGCTTTCAGTTTGATCGAAATTTTGCAGAATACTTAAATCAGTACCGGATAAAAGAGGCGTTTTCGGAAAGCAGGGCTGACCGATCTGCCAGAGGCGCTCACCGGCGCCTTGCAGTAGGAATACATCGTAATGGTCGAAGTGGGGGCCAACACTGCCTCCTGTGGTGGCATAACTGACCATAATGTCATCGAGTCGCCAGTCGGGTAAAAAGCGAAACCATTGAAGTAGCTCGGTAACCTCTGGAATGAGCTGGTCAACCGCCTGAATGAGCAGTGTCCAGTTGGTTTTAGGCAGTTGCTGAAAGTCTCGCTCTGTGAAGGGGCCGCAGCGCAGTTCCCATGGTGTTTTGCCTTGCTCCAATACCAGTCTCGATTCAATCTCTTCTTCTAAAGCAAGTCCTGCCAGCTCGTCCGGTGAGAGTGGTGACACAAAGTCGGGAAAGGCCTGGCGTATTAGCAGTGGCTTCTGTTGCCAGTATTCGCGCAAAAAAGTATCGGTATCGATGTCGCCTAAGTTGTTTAGTTTCATAGTGAACCACTCAGAAGGCAGGAAGGGGGATATAAAAAGAGCCCGAAAACTCGAGCTCTTTTATGTGGATGGGCCACGTGTGACGTTAGCGGTGGCTAGGCCTCAAGGCCGAGCCAAAGAGCGCTTGTGTTTACAGATCTTTGGCTTGCTGTGCGGCATTACCAATATAGTTGCTGGGGGTCATTTCGCGAATGGACTGCTTGGCTTCTTCTGGAATGTCGAGAGTTTCTACAAAATTGGCTAGCACTTCACGATTGATGGTTTGCCCGCGAGTCAAAGCTTTTAGTTTCTCGTAAGGCTCGGCTACCTCATAGCGGCGCATAATCGTTTGTATCGGTTCGGCTAAGACCTCCCAGCTGTTGTCCAAATCTTCAGCAAGTCGAGAACGATTGATTTCCAGCTTGCTAATCCCTTTCAAAACCGAAGCATAAGCGATACCGCAGTAACCGAAACCTACG
>CBFHKY010000004.1:35396-64371 GCA_965656525.1 Pseudomaricurvus sp. | reverse complement strand
CACGCCCATATTGCGCAATACTGTGGAGTCCGTAAGGTCGCGCTGCCAGCGAGAAACGGGCAACTTCATGGATAAGTGGCCAAAAATCGCGTTGGCTAGACCTAAATTACCTTCGGAGTTCTCAAAATCGATCGGATTGACCTTATGAGGCATGGTTGAAGAGCCTACTTCACCGGCAACCGTCTTCTGCTTGAAATAGCCTAGGGAGATATAACCCCAAACATCGCGGTTTAAGTCGATTAAAATGGTATTAAAGCGCGCAATAGCATCAAACAGTTCGGCCATATAGTCGTGTGGCTCAATCTGAGTGGTGTAAGGGTTCCATGTGAGCCCCAAGCTTGTTACGAAGGTTTCTGCGTTAGCTTGCCAATCTATATCAGGGTAAGCAGACAGGTGTGCGTTGTAGTTGCCCACAGCACCATTGATTTTGCCCAGTAGCGGCACACTTTTGATTTGCTCGAGTTGACGGCGCAGCCGCGCAACAACGTTTGCCATTTCTTTGCCCACAGTAGTGGGGCTGGCTGTTTGGCCGTGAGTGCGAGAGAGCATAGGATCATCAGAGTAATCCGCAGCCAGAGAGGCAATAGCATCAATAACCTTCTGAGCCATTGGGATAAGCACCTCGTCGCGACCGCTACGCAGCATCAGCGCGTGAGACAAATTATTGATGTCTTCAGACGTACAGGCGAAGTGAACAAATTCCATCACTTTTTCTAGCTCAGCATTGCCTGCAAACTGTTCTTTGATGAAATACTCAACGGCTTTTACGTCGTGATTGGTGGTTGCTTCAATGTGTTTAATGCGCTGTGCGTGATCTTCGTTAAAGTCAGTAATAATAGCGTTCAGAACGGTGTTCGCGGTTTCACTGAAAGCAGGCACTTCAGGAATGGCGGGATGCGAGCCCAGCTGTTGAAGCCAGCGAATCTCTACCACTACTCGGCTGCGAATTAAGCCATACTCACTAAAAATATGTCGATAATCCGAAGTTTTGCTGCCATAACGGCCGTCGATAGGGGATACAGCAGTTAATGCCGAAAGTGGGGTTGTAGAAGCCATAGTCTGTAGAAACCGTCTCGTCGAATAATGAATGAATTGCAGGCGCGGATGATACCGGAAAATAACGCGATGGGCTTCTTTAATTGTGCTTCAGGGTACTGAGCCATTGCTCGGCACAGCGCCCAAGTTTCTTGCGTTGGAAAATGACCTGCAAGCGGGTGCCCCCAACTTGTCGCCAAAGCGTCGCAGAACGAATGCCGCTGAAGAGAAGAGCGCGAACCTGATTGGCGATCCGAGCTTGCTGTAAATAATTGAAGTCACCCATAACTTGTATGCGAAACTTGAACGTGCTGATGGTGTCGCCATACAGTCCGCCAATACTGCTGAGTACATTTTCATGAGCGATGCCAAAGTGATCGGCTTGACGCTGAATTTGCTCAAGACGTTTACCAATCAGTGCCACCATGTCTTTGCGGCTGGCCATCTTTTTTTGCAAATGCAGTATGCCCAGCACATAGCGTAAGGCATCGGGGTGCTCCTGAGTGTTTTGTTGATTAAGAACGCTGTTCATAACCTTAAACCCTAGTTCAAGGGCTTCGGCGCGATGACCATATACGGCTAGCGTTGAGTCTGGGTTTGTAGTGAACAGGCTATTGATCAGTGCTTCTTGGGCTTCCGTCTGTACGTAGCCGGTTTTTGCCAGTTGTTCTACCAAAGCCGCGGCTTGGAATACACCGGCTAACGCGAGGGTGGAGTCTTTCCAGTGGGTGCTCAAAATACAACTTCCTCGTGGCTTGATGTGGTGTAGCGTTTACTTGTTACGGCTTATATCCGTCGTTAGATGGTAGAGGCTGAGGTTTCTTGAGCTGAGTCAGTGCGTTCAGTGTTGAAGGCTTGTTCAATTACCGCTCCTCCAAGGCAAACCTCTGCAAGATAAAAAACAATGGACTGCCCGGGTGTGATTGCTCTTTGCGGTTCATCGAAATGAACTTCTAAACGACCATCAGTTTGCAGATGTACCGTACAGTACTGGTCGGGTTGGCGATAGCGTGTTTTTGCATGGCAGCGTAATGTGCTGTCTGCAGGGGTACCGTTAATCCAGTGGCAGGGCGCAGAAATAAGCGTGTCTTTGAACAGCAATGGGTGATTCTTTCCTTGAACGGCCACGAGCTGATTGGTCGATAGATTTTTTTCGGCCACATACCAAGGCTCGTCACTGGTATTTTTCATGCCACCAATGCCCAGCCCTTGGCGTTGGCCAATGGTGTGATACATCAATCCTGCATGTTGACCAATGATATCGCCGCGATCACTGACAATGTCACCAGGTTGTGCGGGTAAATATTGTTGCAAGAAGTCGGTGAAACGTCGCTCCCCAATAAAGCAAATACCGGTAGAGTCTTTTTTGTTGTGAGTGATGAGGCCGTGTTGTTCGGCCAGCTCACGTACGGCAGGCTTTTCCAAGTCGCCCACAGGGAACAGGGATTTAGCGAATTCAGCTTCACCAACGGCATGCAGAAAGTAACTTTGATCCTTGTTGGTATCTAATCCTTTAAGCAAAAAGGTGTGGCCTTGGGCGTCGTTGCGGCGCACGTAGTGTCCTGTGGCAATCAAATCGGCTCCCAGCACTTCTGCGTACTCAAGAAATACTTTAAATTTGATTTCTCGGTTACAGAGTATGTCTGGGTTGGGGGTACGGCCAGCTTGGTATTCTGCAAGAAAGTGCTCGAAGACATTATCCCAGTATTCAGCAGCAAAATTAGCCGTGTGAAGTTTGATGCCAAGTCGCTCACAGACGCGCTGGGCATCCACAAGGTCATCTTTCGCGGTGCAGTACTCGGTGCCGTCATCTTCATCCCAATTCTTCATGAACAGCCCCTCCACTCGATAGCCTTGCTGCAATAGCAGTAAGGCGGCCACAGAAGAGTCAACGCCACCGGACATGCCGACGATCACTTTGGTTTCAGATGGGTTTTGAACAGTAAAGGCCACAAGTTTGATCCGTTTTGATGTCTTACAAAAACAATATTTTACCCGTGCTCGTAGATCAGTGCCATTGGGTAGCGTACTCCCCGACGATAATCGTCGATAACTTTAAGCACAATAGGGCTTCTGAGTTGTGAACCCAGCGCGACAACCTCTTCGTAGGTAAACCAAATGGCTTCTAAAATACCGTCGTCTAGCTGAGGGTTACTTTCTCTTTGTACGGCTTCTGCAATCAAGGTGGTGCGCAGATAGCTGATACCGTTGGCTGCATGATACATAGAGAGGCCACCAACAGCGACGGGCTCAATATGCCAGCCAGTTTCTTCAAGCGTTTCTCTTATGGCTGCTTGGGCTACAGATTCGCCGTTTTCAATATGGCCAGCGGGTTGGTTGTAAACAATATGGCCATCGCGTAATTCTTTGACGAGCAAATAAAGGCCGTCTTTTTCAACGATGGTCGCAACTGTGGCGTGAGGTTTTTCTGTTTTGTTTGATAGTGTCATGAGCTATGTCGGCTTTGTAGTTTTATAACAAAAATTTGACCATTGTTGCTGTTATTGTTGTGGAGGCCTGTTTTTTGTTCGTTTTGAAAAGGTTTTTTTGGGGCGTCTTGTGGGCGGCATTGTGACGGTTTCCATGCGGTGCTCGCCTGGCTTTAAATTGTGCAGCGTCCAAGGACCAATTGCCGCTCTTATCAAGCGCAAAGTGGGGTGGTTAATGGCTGCGGTCATACGTCGAACTTGGCGGTTTCGGCCCTCCGTAATGGTGATTTCGAGCCACTCAGTAGGTATGTTTTGGCGCTCTCTGATGGGCGGTGTACGAGACCATAAATCTTTTGGTGGGGCGATCCTTTTCACTTTGGCTGGTAGGCTGGGGCCATCTTTTAAGTTAACGCCGTCGCGCAATTGTTGCAGTGCTTCATGGCTCGGGGTATGTTCAACTTGAACCCAGTATGTTTTTGGTAGTTTATGTTTGGGGTTCGCGATCCTGTGCTGCAACTGACCGTCGTTAGTCAGTAGCATTAGGCCCTCAGAGTCAAAATCAAGCCTGCCTGCTGGGTAGAAGCCTTTATGGTCCGGTAAGTAGTTTTTCAGGGTCGCTCGGCCATCGGCGTCACTGAACTGACTCATAACGCGGAAGGGCTTGTTAAATAATATGATCTGACTCATGCTGGGTCCATGGCTGTTTGGTGTAATTTTACTACCTAATTCTCGGTGTGTCTGGTAAGATGTGTCGCGAAAAATGAGGGCCAGCTAGATCAAAAGTCTGCTTAGGTTTTGGCTCATTAATCAGATAGACCTCACGTATGGGAGAGACAATGTCAAACGATACACCTAAGATCATTTATACCCTCACCGATGAAGCTCCTGCTTTAGCTACTTATTCTTTACTCCCCATCGTGCAGGCTTTTGCACAGAAAGCTGGTGTCGAAGTTGAAACACGCGATATTTCGCTTTCCGCACGAATTCTCGCCAACTTGAGTGAATTCTTACCAGAAGATCAGCGCATTGCCGATGATTTGGCTGAACTTGGTGCTCTGGCCGAAACCCCCGAAGCCAATATTGTTAAATTGCCAAACGTCAGTGCCTCTGTGCCTCAGTTGAGTGCAGCAATTAAAGAGCTGAAAGCCCTTGGTTTTCAATTGCCAGATTACCCAGATGAACCGGCAAATGCTGAACAAAAACGCATTAAATCACTCTATGATCAAGTGAAAGGCAGCGCCGTTAACCCCGTGTTGCGTGAAGGTAACTCTGATCGTCGTGCCGCTGCATCTGTTAAAGCTTACGCTAAAAAGAACTCCCATCGTATGGGTAAGTGGACAGCTGACTCGAAGTCTCATGTGGCCCACATGACCTATGGTGACTTCTACGATAGTGAAAAGTCTACTGTTGTGACCGATAAAGGTAACGTTGTTATCGAATACATAGGCGACAACGGCCGACTAGAGACGCTGCGCGAAAAGACACCAGTTTTGGAAGGTGAAATTATCGATGCGGCCGTAATGAATGTCCGTGCGTTATCAAGCTTTTTAGAGACTGAAATTGAAAAAGCAAAACGCGAAGATGTTTTGTTCTCTCTACACTTGAAAGCCACCATGATGAAAGTGTCAGACCCCATCATGTTTGGTCATGCCGTGACCGCATTTTACAAGCCGGTATTTCGCAAATTTGGCGACATTCTTGATAACCTGGGTGTCGATGTGAATAACGGCATCGGTGATCTGTACGAAAAAATTCAAGTTCTTCGCCCCGAGCAGCAAGAAGCCATCAAGGCGGAAATTACAGCGTGTTACGCTAAGCGCCCAGAAATGGCGATGGTCAATTCTGATAAGGGCATTACTAACTTGCATGTGCCCAGTGATATCATCGTGGATGCATCTATGCCGGCCATGATCCGTGACTCCGGTAAAATGTGGGGTCCAGATAACCAGCTGCATGACACCAAAGCAGTGATTCCTGATCGTTGTTACGCGGGTGTTTATCAGGCAGTAATTGAAGACTGTAAAGCCAATGGCGCTTTTGACCCATCGACTATGGGCAGTGTTTCCAATGTGGGTTTGATGGCCAAAAAGGCAGAAGAGTACGGCTCACACAACAAAACATTTTTATCGCCTGGTCGCGGTCGCATTCGCGTGACAGCTGAGTCAGGCGAGGTATTGTTAGAGCAAGATGTCGAGAAAGGCGATATCTTCCGCATGTGTAAAGTGAAAGACGACCCGGTTCGTGATTGGGTTAAACTTGCGGTTAATCGCGCTCGCGCCTCTAAGTCACCGGCTGTATTTTGGTTGGATCGCAATCGAGCTCACGATGCTCAGTTGATTCTGAAAGTTGAAAAATACCTGCAGGATCATGATCTGACTGGCCTAGAAATCCTAATTATGTCGCCAGTTGAGGCGACGGCTTTCTCTCTAGAGCGTATTCGTCGCGGTGAAGATACCATTTCTGTAACGGGTAATGTTTTACGAGACTACCTGACGGATTTGTTCCCAATTCTTGAATTGGGTACCAGTGCCAAAATGCTCTCTATTGTGCCTCTGATGAACGGCGGCGGCCTATTTGAAACCGGAGCCGGTGGTTCTGCCCCTAAGCATGTTCAGCAATTTATTGAGGAAAATCACCTGCGCTGGGATTCGCTGGGTGAATTTTTGGCCTTGTCGGAATCCTTTGCCCATCTTTCTCACGCTTACAGCTTGCCAAAAGCACAAGTTTTGGCAGACACCTTAGATGTTGCGAATGGTATGTTTCTGGATAACAACAAATCGCCATCGCGTAAAGTGAATGAACTGGATAACCGTGGCAGCCATTTCTATCTGGCGCTTTACTGGGCCAAGGCCTTGGCTGAACAAGAAAAAGACGCCGATTTGAAAGCCGCTTTTGCTCCGTTGGCCGAGAAGCTGCAAGCTAACGAACAGAAGATTGTCGACGAGCTGAACAGTATTCAGGGTTCACCTGTGGATATTGGCGGCTATTATCGTTTGGACGCTAAGAAAGCATCAGAGGCGATGCGCCCTAGCGCAACACTCAATCAGGCATTGAGTGAGCTGTAACTTTTTAATCGGCCGTTAACGGTTGTATTAACTCTAAAGCCCGGCCACATTGGTCGGGCTTTTTTGTGTGCCCAGCACTATGTAGTAGGTAGTCGGAGGTTATTGCAAAAAGCGTTCTACACTTGTTTTTTGTCTATACTGGGCTTTTCGTAGAGTTTAAGGAGCGCTTTCGGTCTTATCTTCGGTCGGCTTAAGAGAGTCTTGGATGGAGTTTTCAGGGGGCTTGATTTGAATGGCGTGTAGGCCTTTTGCGCCTTGGGTGATTTCAAAATTCACGGCCTGTCCTGCCTTTAACGTTTTATAGCCATCCATTGCCACGGCCGAGTAGTGCGCAAAAAGATCTTCTCCGCCGTCATCTGGTAGTATGAAACCATACCCTTTGGCGTTGTTAAACCATTTTACCGTGCCTGTTGGCATAACTGATCCCTTTGCTGTAGCCTGAATGAAAGTACTGCTGGGGAGCCTCTACGTGTTCGCGTTTATCCCTTCTACGGTACTTGGCTCCGAGTTAATCTTAAATACCGTTGTAGTCGTATGAACCGTAAATCGTTATCGGTATACTGATCTAAAGTGGAATAATATTCTCATTTTTATATCGAAGTACGAATAATGCGTCAAGTAAAAATATTAACCATGTTGTTTGTTTTTTGATCTTTTCGCTGTTTTGTCTTCTTCTGAGTGTTCAAATAATTTGTTAGTGATTCAAATGAGTAATCTCAAATACCTTCATCTAAGATTAAGTGCAGATGACCAAGACGGTGAGCACGATGACGATCATGGTGTTGCTGTACAGTCAGCAAAGCCGAAATTGCGCCCACCGTCCATGTATAAAGTGGTACTGTTAAATGACGACTATACTCCTATGGAGTTTGTGGTAGAAACGCTGGAAGTGTTCTTTAACATGGGGCGTGAAAAAGCCACTCAAGTCATGTTGACAGTCCATACAGAAGGCAAGGCCGTCTGCGGTATTTATACGCGTGACATTGCTGAAACAAAGGCCGAACAGGTCAATCAATTTGCCAGAGAGAATGAACATCCTTTGCTTTGTGAGATCGAAGCTATAGAGGATGAAGACTAACCCGCTAAATGCATTTCTTGTAGGGGTAAATTGCCAATGCTGAGCAAAGATTTAGAAGTGACTTTGAATCTTGCCTTTAAAGGTGCGCGTTCTAAACGTCACGAGTTTATGACGGTAGAGCACCTATTACTGGCGTTATTGGATAATGATTCCGCCGCCATAGTCCTAAAGGCTTGTGGTGCGGATATCAATATATTGCGGCGTGAGTTGATTGAATTCGTCGACTCTACCACGCCCCTCATACCCGAGGCCGATGCGGATCGAGAAACCCAGCCCACTCTCGGATTTCAGCGAGTTTTACAGCGAGCCGTTTTTCACGTGCAGTCTTCTGGCAAAAAAGAAGTCACAGGCGCAAACGTTCTGGTGGCGATCTTCAGTGAGCAGGAAAGCCAAGCCGTTTACTATTTGAAACAGCAAAGCGTGGCTCGTTTGGATGTCGTTAATTACGTTACTCACGGCATTTCAAAAGTAGCTGGCCCCGACGAGCATAACGAAGATCACAATCATGATGCCAGTGACGAAAGTGGTTTAGGTGGTGAGACAGGCTCCCCTAGCCCTCTGGCGGCCTATGCTACAAATTTGAATGAAGAGGCGTCAGTTGGCCGAATTGATCCGCTGGTAGGGCGGGCATCGGAAGTTGAGCGCGTGTGTCAAATTTTGAGTCGTCGCCGTAAGAATAACCCGTTACTGGTTGGTGAGTCCGGTGTGGGTAAAACTGCCATTGCTGAAGGGTTGGCCAAGCGTATTGTTGATGGTGATGTGCCTGAGGTGCTATCAGAAAGTGTCGTCTATTCTTTGGATTTGGGCTCCTTGCTGGCGGGTACAAAATACCGTGGTGATTTCGAAAAACGTTTCAAAGGGTTGCTTGCCGATCTCAAAAAGCAACACAATGCGGTTTTGTTCATCGACGAGATACATACCATCATTGGTGCAGGAGCTGCTTCTGGAGGTGTAATGGATGCCTCTAACTTACTTAAGCCTCTGCTGACATCGGGCGACCTCCGCTGTATTGGATCAACTACTTTCCAAGAATATCGCGGTATTTTTGAGAAGGATCGTGCGCTATCGCGTCGTTTCCAAAAAATCGATGTGAACGAGCCCAGTGTGGATGATACTTATCAGATACTCAAAGGCCTCAAAAGCCGCTTTGAAGAACACCACAAGTTGCGTTACACCGATAAAGCGTTGCGAGCTGCGGCTGAATTAGCGGATCGCTATATTGGTGACCGCTTTTTACCTGATAAGGCCATCGATGTCATTGACGAGGCGGGAGCCTATCAACAGTTGCTTTCGCCTTCGAAACGCAAAAAAGTGATTGGTGTGGGTGATGTGGAATCGGTTGTGGCTAAAATTGCACGCATTCCACCAAAGAGCGTGTCTTCCTCGGACAAAGATCAGCTGCGTAACCTAGACTCAAACTTAAGGATGACTGTCTTTGGCCAAGATGAAGCCATTGATGCACTGAGTACCAGTATTAAATTGTCGCGTGCAGGCTTGAATGTAATGGACAAGCCAATCGGTTCATTTTTGTTTGCTGGGCCTACTGGGGTCGGTAAAACGGAACTCTGTAAGCAGTTGGCCAGTACGCTAGGTGTTGAATTGGTTCGCTTTGATATGTCCGAGTACATGGAAAGGCATACTGTTTCGCGCTTAATCGGTGCGCCACCAGGTTATGTCGGTTTTGACCAGGGTGGTTTGTTGACGGATGCAGTGACAAAAAATCCACACAGCGTTGTGTTGCTGGATGAAATTGAAAAGGCGCACCCTGAAGTATTCAACCTGTTGTTGCAGGTGATGGATCACGGAACATTAACGGATAACAATGGCCGTCAGGCGGATTTTAGAAATGTTATCTTAGTGATGACCACCAATGCTGGGGCAGAAGAGATGAGCCGCGCTTCAATCGGGTTTACTCATCAAGATCACAGTACCGATGGCATGGAAATGCTCAAGAAAATGTTCACACCTGAGTTCCGTAATCGTTTGGATTCCATTATCCAATTTGGTGCTCTATCTATGGATGTTATCAAAACGGTGGTGGATAAGTTTTTGGTTCAGCTGCAGACGCAATTGGATGACAAAAAAGTTACCCTCGACATCAGTGATGCAGCCAGAGAGTGGTTGGCTGTGAACGGCTATGATGAAAAGATGGGCGCAAGACCTATGGCTCGTTTGATTCAGGAAAAGCTAAAAAAGCCGTTGGCAGAAGAAGTGTTGTTTGGTGATCTTTCGGTCGGTGGCGGTGTTGTTAAAGTCGACGTAGAAAACGATACGCTTGAGCTTAAGGTCGAAGTTGCCGCATAGATTGTTTTTATTCGGTCTTTAAAAAGTAGCGGCTTTTTGCCGCTACTGGCCTCTGATTGTGTTGGTGGCTAGCTAGACTTATGGTGTCCACTTATCGAGTGGAACTCCTGCAATCAATTTGCCATCAAGGAGACACACCAAACCAGTAACTGTTGTTAAAACAACAGCCACTTACTTTTGGTTTTTGCGAGGGAAAAAGGTAGGTATCAGCGAGCTCGGTATGTGATGCGGCCCTTGCTGAGGTCGTAAGGCGTTAGCTCAACTTTAACTTTGTCACCCGTTAAGATACGGATGTAGTTTTTACGCATTTTGCCAGAGATATGTGCTGTCACCACGTGACCATTTTCGAGCTTTACGCGGAAAGTGGTGTTAGGTAGGGTGTCAATGACTTCCCCTTCCATTTCAAAATTGTCTTCTTTTGCCATTCGGCCAAGGCCCTCAATTGCTTACAAATCTGATGCTCGGTTTCGAGCAGGCGTGAATTGTGCCTGAAAACCACTCTCTAGCCAAGAGTGAATGGTCATTTAATCCGCAGCCATCGCCCTTCAATGAGCATTTCGAGCGGACGGTACTCGGTTTTATACTTCATCTTGGCGCATTCTTTAATCCAATAGCCTAAATACAGTGATTCCAGCTTCAAAATATTTACCATGTGTATTTGCCAAAGAACGGCAAATACACCAAGACTGCGCTTGTCGTGTGTTGGGTCGTAGAAGGTATAAACGGCCGAGTACCCATTTTGGAGCCTATCCGTAACGGCAACGGCAATGAGTGTTCCATCTAACCGAAATTCTAAATATTCGGTAACACCCCACTCGGATGTAAGAAAGCTTAAGTATTGTTCTTTTGAAGGGGGGTACATGTCCCCATCTTTGTGCCGCACAGAAATATACTTGGCGTAGAGGTTGTAGTGTTCTTCGCTTTGAATATTGTTCACACTGCTGACTAACAAATCTTGATTGCGGTTCCAACATTTGCGCTGTTTGCGGGTGCGTACAAAGCTATCTGCGGGAATTCGAGTTGGTACGCATGCATTACAGGTATCGCAACGCGGAATGTAAAGGTGTGGACCGCTGCGACGAAAGCCTCGTTCAGATAGGTTGCTATAGAGTGCTTTGTCAATAGGGTGGTCAGGGTCCACAAACACGCTGGTAGCCTCAACTTCATCCAGGTAGCTGCAAGGATGGGGCTGGGTTGCAAACAGTCGCAGTGTTGATAAATCAGTCATACAGAACCAGGTGCCGAAGACTTGGAGGTAGTGATAACGCCGCGAGCAGAACTTTCAGAAAAGCCCGCAGGAGGCCAAAGGCGGGGGCTTAAGGTCGAGGGGATATAATCGCGCAACATTTTCTCGAATGCTTGTCGGTCGACTTCTCGTGCGCCAAGGCTAGCCAAGTGAGGAGTATAAACTTGGCAGTCGATAGCTTGGTAGCCAGCTGTTTCCAATGCTTTAACTAGCGTGATGAAGCCGTACTTAGAGGCGTTACTTTTTCGGCTAAACATAGACTCGCCAAAGAACAAACCTCCAATTGCTAAGCCATAGAGGCCGCCAATTAACTCAGATTCCTCCCACACCTCGATAGAGTGCGCGTATCCTAATTCGTTTAACTGGCAGTAGGCGTTTATCATATCTGGGCAAATCCACGTACCATCTTCGCCTTCCCTTGGTGCTGCACACGCTTCCATAACGTCTTGAAAGCAAACGTTTGTGGTCACGCTGAAAGGTTTTCTTTTTAACAGCTTCGCCATGCTTTTAGAAACATGAAGATCTGAGGGGCGAATGATTAAACGCGGAGAAGGGCTCCACCACAAGATAGGCTGGCCCTCTGAATACCAAGGAAAAATACCTTTCTGGTAGGCCGCCAACAGTTGATCTGAACATAGATCACCACCCGCTGCCAGCAAGCCGTTAGGCTCATCTAAGGCTTTACTGACAGGCGGAAAAGCTATGGATCCTGCTTCAAGCCAAGGAAGCATGCTCATGGCTATGGCCTTCTGGGGGCATTAAACATTGGCTAATACTGATCAGAGATCATCTAAGTACTTTTCAGCGTCCAGTGCAGCCATACAGCCTGAACCTGCCGAAGTGATAGCTTGACGATAGATATGATCAGCTACGTCGCCGGCTGCGAACACACCAGGAATGCTGGTGTGTGTGGCTTCACCATTGGTTCCGCTTTTCACAGTGATATACCCGTCCTTCATATCCAACTGACCCTCAAAAATGTCTGTATTTGGTTTGTGTCCAATGGCGATAAACACACCAGCTACATCAATTTCTTGGGTCTCATCATTTTCGGTGCTGCGCAGTCTCAAACCGGTTACGCCAGATTCATCACCCAAGACTTCGTCCAAAGTATGATTCCAAGCCAGTTTTACGTTGCCATTTTCGGCTTTTGCTAACAGCTTATCTTGTAAGATTTTTTCAGAGCGAAGGCTGTCACGGCGGTGGACCAAAGTCACCTCAGAGGCGATGTTTGATAGGTACAGCGCTTCTTCTACGGCGGTGTTACCACCTCCAATGACCGCAACCTTTTTATTGCGATAGAAAAAGCCATCACAGGTTGCGCAGGCGCTGACACCCTTGCCCATAAAGGCCTCTTCGGAAGGAAGACCAAGATATTGTGCCGAAGCACCGGTAGAGATAATCAATGCATCACAGGTGTATGTGTTTGAGCCTTTTAAAACAAAAGGGCGTTGGCTCAAATCGGTTTCATGAATGTGATCAAATAGAATTTGAGTATCAAAGCGTTCGGCGTGAGCCTGCATTTGCATCATCAAATCCGGACCCTGAAGTTCGGCAATACCACCCGGCCAATTTTCTACTTCAGTGGTGGTGGTTAATTGACCACCTTGTTGCATCCCAGTGATAACTACGGGCTTCAAGTTAGCGCGAGCTGCATAGATAGCGGCGCTGTAACCAGCAGGGCCTGACCCTAGAATGATTACCTGATGATGTTGTGAGTCTGCCATTTGTTGCTTTCCTTTGATGATCGGCGTTCAAGGTGGCCTAATGATAGGTAAAAGAAAGAATAACCTCTAGTATGGTGCGCCAATTGATACGATTGGCTGAGCCTATTTGTGTTGCAGCTTAAAGGGTTTTGTTGACAGTGTCATGGTGCGCCTGTGACGCAAGCATGCAGAGAGCTACAAGTTAACTGTGGAACCCTAGTCAGTTTTGACGGTGTGTTGGTCGGCACTGGTGAGTTGCCAGTCGATTAGCCAAAAAAATACGATATTCAGGTGCCTTTCACAGATACCTTTGGGATTAATGTTAGAATAGGAACCATAATCATAATGCCAGCAACGACCCCTTCGTGGTTGTTCGCTGAGCATTGCGAATAACGCAAACAACGGGTGATACGCTTGACTTCAAAACCAAACCCAACCACTGGCGTCAGCGAGCCGCGCTCTTCGCGCTCGATTCAGATATTAACAGAGGGGGCTTTGATCGGCCTGGTCGCTCTTTGTCTGTTTCTGATGATGGCCTTAGTAACTTATGCGCCTTCAGACCCAGGTTGGTCCAGTACAGGTACAGGTTCTTCTATTCAAAATGCAGGAGGCGTTTTTGGGGCTTGGCTCGGCGATGTCTTTTTCTCTCTTTTTGGCTATACCGCTTATTTGTTTCCCTGTTTGATTGCTTATCGTGCTTGGCTGGTGTTCAGGGAGCGTAACCGTCCAGGCGGGTTTGATGCTGTGATCGTCGGATTGCGAGTAGTGGGCTTTGTGTTGGTGATGATTTCTTCTACCGCAATGACCAGTATGTATTTTGGTTTGCAGTCCAGTGATTTACCGTTTTCCAATGGCGGGTTGTTAGGGTCTAGTGTTGCCAGTGGTGTGGAATCGGCGTTTAGCTATGTCGGTGGTACGCTGTTGTTGTTGGCGGTATTTTTATTCGGCTTAACGGTATTCACCGATCTTTCTTGGTTGAAGTTGATGGATGCGATTGGGGCGGCGACATTGCGTTTCGTCCAACGTTGCGGCGCGTATTGGCGCAAAAGGCGCGAGTCACGAGCTGAGAAAAAACAAGTATCACAACATCAAGCCGAACGACGAGTTGCCATTGAAAAGCAGGTGGCCAAACAAAAGGATCGAGTGCCGCCCAAAATTACTGAGCCGGTAAAAAAAGCCAAGCCCAGCCCTAGGGTTTTACAAGAGAAGCAAACCTCACTGTTTGATGGACAGGTGATAGGTGAGTTACCGCCGATTAATCTCTTGGATCCGGCAGATAAAAGCCATGACAAAGGTTATTCAAAAGAATCTTTAGAGGCGATGTCGCGCCTGTTGGAGCTTAAGCTCAAAGATTTCAATGTGGATGCGGAAGTGGTTTCGGTATTGCCGGGCCCCGTGGTTACGCGCTTTGAATTACAGCCTGCCGCTGGTGTAAAGGCCAGCCGCATTACCAACCTCGCTAAAGACTTAGCACGGTCGCTGGCTGTGATCAGTGTGCGAGTGGTCGAGGTGATTCCCGGAAAATCAGTGGTGGGTATTGAAATTCCCAACGAGCACCGCGAAATTGTACGCCTCAGTGAGGTGCTAGCGTCTGACGTGTATGACAGTGCAAAGTCGCCGTTGACCATGGCGCTCGGTCACGACATTGAAGGCGAGCCGATTGTTGCTGATTTAGCAAAAATGCCGCACTTATTGGTTGCCGGCACAACAGGTTCGGGTAAGTCGGTTGGTGTCAACGTGATGTTGTTGAGCCTATTGTACAAATCCACACCGAAAGACGTTCGCTTGATCCTTGTGGATCCTAAGATGCTGGAATTGTCGGTGTATGAGGGCATTCCGCATTTGTTAACCCCTGTGATCACCGATATGAAAGACGCCGCCAATGGCCTGCGTTGGAGTGTGGGTGAAATGGAGCGACGCTATAAACTGATGGCGGCGATGGGTGTGCGTAATTTAGCAGGCTTCAATCGCAAGGTGGAAGAAGCCAACCGCAAAGGTGAGCCGATTCCAGACCCACTGTGGAAACCCGAAGAGCATTTTGTTGCGGGGGAAGAAGAGGCGCCTGCGCCCATGTTAGAAACGCTACCGGCTATTGTGGTGGTGATTGACGAGTTCGCCGATATGATGATGATCGTCGGCAAAAAAGTTGAACAGCTTATTGCTCGTATTGCACAAAAAGCGCGGGCGGCCGGTATCCACCTTATCCTAGCGACCCAAAGGCCCTCTGTAGATGTGATCACCGGGTTAATTAAAGCTAACGTACCTACTCGTATTGCGTTTCAAGTGTCTTCGAAAATTGATTCGAGAACCATTTTGGATCAAGGCGGAGCGGAACAGTTATTGGGACACGGCGACATGCTGTACCTCCCGCCTGGAACCAGTTTGCCATTGCGTGTTCATGGGGCTTTTGTGGATGATCATGAAGTGCACAAAGTCGTTGAGGATTGGAAGCGTCGCGGTGAACCGGATTACTTGGATGGTGTCGTAGATGACAGCACCAACAGCATTCCTGTTCCCGGCTTGGCGTCAGATGGTGATGGTGAAGGCGGCGATGATGAATCAGATCCGCTGTATGATGAGGCCGTCGCTTTTGTGACCGAAACTCGCAAAGCCTCTATTTCATCTGTGCAACGCAAGTTGCGTGTAGGTTATAACCGCGCCGCGCGACTGATCGAAACCATGGAGCAGGCTGGCGTCGTCACCGAAATGGGCAACAACGGCAGCCGCGAAGTATTGGCACCCGCGCCTCCCAAGCATTAGTTACGCTGCGTCGTGCAGCGTTATAAAAAATAGTGATCTAGAGGGTTTAATTTGAGTCTCCGACTTTGTGTTTATAGTGTGTTCGTTTTAGGTTTGTTCACAGTGCAGGTGGCACTGGCATCAGCGCAAGATGCTGCTGCTGAATTGACCAAAAAGTTAGCCGGCTTCGAAGCTCTACATGGTGATTTTACACAGCGACAATACACCGCTGATCAAGAGCTGATTCAAGAGTCATCCGGTTCATTTACCATGCAGCCGCCTGGGCTATTGCGCTGGGAGACAACCGAACCTTTTCCACAGGTGCTTATGAGTAATGGTGATCAGGTCTGGTTGTATGATCCAGATTTAGAACAGGTGACCATCTCAAAGCTGGATCAAAACAGTCTCAATACGCCTGCCGTGATTCTGTCGAATAATGCCGAAGAACTGCGCAAAAAGTTCGTCGTAGAAGCCACCGAGAATGGCTTTATACTAAAACCAAAAGATACACCGCAAACGTTTACCGCGTTGGAAATCGTGTTCGCGGCAGAACAGCTATCTTCGATGATTGTTTCAGACAGCCTAGGACAAGAAACGCAATTCTTGTTGGCTAATGTACAATCGCGGCCGCTTGATTCTGTGCAAGCGTATGAATTTAAAGTACCTGTTGGTGTTGATGTGCTAATTCATGACTGATCTGTTTTCACAGCCGGTGTACCAGCCACTGGCTGCCCGTATGCGTCCGCGAGAGCCCGAAGATTATATTGGGCAAGAGCATCTTTTTGGCAAGGGCAAACCGCTAAGGGAGGTGATCGAACGCCATCAGCTCCACTCTATGGTGCTTTGGGGGCCTCCGGGGGTGGGTAAAACCTCAATGGCTAAAATGCTAGCGGAACTCAGCGATGCGCATTTTGAGACGGTTTCTGCGGTACTTGCGGGGGTAAAAGAGATCCGTGCAGCAGTGGTTATGGCTCAGCAACTGCAACAGCAAAGTGGCCGCAAAACGTTGTTGTTTGTTGATGAAGTTCACCGATTTAACAAGGCTCAGCAAGATGCCTTTTTGCCCTATGTTGAAGACGGTACGCTGATTTTTATTGGCGCGACCACAGAAAACCCGTCTTTTTCTTTAAATAACGCTTTATTGTCTCGTTGTCGCGTGTACGTACTTCGCTCATTAGAGCACTCGCACTTGATTAAGATTGCCAAGAAAGCCTTGCAGGATTCGGCTAGGGGGCTCGGCAGTATCCGAATAGAGATTGCCGAGGATGAACTCGCCACCTTGGCGCATGCGGCCGATGGTGATGCTCGAAAGATCCTTAACCTGTTGGAAATCGCCAGTGATTTGGCCGAAGAGCATGGCAGTACTAAAGTGATTACCACTCGCGTGGTTCAGGAAATCCTCTCGACCGAGATCAGACGTTTTGATCGCGGCGGTGACGTATTTTACGAGCAAATATCCGCTCTGCACAAATCCGTGCGTGGTTCCAGTGTGGATGGCGCGCTGTATTGGTTTGCTCGAATGCTCGATGGGGGTTGTGATGCTTTGTACATTGCCCGCCGAGTGGTGCGTATGGCCAGTGAGGATATTGGCAATGCAGATCCGCGCGCTTTACAGATTTGCCTTAATGCCTGGGACGTGCAAGAGCGGCTTGGTAGCCCTGAAGGTGAGCTGGCCATTGCACAAGCTTTAGTCTATTTGGCGGCGGCACCTAAAAGCAATGCGGTATATAAGGCTTTTAACCAAGCTATGGCAGATGTAAAATCCGAGCCCAGTCACGATGTCCCGTTGCATTTGCGTAATGCACCAACGACATTGATGAAATCCATGTCGTACGGTGAGCAATACAAATACGCCCACGACGAGCCGGGTGCATACGCCGCCGGGGAATGCTACTTTCCCGACAGTATCGAGCCGCGGCAATACTATCATCCTGTTGATCGTGGACTAGAACAAAAAATCGGGGAAAAACTGCGTTATTTACAATCCCTAGATAACAGCAGCACTTGGCGGCGTTATGATCGTGAAAGTGACAGCGTTGATGGAACATGATTCGGGGACTGTGCCGTGCTACAGCAGCTGATATGGAATAACTCTGAGCGTCAATACTGCGAGCGTCAGTACAGTGGTGCTTTATTATGATCTGGTTGGCTGTGGCTTTGGGCGGAGCCCTTGGTGCTGTGGGGCGTTATGCTACTACTACCTATTTGTTTCCGGTCTTGGAAAATCGGTTTCCTCTTGGGACTCTCTGCGCCAACTTGATAGGTTCTCTATTGATGGGCGTCAGTTATGTATTGATTATAGAAAAAGGTGTTCTGGCTCCCGAGTGGCGGGGCTGGATTATGGCGGGCTTTTTGGGTGCCTTTACGACCTTCTCAACGTTTGCGTTAGATGCAGTTACTCTGTGGCAAAATGGCCATGGTACGATTGCACTGGCTTACATACTTATTAGCGTGCTTGGCTGTGTTCTGGCGGTAGCTTTAGCCATCCAGTGCACGCTACGATTGATTTAATTGGTTATTATTTTATGCTTGATTTTAAGTGGATTCGTGAAAACCCTGAGGCGGTTAAAAGCGCATTAAAGAAAAAGGGTTTTGAACTGGACGTGGCCAAATTGATGGCTATGGATGAAGAACGTAGAGCGATCCAAGTCAAAACGGAAACTCTGCAGCAAGAGCGGAATGCTCGATCCAAATCGATTGGTAAAGCGAAATCAGCAGGTGAAGATATTGCACCCTTGCTGAAAGTCGTCGATGAGCTGAAGCAACAACTGGCGGATTCAGAGCATCAGTTATCCGTTCTGCAAACGAATATTGAGGCTGAGTTAAGCGTAATCCCCAACATCCCTGTAGATGAAGTACCGACTGGGGTTAGCGAAGATGACAACGTAGAAGTGCGCCGCTGGGGTGCCCCGCGCGAGTTTGATTTTGAGGTGAAAGACCATGTAGACCTGGGTGCACAGTTGGGTGGTTTGGATTTCGATACGGCTTCTAAATTGACGGGCTCACGCTTTGCGGTTATGCAAGGCGGAGTGGCGCGCTTACATCGTGCGCTGATCCAATTTATGTTGGATACGCACTCTCAAGAACATGGTTATCAAGAAACCTACGTGCCTTTCATCGTCAATAAAGAGTCTTTATACGGCACCGGCCAGCTGCCAAAATTCGAAGAAGATTTGTTTAAACTGGACGATGAGCGAGAGTTTTACCTGATTCCTACGGCCGAAGTACCCGTCACAAATATGCTGCGCAATGAAATCGTTCGGGATGCGAAACTTCTGCCGTTGAAGTTTGTGTGTCATACACCGTGTTTTCGTTCAGAAGCTGGCAGTTATGGCCGTGATACCCGTGGCATGATTCGCCAGCATCAGTTTGAAAAAGTGGAATTGGTGCAGTTTGTTCGCCCAGACGATTCAGATGAAACGTTGGAAACCCTGACGGGGCAAGCAGAAACCATCTTGCAAAAATTAGAACTGCCATATCGTACCGTTGTATTGTGCGGTGGTGATCTGGGGTTTTCAGCCGCCAAAACTTATGACATCGAAGTCTGGCTGCCATCGCAAGAAAAATATCGCGAGATTTCTTCTTGCAGTAACTTCAGAGATTTTCAGGCTCGCCGCATGAAAGCGCGCTACAAAAACCCAGACACCGGTAAGCCAGAGCTGCTGCACACTCTTAACGGTTCGGGTCTTGCAGTGGGTCGGACACTTATTGCAGTCTTGGAAAATTATCAGCAGGCGGATGGTTCTGTGATTATCCCTGAGGCGTTGCGCCTCTATATGGGTGGTATTGAAAAGCTGGGTTAACCGAGCAATGCTCACTTAGCCAGTCAATACTGCTCCGCGATCAAATTCCGGTCTATGTATCAAAGACTGTTTGATCGCTACAGCCACATCACCGTGAGCCAGCGATGTGTTCAAGGTGGTGTGGTATTTTCAGAGTCCACCGCTATGGTGGGTTGATGACTTACTGTTTGATAGACACCCCTTACTTACCGTAGTGCCACGCTCTGTGTGGTGCCGCGGCTTAAGCCTAATGGTTCCGTTGTGAGCGTTGCGCCATGGATTTTCTCCCGCTTTTTATCCGTATTTCTCAACGTGCCTGCTTAGTCATAGGCGGAGGAGAAATTGCTTTAAGAAAAGTGCGCTTGCTGTTATCCGCAGGTGCCAATGTCAGTGTTTGGGCTCCTGAGTTGTGTGCCAATTTGCAGCAATTAGTTATTGAACACCGCGAACAAGTGCGTGTCACCACATCTAATTTTGATATGGCTAGTGTCACGCTAAGCGATTACTTTTTGGTGGTGATTGCCAGCAACGATACGGATATGAATCGACAAATTGCAGCGGCTTGTCAGGAGCTAGGAGTTCTTTGTAATCATGCCGGTGACGTGTCCCTCGGGGATGTCAGTTTGCCGGCTGTTATTAATCGTGAGCCAATGGTGATTGCACTGCATTCATCAGGCGTATCGCCGACACTGACTCGTTTTATGAAACGTCAGTTGGAAGCGTTTGTCCCTCGCCATTTTGGTCGTTTGGCTCAATGGGCGGAGACATGGCGCCATTCCGTGAAGCAAACACTGCCAGCAACCAACGTGCGACGCTTGTTTTGGGATACTATGCTCTCTGGCCTGCCTGCTAGGCTGTTGCAGGCAGGCCAGACTGAAAAAGCGGATCGAGTGTTTCAATCTCAACTCGATAAGGCAAAGAAAGGGCCTTTTATTGGTGAGGTGTATTTGGTAGGCGCTGGGCCGGGTGATCCCGAGTTGCTCACCCTAAAGGCACTACGCTTGATCCAGCAGGCGGATGTAGTTCTATATGACCGTTTGGTATCCGATGACATTATGGCTCTATTGCCCTCTAATTGTGAGCGAATCTATGTGGGCAAACGCCAGTCAGATCATGCTCTCCCTCAAGAAGACATTAATCAGCGCTTGGCTGATCTGGCTCAGGCTGGGCGCAACGTATTGCGCCTGAAAGGAGGAGATCCATTTATTTTCGGGCGCGGCGGGGAAGAACTGGAGCTACTGGTTCAGGCTGGTGTTTCATTTCAGGTAGTTCCCGGCATTACCGCCGCCTCAGGGTGCGCCAGTTATGCGGGTATACCACTCACACACCGAGATCACTCCCAGTCCGTTCGTTTTATTACCGGGCATTTGCGCAATCATCAAGTGAACTTACCTTGGCCTGAACTGGCGCTACCCAATCAAACCCTCGTGTTTTATATGGGGCTGAAAGGGCTGCCAGTGATCTGCGAAACCCTGATTCAACATGGTCGCAGCGCAACAACTCCTGCGGCGGTTATTGAAAAGGGAACAACCTTGGAGCAACGAGTCATTGAAGGAGACCTTTCAACGCTCGCAGAGCTTGTCGAACAAGCCGATCTGAGTGCCCCAACATTGCTTATTGTGGGTGAAGTTGTGCAATTACGTCGGCAGCTGGCGTGGCTTGAATCGGGTTTCGACTGAGCTTCGTCCCGTAAACCTACTTTTTGGTTTTTCTCTTCGTACATGGCTTGTTTTGATAGTCTTTTCCTCAAGCGTATCTTGTTTTAAAGCTCTTTAGTTTTTGGCCGATAACTCATATAGGTTAGCTTGAGTTGTGCGAGTATTGATGTTTAATCTCGCGACTTTTTAGCTTTGAGCTATGCTTATATCGCGGGTGGGCGTGACCCACGTCATTGGAAAGAACCATCACAAGGTACATCTCATGAGCTGGATGAGAAATTTAAGTATTAAATATAAAATTCTGTTGATTCCTGCCGTTGCTATTCTAGGTTTTTTGCTGTTTTTGATGGTGATTATCAATTCTGGCACCAAGAATGGTGAGCGTTTAGAGCAAATTAAGAGCGTAGATTTTCCATTATTGGAATTGGCCAGCAGTAATATTGTTTTGTTCGACCGTATGGACGAGCTAATGACCAACGCCGCCAGCACAGGCGAACAAGATATGCTGGATAGAGCGCGCAAAACCTATCGCGCACTGGAAAGTAACCTAGATCAACAGTTGGACCTTTATCCTCAAGATGCCTCTAAAATCAGTGCATTGCGCAATAAATTAACGCAATTTACGGGTATATCGATCCCTCTGACGCAGAGCATGATCGACGGCACCATGGACTTCTCTCGTATTGCTGAGATCGCTGAAAATAAGCGCCAGAGCTTCGAGGCTACCGTGCAGTTGTTGGCTGATTATCGCGAAGCCAGTCACGTAAGGTTTACCACCAAGGTTGATGACGCTCTGCAAACTGGCAAAGATAATCTGACAGCAGGTGTTGGTATTGGCGTGGTTACGGTAGCGGTGACCTTGCTGATTTCGTTCAGTATTGTATTACTGATCACTAAAGGTATGGATCAAATCATCCAGTCGTTGCGAGATATTGCCCAAGGTGAAGGCGACTTAACTCGTCGTCTAGAACAAAATTCCCAAGATGAATTGGGCACATTGGTGCACTGGTTTAATGTGTTTGTCGAAAAGTTACACAATACCATTGGCGATGTGATCAATGTGATCACCCCCTTGACCAACGTTTCACAAGAGCTGAATATTCTTTCAGGTAAAACGTCAGAAGTATCGAGTGAGCAAACTCGCGCTTCAACCATTGTGTCTAATGCTATGAACGATATGTTGCGCAGCGTCACGAACGTTGCTGAAAACGCAGGTTCAGCCGCACAGGCGGCAACAGATGCTGATACAGAGGCCAAGCAAGGGCTAAGCATTGTGCAAAGCACAGTGGGTTCTATTAATGATTTGGCAGCCGAGGTAGAACGCGCAGCCGAAGTGATTGTTAAACTTGAAGCCGATACCGAAAGCGTCGGTGGTATTTTGGATGTGATTAAAGGTATTGCTGAACAGACCAATCTACTGGCATTAAATGCGGCCATTGAAGCGGCCCGAGCGGGCGAGCAAGGCCGTGGTTTTGCTGTGGTTGCCGACGAAGTGCGTACTTTGGCTTCGCGCACACAGGAGTCCACACATGAAATTCAAACCGTTATCGAACAGCTTCAGACAGCGGCTCGATCAGCTGTTGGTGTGATGTCACAAGGAAAAGAACAGGCTCAGAAAAGTGTTGAGCAGGCCGGAGCTACAGGCGTTTCATTAGAGGCCATTACGGCTAAAGTGACTTCTATTACAGACATGAATCAGCAAATCGCGGGCGCTACCGAAGAGCAGCAACGTTTTGCTAATGATATTCAACAAAATGTTGTTAGCATGCGCGATGCGTCTGAAGTCGCTGAGCAAAATACCTACAAAGTATCGGATTTGAGCACTTCACTAAAAAGTCTGGCCGATCAACTGATGCGTGTGTCTTCACAGTTCCGAGTCTAAGAGACAGTTTTCACAATCAACGTTTATCATGTCTTCGTTGAGTAAAACAACAAAAAAAGTCGCGTATAGCGGCTTTTTTTGTTTCTGAGCTTTTGGTGGAATTAGAACTTTTGGAGTTCAGTTGATGCTATTTCACAGAAGCGATCCAAATTTCGCTACAATGCCTTGATATATAGATTGACTCGATTTTGCGATAACTTTGTGGAGGTATGCTTTGTCTCAGTATGACTACGATCTGTTTGTGATTGGTGCCGGTTCCGGCGGAGTGAGAGCGGCGCGAATGTCGGCCAGCTTTGGTGCCAAAGTTGCCGTGGCAGAAGATACTTACATGGGGGGCACATGCGTAAACGTTGGCTGTGTACCTAAAAAGCTGTTTGTGTACGCATCGGAGTTTTCTGAAGAGAGAGAGGCCGCCGCAGGTTTTGGCTGGCAAATGCCTGAAGGGCAATTTGATTGGACCACTTTGCGAGACAACAAAACCTGCGAGATTCACCGTCTAAACGGCATTTATCTTAATCTTCTTACTAATGCGGGTGTCGAAGTGATCGAAGGCCGGGCCTCACTGTTAGAGGGCAACCGTGTGCAGGTGGGGGATGAAGTCTACACGGCAGAGCGTATATTAATTGCCACCGGTGGGGAGCCATTGCGACCAGACATTCCCGGCAAAGAATACATGATCACTTCTGATGAAGCCTTCTACCTGCCAGAGTTTCCTCAGCGAGTGATGATCTTGGGAGGCGGCTACATTGCGATTGAATTTGCAGGTATTTTCAATGGTCTCGGTGTGCAAACTGAATTGATTTACCGTGGCTCGATGTTTCTTCGTGGCTTTGATCATGAGGTTCGTGAATTTGTTGCCGACCAAGTGCAGCAAAAAGGCGTGAAGCTCAGCTTTGAGGTCAATATCGAGAGTATTACTCGCAATGACAATGGTACCTTACAAGTACAGATGACCGACGGCACTGAGCGCGAAGTGGACTGTGTGATGTCTGCTATTGGGCGCTCTCCGCGTATTGATGGTCTTGGGCTGAATCACACTCAAGTCCAATTAAACAAAGATAATACCATTCAAGTAAACCATCAGTTCCAGACTCATGAACCGAGCATTTATGCCATTGGTGATGTGACTGGCGGTATGGAGTTGACCCCAGTAGCTTTAGCCGAAGGTATGGTGCTAGCCAAATATCTTTATAATAACGAACCCTGTGAACTGGATTACAACGGCATTGCGACGGCCGTTTTTTGCCAGCCCAATATCGGCACAGTGGGGCTGAGCGAGGAAGACGCATTAGCAGCGGGGCACCGAGTGCGAGTCTACAGTTCTAACTTTAAACCTATGAAACATACTTTGTCCGGTTTGAATGAGCGATCTTTAATGAAATTGATCGTAGATGATGCAACGGACAAGGTGTTGGGTTGCCATATGGTGGGCAAAGATGCGGGAGAGATCATTCAAGGCTTTGCTGTAGCTCTCAAAATGGGGGCAACAAAAAAGGATCTGGATACAACCATTGGCATTCACCCAACCGCTGCAGAAGAATTTGTTACTATGCGCACGGCCACGCGTACGGTGTCGCCTTGACCCAAAAAGACAAAGCGGCAGGCAAGTAATAAAAGCTGTTATCTTGAAGTAAAACCTTGAATTCAACGACCCACCTAACAACCTTATATCTATACTGTCACAAGGTTGTTAGGTGGGTTCTCCCCATAGGGTGGACGCCTACAGGCGCTTGATCCTGTATCAATCACTGTGAGTAAATTGCCATCCGTTTCAACGTCATTTAGCGTGTGGATACAGCCCCTAAGCATTTACGCCCGTATTGTCCCCAATTGGCTTCGCCGTAATTATTTTCGCATTTAGCGATGCATTGTTTCATAGAAGCGTTGTACCCCATGCCAGATGAATATTCATCGAACAAAGCGCCCGTTTTTTTGCCGACTTTTTGGCAAAGCTCAAACATGTCTTGTGCGCAGATTTGGTTGCCGTTTTCGCCGGTACAGGGGGTGTTATTATCCAGCCCGCTTACGTTGATGCAACCGGCAATGACTTTTAAACCGGTTCTTATCGTACAAACTGCGTAGCGATCATTGGCGGATGACGTATTGAGTTTTGAGTCTGCGGCCGCAGATGAAGAATTCGGGTTGTTGGCTGCCATAAGTTCAGGCTTATGGGGGTTCGTACTGGGCTGCTTGGGTAAAGACGATCGAACCTCGCGAGAAGAAGGCGTTGTAGCTGGGCTATCACCGGCTAAATTATTATGCAGACTAAGCGCATTTCGAGCGGCTGACTCGATTGATAGGTCACCATTGGGGGCTGTCGCTGCTTGCATCGCTATAGAGCCCATGGCGGCAAGATAAGCAAAACCTTGGCGCTTTTGTGAGGCTTGTTGTTGCTGAGCGATTTGTTTTTGATGCTTCTCTTGCCAGCGGGCAATGGTTGATTTCATGTCGGCGTCATTCTTTGCGATGTTTGACTGAATACGATCCAGCGCCGCTAACGTGTCATTGGCTGCAGCGGTTGTTGTGATAATGGTATTTTTTGTTGTACGCCAATCAGAGCAGTAATCGAAGCGCTTTTGCTCCCTTTGTCCGGCTGGCGCTAATAAAGATTCGTGCGGTAGTTGGTAGCAGCCGCTTTTATTTAATGAACACGCACAGCTGTTAGCCATATGAGTATGTTTGTCGTTGATCGTTAATTTCAATTGGTTCAATTCAAGCTCTTCCCGAGCGGCAAATACGTCATCAAGACTCAGGCTGGCGGCCAAAGTACGGCTCGATGGTGATGATACTGGATTTGCTTGTGAGCCTCGTGAAGGGGGAGGCGCTATCGCGACATCATTGCCTATGAGTTGATCCAAAGACATCCCTGCTGGTTGTGCTTGCAGCTGAGCGGATTGGTTTTGCGTTTGTGGCACGTCTGCAGGCTTGGCTTGTCCCATCAGCTCGTCCAGACTGAGACCGGTGGCTGAAGGTGACTCTGGTAACGGCCGAGGCCACTGTTTAAACCAGCTTTCAAGACAGCTGTAGTCACCGTCGCAGTGTTGTTCTACAACTTTGTAATCGCTGAGGGATATGGGGTTGCCGTCGTTAAAAACACGATCTCGAATGTGGTTGCACATCCAATCATCACAATCTGCATGGCGATAAAGGTCTTCGTTGTAACCAAATAGAGTTTTGATCTCAGCATCGGTTGTGGGTTTGGCCAGCTCAGGGTTTTGCGATTTCAAATAGTCGTAGGCGTTGTCTTCTTCGGGCATTGTGCGCACGGTTTCACAAAATGGGCTGGATTCAGTAATCCAATCGCGTACGCCACTCATGAAATCTGGTATTGCTTCCACCATATTACCGTGGCAGGCGCTGCGAATGGTTTGATCCAGCTGGGTCTCGAAGGCTTCTAGTTGTTGCGCCGAGGAACACACGCTGTGTAGGCCCACCGTCAGTAGTAGACCGAATGAAATGAATAAGCTTTTGCTACGGTAGGCGTGAGACACAGCGGTATCCTCTTTACTGGTCTTTTTAAAACTATCGCAGCTGTGATTCTGCTTCATTGATCAATTTAAGCGCGCGGGCATAATGTGTACCAGCGCGACCTTGGGTACTGATGTAGCTATAGAGCTGAGTCAGCGCGGCTTTGGGTTGTCCGGTTTTCAGCAAAGACTCGCCATAGAAAAAATCCAAAGAAGGATCGGTATCCATGCTCAAACTTTTCAGTTTGGGAAATATAGCCAGTGCTTCTTGGTAACGCCCAGATTTAAGATGACTGGAAAGAGTGATCATGTATTTGTCGCGACGTACGGACTCTGGCAGAGCAGTTTCCATGGCCGCTAAGGTTTTCTGTTTTTGCTGTGCTTTAGAGCGCAAGACTTCCATTTCATGCACCATCATTTCACTGCGCAAAGAAGTCGGTACAGTCTCAAACACGCTTTCACATTGTCCTAGGTTTTGGTCAATTAAACACTGACTCCATTGCTCTAACAATTTAGTGGGCCTAAGTGCCAATGCGGATCGATCAATGAGAGGTTCCACAAACGTGTATTGCTCAATTTTTTGTCTTAGCGTTTTTAGGTTGAGCCTTTTTACATCAGGGGTGTTGCCCACAAAAACGGGGGTAGCGATACTAAAAGCAGCCGAATTACCTGCTGTTGTCGCATTAATGGGAAAGTGGGCTAGGCCACCTGGGTGATCCATCCAAAACGTATTCTTAAATGCAAATGGGTAGAGATGGTGTGGCATGAGTTGTAATTTTATCGCTTCACCTTCTTGCAGGTTAGCCACTACTTCCCCATCTAGGCGAATCCCCATTGAGCTTGCTCGGCCATTGAGAGAAACCGCCAAGTCGTTTGCACCGTGTATGCGTTCAGCAAAAAAATAAACGGTAATAGAATCTTTGGGGTTTTCCAGCAGACGACTGACATCCTGTATAGTCGACTTTTCTGCAAAAGGCAAAACTGGGTCAAGAGGTTTACCATCTTCAGTCGTCGTACAACCCGATAAAAATGACATTAACAGAATGGCTAATGCCATCAATCTAAAATGATTGTTCATTTAATACCTCTTGGCTAAAAGCTCAATAAAAATGTTATTTTGGCGAACTGAGAAAAAGAATTTACATCTGAGATTCGGCCTGACTGATTAATGTCAGAGCGGTTGTGTAATGTGTTGCGTTTCGTCCTTGTTCATTAATATATTGGTAGAGCTGGTCAATCCCTTGAGCCGTTTGATTGGTCTTGAGCAGGGCTTCGCCGTAGAAAAACTTAAGCGATGGATCGGTAGAAATCGGCAGCGCTGTTAGCTTTTTAAACAGAGGCAGAGCCGCTTCATATTGTTGCGTTTTTAACAGGTTTGAAAGTTCGACCATATACTTGTCGCGCAAGATTTCTGGCGGCAGGGTGCGTTCTAATTCAGCAAGACGCTCAGCTTGTCGTTTATGGCGTTCAAGCCACTGACGAGCATCCTCTGTGTAGATCGAGTTTGGGTATGCTTTGATGAAATCCGCGTAGGCTGTTGAGGTGTTTTTCTGTTGCACTAAGGCCCACCGAGACTTGGCTGTTACAAACTCATTGATTAACTCACTAAGCTGCTGATGGCCTTTTGAGCGCGCCAGTTGCGCGGGTGTTTGATTGTCTCGGTTCGTCAATGTGGTATTTGCCCCTACTTTTAGCAGTAACAGGGCCGTTTCGGTTGAACCTTTTATGGCCGCCGAGTGCAGGGGTGAGCGCGAGGCTTTACCATCAACATTGCCTTTATTGATATCAGCACCAGAGGCAATTAGGTATTGCACGGTGTCTACACGGTTGTATTGTGCGGCCAGTGCTAAGGCCGTACCTCATTCATAAAGTTCGTTAATGTCTGCGTAACCCTCTTCGAAAACCGTTTTAACGTTTTCAAGGTTTTCTTTATCGGCTATGAAAAATTGGAAAAAAGCGGCGTGGCTGCTGTGGGTGCTGCAGCCACTGAGGAACAGAAGGAGGTAGACACATAAGATTTTAGTGAAAAGCGATCTCATAGGAGGGCCATGTCGAATATTGTGATGAAAGCGTTGTAGCACAGAGTTATTGGATTCAAACGGTAAATCCAGCACACAGCCAACCCTATCCTTGTCATTTTTGATAGCATACCGAGCTGGGCAAAAAGGGTAAACCTTTCTGCGCTGTCTAATGACCGCGTCTCGGCTGGGATGTGACATGAGTATAAATACTTCAGAGTTTAACGTGTAATTCGATAGTGACCCCGCACTCAATTCATCTTAATTTGAGTGGAGAGGTTTACGGCGACAATTGGAGGCTCATTAAGCCTGATCATGGTAGTGTGGATCAGTTACGCGGTTTTAGGTTCAAGTGATCTGGTAAAAAGGGATGCCACGGAAAGTATGGCTTTTAGCGGATGCCAGCCACAATCAAGCGCACCGGAGATCTCTCACCAAGAAGTATCAGCAAAAGAAACGGTTGATGTGTGGCTTATGGACAAGTAAGCCACTTATGGTGTTAGTGGCACCCGCTCTGTTATTTTCTTTGGATGTACTGATTTTCACCATATTTTTGTTCTTTTGTT
>CBFHKY010000004.1:23090-35297 GCA_965656525.1 Pseudomaricurvus sp. | reverse complement strand
TTGTGATGTAAGACCGTAGTTGGCAATAATTTGATACCAATAATGGTGCTGGAAAACATCATGGCCATACCAATGATGAGACACTCCATATGGTTAAAACCAAACAGAGTGCCAATGCCGTAGCCACTCACTGCGAAAACGACGGAGCTGATCAGCCCCACACTGGTAGCCTGCTTCAATACAGAAAGCAGCGATTTAGGCTGCATGTCCAATCCCAAAAGAAACAGCAAAAAAATAATGCCGATATGAGCAATATCCGTCACCAACGAGATATCAGTGACAAATTGAAATCCATAGGGCCCAAGCAGCATACCCACAGCAATGTAAGCCACCAGTAGCGGCTGGCGCGTGTACAATGCCAATGAAGCAACCAGTGCAGCACCAGAAAATATTAAGAAAAAAGATTGAAACAGGGAATCGTGCATGCGGCTCATCAGGTAAAGTTAAGTTACCGATGTTGTACCGTATTTGTGGATGAAATACGAGAGGCACTGGGGGCGGTGATAAATCGCCGAAGGTTTATCGAACGGCAAGCGGTTAAAAATAAAGCCGTTTACCGGCCAGCTTTGCTAAACAAGCTCGCATTGGCGAGCTTGTTTATCTTAGAGGCGTACTACTAACTATTAGAGGCGTACTACTAACTAATAGTAGATGCATACTACACTTTGCGGCGAAATAGAGGCAGCTTTTGATCGTTTGCGGCCTGATAGAATTCGCTGAAATCATTGAAGGACACAAGTGCCTTTTCGATATCCGCGGCATCGTCAAACTCAAAACTGTTAAATCCACAGCGCTCTAAAAACAACAACTGGTCGCGCATAATGGGACCTAAGGTGCGTAGCTCGCCCGCAAAGCCATAACGTTCACGCAATAAGCGAGCGGTGCTAAAACCGCGGCCATCCATAAAGGTCGGGAAGTTTACAGCGACTAAAGGTAGCTGTAGAGCTGCTTCACCTAACTCCTCGGCCAGTTGATGGCTATCTAACCAGACGCCTACAGTGTCTAATCGTGAACTTAATGCGGTATGTTGAGCTTGCCAGACGTTTAAGGGGACAACTGTAGGCGTTTCTGGCACCGCAGCTTCTTCCGGTGCATCCGTTGCAGGCAACACGCCCCAAATGTTATCGGCAAGAGCACGATCTTTAATCAGCTTTGGCATAGACCTTCTCCTTAAATGGTGCGATACCGACACGACGATAAGTCTCGATGAATTGCTCACCTTCGATACGGTTGGCGACAAATACATCGACTAGCGTTTGAATCACAGAAGGAATATCTTCGGCACCAAAAGCGGGGCCCAATACATTACCTAGGCTGGCATCTGTACCGGCATTGCCACCCAATTGGATTTGGTAGAACTCTTGCCCTTTTTTATCAACACCCAAGATGCCGATATGTCCCACGTGATGGTGACCACAGGCGTTCATACAACCAGAGATATTAAGATCAATATCGCCCAAGTCGTAAAGGTAATCTAAGTCGTCAAACTGACGCTGGATCGATTCTGCAATGGGTATAGACTTGGCGTTGGCCAGTGAACAAAAATCACCGCCAGGGCAGCAAATCAGATCGTTCAGTGTGCCAATGTTGGGGGTTGCAAAACCTTTTGGCTTGGCATCTTCCCACAGTGAAAACAGCTGGTCTTTACGCACATCTCCCAAAACAATGTTTTGTTCATGTGTTGTGCGTACTTCACCAAAGCTGTAGCGGTCAGCTAAGTCGGCTATGGACTCCAACTGGCTGTCTGTGATGTCGCCCGGTGCCACACCAGTAGGCTTTAGTGACAAGGTGACAGCGGCGTAACCAGCTTGGCGGTGTTCACGCACATTACGCGTTAGCCATTTACCAAAAGCGACATTGTCTTTGCTTTGTTGCTGAAGGGCGGCATCAACTGCTGCTGCATCTACCTCGGCGTAAGCCGGTGTTGGGAACGATTGGCTTGCTCGCTCGATTTCTGCTTGCGTTAATTGGATTGGGCTGTTTTGCAGGTGATTGAATTCGGCTTCGACTTTTTCAGCGAACTTATCGGCACCCAAAGCCTTAACCAAGATTTTGATGCGCGCTTTGTACTTGTTGTCGCGACGCCCAATTTGGTTATACACCCGCAAAATCGCTTCTAAATAGGGCAGCAGGTCCATCTGAGGCAGAAAGTCGCGGATAGCAGAGCCGATAACGGGGGTGCGACCTAAACCGCCACCCACATACACTTTAAAGCCGATCTCACCAGCCTCGTTCTTAAGAACTTGAAGGCCGATGTCGTGAACTTGTACGGCAGCGCGATCGCTGTCGGCACCCGTGACCGCAATTTTGAATTTGCGTGGTAAAAACGCAAATTCTGGATGAAATGTAGACCACTGGCGAATGATTTCACAATAGGGGCGTGGATCTACGGTTTCATCCGAAGAAATCCCCGCAAATTGATCAGAGGTCACATTACGGATACAGCTACCGCTGGACTGAATGCCGTGCATTTCTACGTCGGCTAATTCACCTAGCAGTGCAGGAACTTCTTCCAGCTGAGGCCAGTTGAACTGGACATTCTGACGAGTGGTGATGTGGCAGTAACCCTTATCGTAGTGGCGAGCAATATGAGCCAGTTTACGCAGCTGAGTAGAGCTCAGCATGCCATAAGGCACATTGATGCGCAGCATCGGCGCCAGGCGCTGTATGTACAGCCCATTTTGCAGCCGAAGGGGTAGGAACTGTTCTTCGGTCAGTTCACCGGCCAAATATCGTTCGGTTTGATCACTGAATTGCGCCACACGTTCGCGCACAATGCGGTGATCATACTCGTCATATTGGTACATTGAGAGCACACCTGAAAATTGAGGGTTAATCTGCTGCCAGCTCAAACATCAGTAAGCGATTGATGAGTCTAGCTTTGAAAAATAGGCGCGCAGAATACACCAAAAGCGCATATCGTGCGAGTGATACTGGCTGAGAAATAAAGTAACGTCAAAGTGGTGGATTACTCCTAAGTCTTTGTTACGAATGGTAAAATAAGAAATTAAATTGAAAAAAAGCACGAAAAAGCATTAGATTTTTTTGTATATGACTATAATCGATATAGCTACGCATTTTTAGCTGATTCCCTAAACCACAATTGGCGGAGAATAATAATAATGGAAGATCAAGTCGAAATGCAGGAATACGGTGACAGTGTTGCGGATGCGCTGGTAGCCGTTGCGCTAATAGCCGTTTTTGTCGCCACCTGTATTTTTTGGATTGGCGGACAATAATCTAGAAAATACGCGGTGAACACCAAACGGTAAGGCTGCAGCTGCAGCCTTACCGTTTTTTGATCGATTTTCTTTTCGTATGCGGCTTGTTCTTAAGAAGGTAAAGCTGTCTCTACGATCGCCTGTATTCAATATTGCTTTTTATCTCTCCTCTTTTATTGCCATTTCTGGTGTCATCAAATAACTTCAATACAGCTTTGACATTGTCGAACCTTACGGAGTGAATTCTTATTGTGTTGAATTACCTTAAGATCTTTAGCTGGTTTCTTTTTACTTTTGGTATTGTTGGTGCTTTGGCTGTCATTGCTGGGCTTGCATCGGAGTTGGGTCCAGAGATTGTCATCTTTGGAGTGATGCTGTTTCAAAGCGCTTGCGCAGCATTGGTTTTATACGGTTTCAAACTTAATAAAGAGAATAAGTGCAGTCAGTCATTGTTATTGCGAGGTGGGTGGGCATTGATTGTTATCTACATTGTCATTGGCCAATTACTGATCAGTTACTACGGTATTCAAATTTAGTGCGACCGGCACGTAATAATCCCACCGAAGTCACATTAGAGGTTTGTTCTACGAAGCCGTAAACAAAGGGTATCGTTACATTGTTTAAAGTGACAGGTTCTGAAGCGCGGCTATGTCATTAAATCGGATACTGTACGGGACACATTATTGGCACCGTCGTAAATTTCTTTCATTACCTGATTCACTTGAGCCAACTGATCATTGCTGCTGTTAGCCATATCGGTAACGGATTGCATTCGCTCACCAACCGAACTGGACAAGCCTTCATTATCCTTAACCACGCCTTCGATTTCTAATGTAGATTTACTGGTTCGCCCCGCCAGTTGCCTAACTTCATCGGCCACAACAGCGAAGCCTCGCCCTTGATCACCAGCACGTGCGGCTTCTATTGCGGCGTTCAGGGCGAGCAAATTGGTTTGATCGGCAATCCCTCTAATGGTTGAAACAATGGCTCCGATATTGACGGACTGGGCGCTGAGCTTATCGATAATCTTATTGGTATTGGCTACTTCCAGGACAATAGATTCTGACATAGAAACAGACTTGGACAACATGTCGGCACCCTGACGTGCTATCTGGGCTGTTTCTTCTGCTGTTGAAAAAGACATCTCAGCGGCCTGTGAAATGGCTTTATTTCTGTTGACTTGGTCAGTCACATTGTTCGCAAATTTGATCACTTTAACCACTTTTTCCCCCGCTAAGTCGAGCACAGGTGTGTATGTGGCTTCTAGCCAGACAGAGCTTCCATTGGCTGTTTTACGCTCAAACAAACCTTGCTTGAAGTCTCCAGTTGCCAAATCAGCCCAGAAGCTGGGTTGATTTTGGTAAAAATCTTCATAGCAAAACATTTTATGATGTTGGCCTTTGATTTTTGTCAGGGAATAACCCATGACCTCCAAAAATGTTGGGTTAGCATCCAATACCTCACCTTGGGGGGTAAACTCAATCACCGCCATCGAATTATTGATCGCTCTGTCAATAGCTTTCAGGTTATTGAGCTCTTCACTGGACGCGGTGATGTCGCTGGCAATTTTCATCACCTTCACGACCAAGCCTCGATCATCGTAAACGGGGAAGTAACTGCCGGACAGCCATACCCTATCACCATTTTTTTTATAACGCTGAAAGGCTGAAGTGACCACTTTTCCTGAACGAAGTGTTTGCCAGAACTCGCGGTATTCAGGGGATGCCGCATAATCAGTGTCACAAAATAGGCTGTGCTTGTTACCTTTGATGTCCTCCAGAGAGTACCCCATTAACTGTAAAAACAGAGGGCTGGCATTAAGGATTTCACCCTGGGGAGTGAATTCAATAACGGCAGAAGAGTCAAATACAGAAGACCAGATATTTTCCATTTCTTTGCATTTTTTAGAGATTGCCGTTAATGATTGTTTGTATTTGTTGTTAAATAGCATTGAAAAGCTCACTCATCAATAAGACATTGAATCAAGTCAAAAAATATCAGCAGGCACTAGATTTAAGTCACAGTCTGTAATTTCGTACTGATGTACAAATCTACGTCAATATTTAAGCGTATATCTGAAGTGTAGGTATAAAGTTTAAAAATGCTAAAAAATTATACGTCAGCAAAACAGTGCAAAGGCAATGTTAGTCAGCGGTGGCGGCTGCTATATCAGTTTGACTTATTTAGCTGTCATAACCATAGATGCATAATCTGCTCATACCTTTATTGTGATTGATCAATTATATTGAGTGTAATAATTGTGTTGTCTTCGAGGGTGGGGCATGTCTTTTCAAGTAAGTCAGAGTTTAACGTTTTGGGTGTCTCGGTTGGCCACAACGCTGCAAGAGCAGTTTAATAAAGATTTGGAAGCTTTTGATATCACTTGGCCACAATGGATGCTACTGAACGTGTTGCACCATAACGCGTCAAATACACCCGCCTATGTTGCACAGCAGCTTGGTATTGATCGCTCGGCAGTGACTCGTTTGGCGGACCGTTTAGAAAAAAAGGGGTTATTGGTTCGAGAGCACGACACATTGGATCGGCGTTCAATCAAGTTATTGATCACAGAGCCTGGGAAAATGATTTTAACCATGATGGACAAAGCAGCTGCGGTTCACCATCAGCAATTTGTGTCACAGTTGCACGCTACAGAGTATCAGGCAATGAAAGGGAGCTTGCAAAAGTTGCTAAAAGCCGGTGGTGTAGAAAGCGCTGCCTTGTGGAACCACACTTAATACAAAAAAGTATCGGCTGGTATATTTTTATGTGTCCAGCCGTCATGGCGTTTATTTAGCCTGAGCAACCAGCTCTTGAGCTCGGCTTCGGATGCCTGCTCGAGTCAATGTGGTACGGGCTTCGTGGTAATCCCATTGACCAACCTTCAGGCGGTAATAGCACATTTGCCGAGCTGATTCTTCACTGTCGATACAGCTAGAACGCAGCTGGCGATAATCATTCACAATCATTAAGGCCAAATCAATTTCATCTTGGCTGGGCTTGGGCTGTTGTTCATCTGCTTGAGTTAGACCCCATGGACCGAGTATGACAACTGACAATATCAGAAGCACTGATAATTTACGGGGTAAGCGGTAGTAAGATGGGATCAGCATGGCGGCAGCTCCTAGAAAGTTGGCGCCATGCTAAGCCCTAAAGATGACAACTGTATGTCTTTGGAATAAGAGGTTGGCCTCAGGATCCGAAATTTGGACCCTGATGTGTACGAGATTTAGTTGTCATAACCCAATACAGGCTGCAACCAGCGCTCAAGCTCTGAAAGCCCCATCCCTTTTCGTGCGGCCAGTGATTCCACTTGATCTTTTTGAATTTTACCCGTAGCAAAATAGTCAGAATCTGGGTGGGAAAAATACCAACCGGATACCGCGGCTGCAGGCATCATTGCGTAGTGCTCTGTGAGCGAGAGACCAATGTTTTTCTCTGCATTCAACAACTCAAAGAGAATGCCTTTTTCGGTATGATCAGGGCAGGCGGGATAGCCAGGGGCAGGGCGTATCCCTTGGTATTTCTCTTTGATGAGAGAATCATTGTCGAGGTTTTCGTCGGTTGCATAACCCCAAAATTCCTTGCGCACGCGCTTGTGCATATGTTCGGCTAAGGCTTCTGCAAGACGATCCGCCAGTGCTTTGACCATGATCGAGTTGTAATCATCGTGCTGTGCTTCAAAAGATTTTGCCAACTCATCGGCCCCGATACCGGCGGTCACCGCAAACCCACCGACATAATCGGCAAGCTTAGTGTCTACGGGTGCGACAAAATCAGCCAGTGATGTGTTGGGCTTGGTGTTGCCGGGCTTTTGTACCTGTTGGCGAATGTGGTGTTGAGTCGCTAGCACATCTGTGCGGCTTTCATCACTGAACAGCGCAATATCATCGTGGTTTATCTGATTGGCGGGCCAGAAACCAATAACAGCTCGGGCCTTGAGAAGCTTTTCATCCACAATGCGCTTGAGCATTGCTTGGGCATCATCAAACAAATTGCGGGCGGCTTCACCAACCACTTTGTCGTCTAGGATTTTTGGGTACTTGCCCACCAAATCCCAAGAAATAAAGAACGGTGTCCAGTCGATGGTATCCAGTAAGTCTGCAAGAGGGTAGTCATCAAATACTTTCGTACCCGTAAAGCTGGGTACGGGTGGCGTATAGTTTGACCAGTCCAGCTTTAGGCCATGTTTGATGGCGTTTTCATAATTGCGAACCGTACCGCGAGCTTTGCGACCGGCATTGCGCTCTCGCACTTGCTCGTATTCAACTTTGAGTTTTTCGACAAACGCGGGGCGTTGCTCATCGGATAAAAAGCTGGCCGCCACACCTACAGCGCGAGAAGCATCGGCTACGTAAGCCACTTGATTGAGCTTCAGCTGCGGATCAATTTTCACAGCGGTGTGTGCTTTCGACGTGGTAGCGCCACCAATCAGCAAGGGTTTGTTGATGCCTTGACGCTCCATTTCTTTGGCGACGGTGACCATTTCATCCAGCGACGGTGTGATCAGGCCAGACAACCCAATAATGTCACAGTTTTGTTCGACGGCGGTTTTCAATATGGTCTCGCAGGGCACCATAACCCCTAGGTCTATAACCTCGAAGTTGTTGCACTGCAGCACAACGCCAACAATATTTTTGCCGATATCGTGGACGTCGCCTTTTACCGTGGCCATTAAAATCTTACCGTTCGGCTTTGCACCTTCTTGTTTTTCGGCTTCGATGTAAGGTTGTAAGTAGGCAACGGCTTGCTTCATCACGCGGGCAGACTTAACCACTTGTGGTAAAAACATTTTGCCTTCGCCAAACAAATCGCCAACCACGTTCATGCCGTCCATCAACGGGCCTTCGATCACATCCAGAGGGCGAGCGGCTTCTTGTCTTGCTTCTTCGGTGTCTTCCTCAATATTGGCTGAAATACCTTTGACCAATGCGTGCTGTAGGCGTTTTTTGACCTCCCAGCTGCGCCATTCTTCGGTTTCTTTTTCGACCTTAGAGCCATCGCCGCGATAATTATCGGCGATCGCCAGTAGAGCTTCTGTGCCTTCAGGGGTGCGATTTAAAATCACATCTTCGACACGTTCTTTCAGCTCGGAGGGCAGGTCATCGTATACCGCCAGCTGACCGGCGTTGACAATGCCCATGTTCAGACCCGCTTTGATGGCGTGATAAAGAAACACAGAGTGAATGGCTTCGCGCACAGGGTTGTTGCCACGGAAAGAAAAAGAAACGTTGGATACACCGCCAGATACACCGGCGTGGGGTAGGTTTTCACGAATCCACTGCGCGGCATTAATGAAATCTACGGCATAGTTGTTGTGTTCTTCAATGCCTGTCGCCACAGCAAAAATATTGGGGTCGAAAATAATATCAGACGGGTTAAAGCCCACTGTATCCACTAATAGGCGGTAAGAGCGCTCACAAATTTCGATCTTGCGTGCCAAAGTGTCCGCTTGGCCAGTTTCATCAAAGGCCATTACCACCACGGCTGCACCATAGCGCTGGCACAGTTTGGCTTTGGCAATAAAGTCGGCTTCACCTTCTTTCATGCTGATGGAGTTCACCACCGGCTTGCCTTGAATGCACTTTAACCCAGCTTCGATGATTTCCCATTTGGAGGAGTCCACCATGATGGGTACGCGAGCGATATCCGGTTCGCCGGCAATTAGATTAAGAAAGCGCACCATGGCCCCTTCGGCATCCAGCATGCCCTCATCCATGTTGATGTCGATAATCTGAGCGCCGTTTTCCACTTGTTCCAGTGCGACTTCCAAAGCCGTGTTGTAGTCTTCTTCTACAATCAATCGTTTAAATCGAGCAGAGCCAGTAACGTTGCAGCGCTCGCCCACATTCACAAACAGTGAGTCGGCGGTGATGGCGAAGGGCTCTAAGCCCGACAAGCGACACGCGGGTTCGATCGACGGAATGGCGCGGGGTGAGTATTTGGCAACGCTGTCGGCAATGGCTTTGATGTGCTCCGGAGCGGTACCACAACAGCCACCAATAATGTTTACAAAACCGCTAGCGGCGAACTCCTCAACGATAGCCGCCATTTCCTCTGGAGTTTCGTCGTATTCACCAAACTCGTTCGGAAGCCCCGCGTTGGGGTGCGCCGACACATTGCAATCGGCTATACGAGACAGTTCCTTTACGTACTGACGCAGCTCCGCGGCGCCCAAGGCGCAGTTAAGGCCAATAGACAAAGGCTTGGCGTGAGCCAAAGAGTTGTAAAAAGCTTCGGTTGTTTGGCCTGATAAGGTGCGGCCGGAGGCGTCGGTAATGGTGCCCGAAATCATAATGGGCAATTCAATGCTGTTACGCTCGAAATATTCTTGCACAGCGAAAACCGCGGCTTTGGCGTTCAAAGTATCAAAAATGGTTTCGATCAGCAGGATATCTGCACCACCAGCGACCAAGCCATCAATGGATTCCAGATAATTTTCCACCAGCTCGTCAAACGTCACATTGCGCGCGCTGGGGTCATTAACGTCTGGAGAGATCGAGCAGGTTCGGCTGGTTGGCCCTAAGACACCAGCTACAAAGCGGGGTTTATCCGGTGTCTCGGCGGTCATGGCGTCTGCGGCTTCGCGTGCCAGCAGAGCCGATGTTTTGTTCAGCTCATGCACCAGTGATTCCATTTCGTAATCGGCCATGGAGATCTGCGTACCGTTAAAGGTATTGGTCTCAATGATATCGGCGCCGGCTTTTAGATAATCAGTATGAATATCGCGAATGAGGTTTGGCTGAGTCAGTGATAACAAGTCGTTATTGCCAGCAATGTCCATGTGGTAATCCGCAAAGCGCTCACCCCGGTATTCAGCTTCTTGAAGCTGATAGCCTTGGATCATTGTGCCCATACCGCCATCCAGAATGAGAATACGTTGTTTGAGGGCTTCAAATAGGGCTTGTTGGCGCTTAGCGTTGTGGGGCATGGATAGACCTGTTCTAGTGCATAAAATAATAGTTTGTGGAAAGCATAGCTGAGGAATGCTGTTACATTCATCGGCGCTTTCTGTTAATTCTCTTTTTAAACCTATATCAAAAAACTTTGATATAGGTTTAAAAAGAGAATTGTAGCAGTGATTGCCTGTAACCCCAACTCTTTAGCGATGTTGATAGGGGCTCTGAAGCCTTGGATTAGCAACACGATAGAAATAGAAGCGGATGGCGTTTCATGGGGCACACATACAAAAACACCCGCCGAAGCGGGTGTTTTTTTGGCGCGAGAGCAAAAAGCCTTATTTCTTCGCTTCTTTACGCTCTTTGGCTTCAGCAATAACCTTCTCAGCAACTTGCTGAGGACAAGGGTTATAGTGGCTGAATTCCATTGAGAACTGACCGCGACCAGAGGTGATGGTGCGCAGGTGCCCAATGTAGCCAAACATTTCTGACAGGGGCACATCAGCTTTAACGCGCACGCCAGTAGAAGAAGGCTCTTGGTCTTTGATCATGCCGCGACGACGGTTCAAATCGCCGATCACATCACCAACGTGGTCTTCAGGAGTGAACACATCAACGTTCATGATAGGTTCAATGATCTGAGGACTGGCTTTAGGCATGGATTGACGGAAAGCACCTTTAGCCGCGATTTCGAACGCTACAGCAGAGGAGTCGACGGCGTGGTAACCACCATCGTACAGCTCAACTTCAACATCCAACACGGGGAATCCGGCCAGAGGACCTTGATCCATCATGCTCTTGAAGCCTTTTTCAATCGCAGGGAAGAATTCTTTAGGAACGTTACCGCCCACAACCACTGAATTGAACTGGAATCCTGTACCTGGATCACCGGGCTTAATGCGGTAGTCGATTTTACCGAACTGACCAGAACCACCAGATTGTTTCTTGTGGGTGTAGCTGTCTTCGATAGGCGACGTGATGGTTTCACGGTAGGCTACCTGAGGTGCACCTACGACCAGTTCAACACCATAAGTACGCTTGAGGATATCCACTTTAATATCCAAGTGAAGTTCACCCATACCTTTCAGAATGGTTTCGCCGGAATCTTCGTCAGTTTCAACAACGAAGGTAGGATCTTCTGCAACCATTTTACCAATCGCCAAGCTCATTTTTTCAACTGAGCTCTTATCTTTAGGGGATACAGCGATGGAGATTACTGGCTGAGGGAATACCATGGCTTCCAAAGTACATTCGTGCTTTGGATCGCACAGGGTGTGACCGGTTTGCACGTTTTTCATGCCGACGATGGCAATGATGTCGCCTGCTTGCGCACGTGTCAGCTCGGTACGCTCATCAGCGTGCATTTCACACATCCGGCCAACACGTTCAGTTTTGCCAGTGAAAGTGTTGAGAATGGTATCGCCTTTGTTCAGTACGCCTGAGTAAATGCGAACGAAGGTCAGAGCGCCAAAACGGTCATCCATGATCTTAAAGGCCAGTGCGCGAAGTGGCTCATCGGCAGAAACGATGGCTTTCTCGCCATTTGGATTGCCTTCTTCGTCGGTCAGATCTTGTGGGTCGACTTCGGTTGGGCTAGGCAAGTAATCAATAACGGCGTCCAGAATTAGCTGAACACCTTTGTTTTTGAACGCCGAGCCACAGTAAGTGGGGAAGAAGTCCATGGTACGAGTACCCTTGCGGATACAGCGCTTAATGTCTTCGATGGAGGGCTCTTCACCGTCCATGTAAGCCATCATCAAGTCGTCGTCTTGCTCAACTGCTGTTTCGATCAGCTTCTCGCGGTACATTTCAACGTCGTCGACCATGTCGGCAGGGATATCTACAACTTCGTAGTTTTCTGGCAAGCCAGAGTCGTCCCATACATAGGCTTTACGAGTTAACAGGTCAACCAGGCCAGAGAAGTTTTCTTCGATGCCGATTGGCAGAACCATAACCAGCGGGTTGGCACCCAATACTTTTTCTACTTGACCGACAACGCGCAGGAAGTCAGCGCCCATGCGATCCAGTTTGTTTACAAAGATGATACGAGCAACTTCTGAATCGTTCGCGTAACGCCAGTTGGTTTC
>CBFHKY010000004.1:0-22990 GCA_965656525.1 Pseudomaricurvus sp. | reverse complement strand
AATACACCAACACCACCGTCCAATACTTTTAACGAACGGTAAACTTCTACAGTGAAGTCAACGTGTCCCGGGGTATCGATGATGTTGAAGCGGTGGTCTCTCCAGAAACAAGTCGTCGCAGCAGACTGAATGGTAATACCGCGCTCAGCTTCCTGTTCCATAAAATCGGTGGTGGATTCGCCATCATGAACTTCACCGGTTTTGTGAATTTTGCCGGTCAGCTTCAGGATACGTTCGGTGGTGGTGGTTTTACCGGCGTCAACGTGAGCGAAGATGCCAATATTTCTGTACTTAGATAAGTCTGTCATTGCGGTCTCGATATGCCAGGCGAAAAATAAAGCGCGAATTATACAGGCATTGGTACATCTTTTAGAAGGGGAATTTTGATCATTCTGGAGTTTGTTAATAAAGGGCGAGTTAAGGGGTTTTTCCGCGGGTGAGTTTTGGTACAGTCGCGGGCTGGATGAGATTGAAAGACACGGCGGAAAATGGCATGAAGGCGACGATTGTTTATGGGTTTGAGACAGGGCAGGACGCCAATCGCTTCCTGAACCGCTTAAAAGCTGGGGCGATACCGGATGTGACAGTGCGTTTGCACAAAGGCTCGAGTGGCGTTGCCGTTAGCTACAGTTTGTTAGGTAATGGCAGCGGGTACGACGAAACGTGCGCGGCGTTAGATCGGCTGTCAGAAGAAATGGGCGGTCGCCTGTTGTCGGAGCAGTAACTTTCTAGCCGTGATTTCTAGAAATTGTACTCTCTTAACTCGTCAACACTTAAACCGCTTTACAGCCCTCGGCTTCTGACAGCTTTAATCCCTAGCGGTTAAAGCCAGGCGTTTAAGACTCATGGTTTAAGCTTTGCTGTTATTTAGGAAGCCCAGCAATGATGCCATCAAAGGTATCTTTTAGCTGCGTGGCCAGTTTGAAAGTTGTGGCTTCCAGCTGTTGTCGACTGGCGGAGAATTCTTCCGCAATCAAATCCTCTTGTTCAGCCAAAAAATCGTTGCTGTCCATAATTGCCAGATGCGTTTTGACTTTGGCAATATCAATATCTGTTAGTGCCTCGTTTTTAGCGGCCTGAAGAAGGTGTTCCACGCTGTCTTGCAGCTTATGCCAGTGGTCGTGTGCATTCATTGTTGCCAAGTGAGTTTGCAGCTCAATGTGGTCAATAGAGCCCTCTAAAGGTTTACTGGCTTGTGTCAGTTTATCGCCTAAATGGCTCAGCTGAGTTTGTGTTTTATGCCAAAGGGCTCGAACATCCTCTGGTAATTCTTTGGTTTTGTCTTCGAGGTAGTCTTCAAGATCGTCTAAGCGCTCTAAAACATCATCCAATTTTTGTTTCAGTGAGTTTGGCATGGTTACTCCCAAGTATTATCTATCACCACCAGTGTAGGTTAGAGTACCTTTACTGTGTTTGATTTGCATCAGAGATCACAGTGTTGTCCGTTTTGGCCATTATTGATCAGAAACTTATCGGGTTAAATAGTATCGGAGAACTATAAGATTTTTACCAATAAAGGTGTCAGAACATCACACCTTACGAACCCAAACAATTAACTTCAGGTCTATGGCAGTTTAAGGGGAAAGAATATGCAGAAATGGGTGAAACCTTCTTTGATCGCGTTACCACTGGTCATCGTCGCGGGTTGGTGGCTGGTTGGCTCCAAGCCTGTGCAAGAGAGGCCAGACCCTGTTACGGTCATAGAGCCTGAAGTGTTGGAGCCTGTGCCCGAGGTGCAGCCCGAACCTCCTGTGGTTAAGCAGGAACCCCCTAAAAATCCTATCGACAATACCCCCCCAGTGCCGCCAGTGCCCACTCCAGAAAAGCTCAATGGCAGTGATGTAGTCGTGCAATCTACGTTAGAAAACCTTGCACCGACGTTGTTGAAATGGCTGGTGCCAGAAGAGCAGGTGCGCAAATGGGTCTTGGTGGTAGATTTGATGGCGGAAGGCGAAGTACCTAAACGACATCAGCCGTGGGTGTACGCCATGGATACCTTTAAGGTCATGGCCAAAGAAGGCGACTGGCCGCAAGGGGAAGAAAAATACTTGGCTAAAGCCGCCAATCAAACAAGGCTGACACCGTTTGTGGATGCGTTAGTGGCCATTCCACCGCGCACATTAGGCCGATATTATCGCGCGTGGTTACCCACATTGGAGCAAGCGTATGATGAGTTGGGTAAGCCGGGTAGCTTCAGTGAGCGAGTGGATTTGGCGGTTAAGCGTTTATCCCAAGTTCAAGAGCGCCCCGATGATGCAGTTTTGGAGCGCCCGCATGTGTTTTATCAATACCAAGACTCTGAGTTGGAACAAGCGTCACCCCTTGAGAAAGCTTTGTGGCGAGCGGGTGATGAAAATCGCGAGAAGTTACAAGCTTATTTAGATCAGTTGAAGTTTTATTTATAAGCGGTGTTTTCAGCGTAGGCTGTCTTGTCGCGGCACTTGATAAGACAGCCTTTTGCCTCTAGACCGCAAGATGTTTAGCCGTTAGGGCTTCACGCGCAATACGTTAAAGGTGGACTATACTGTTAATAGATACCCGTGTTGGGAGGCAACCCAGTGTCATTTCAAGTCTATGAGCAGGGCAGGCGCATTGAAACACCATGGTACGCGCTGTTTCCATCTCGGCAAGTGAGTCCTTTGGAAAAAAGTGCGAAGTCCAAAAAGGTAGCACTGCATCGCGACGATTCGGAAGAGCAGCAGCTTGCGCCGGAGCCCTCCGTGAGCCAGACGGCCGCAGTCAGTACCGATGAAACCAGTGCTGCGCTGGAGCTGTATGAGCAATCCCAGAACCCTTCAGGTGATCAAGCCAATGCGTTGCAGTTTGTCTGGCAGGTGATGACACCAGATGTTTTAACGTTGTCACGCAGGGCAACGCTCGCCGAGGCATGGACACTCTTGAGCAGCACGGGGGTGCGCCACTTGCCCGTCGTCGCCGAAGGCAGCCAGCGATTAGAAGGCTTGTTGTCCGAGCGGGATGTACTGCTGGCTTTGTCGCCCTTGAGCGGCTCTGCAATTAGTATACAAACCCCCGTCGAATCCATTATGCGGCATCGTGTGTTAACCGCTACAGAAGACACCTTATTGCGCGAGTTAACCTCCGTTATGCTGGAGCGGCATATAGGGTGCATGCCAGTGGTTGAATTTGGTGAATCTTTAGAGTTAAAAGGCTTGGTGACTCGCTCCGATGTTTTAAGGGCTATCAGTCATCAAGTTCCCTTGGAGTTATGGGCATGAAAATATGGATACTTGTTGTTTTTGTTTTCACTGTTCTGTTGGGTTGTGAATCTAAGAATGAGCACTTTTGCTCCAAGTATTCTTATTTTTACGAGCAGCTTACGGCCCCAGGTATCTTGCCCCTTAGCGAATTGCGTCGTCAGCTTGAAGCGGACATTCGTAGTAGCAATGCGGATCAAGAGCGTGCAAAGATGGCCCTGTTTGTCCTTGCAGATGTGGAGGTGGGCATCAAGCCGCTCCAAGAAACGCCCCGTGAGTACTGCATGCGCCGACAACTGTGGCAACGCTACCGATAAGTACAGCTGCGGTTAAATGGAAAGAGGGCGTCGCTTTTCGTTCGTGCTCGCGAGACCTAAGCTTAAAAACTTGTGATAATGCCCGCCACATGAAAGGGGGCTCTGCGCTATGTCTGAAAGGTTGGAAAAGGTTAAAAACCCCGTATCGGTGGTTCAACAATGGTTAGATAACGCAGTAATAGGTCTAAACCTTTGCCCCTTTGCTGCGACACCTAAGCGCTTGAATAAAATTCATTACCGAGTCTTGGAAGAGGGGCCGGAAGACAGCATATTGCAGGCATTGATGGAAGAAATGCAGCGCTTAGACAAGTTCCCCGATATCGAAACCACCTTACTCATTTTGCCTCATCACCTGCAGTCTTTTGACGATTACAATCAATTTTTGAATTGGACCGACGCGCTTATTAACAAACAAGGTTGGTCGGGCATCTATCAAATTGCCAGTTTTCACCCAGACTACTGTTTTCAGGGGGCAGCTCCTGATGATGTGGAGAACTGGACTAATCGCTCTCCATACCCCTTATTGCACTTGATTCGTGAAGAGCGCTTAGAAGCGATACTTGATCGCTTTCCTGATGCCGAGAACATTCCAGATCAGAATATGGCCACCTTGCGCCGTCTGACCGAAGAGCAGCAGCAAGCTATCTTTCCCCACCTGTTTGCACAGTAAAGCGGAGTGCTTTGTGTTATCACGTCAATGTGATTTTGTCGGGCTCAATGGTGATACGGCGCTCTTTGTAGAGTTGGCCTAAAGCTTTTTTGTAGGCCCCTTTACTCACGTTAAAGATATTGTAAATGTCATCAGGGGCACTTTTATCGGTGAGGGTTGAAGTACCGCCATGGGCTTGTAAGTACTGTATAATTTGCTGCGTGAGTTGAACCCGCTGTTGTACAGGTGGAAGCTGCAAGCTCACATTGATCTTGCCATCTTCGCGAATGGATTTGATGTAGCCATCCACCTGTTGACCCATACGTAGAGGTTTAAAGGCCTCGTCCTTAAACAGCAATGCTAGGTGCGAATGGTTAACCACCGTCTTATAGCCCATATCGGAGCGGCCACAAACCAGCAGTTTAACCGCTTGGTTGGGTTCAAAATGTCGAGAGAACTCATCCAAGTGGCGACTCAGCCGGCTGCTGGCCACCAAACGGTTGTCACGCTCTAAATACACCGTTACCACATAAGACTTATCGGCCTGCATAGGCATGTGTTGCTCTTTAAAAGGCACAAACAAATCTTTGCTCAAACCCCAGTCTAAAAAAGCTCCGTATTGATTGACCTCTTTTACTTTTAAATAAGCGCACTGGCCCACTTGTATTTTAGGGGTCTCGGTGGTGGCAATCAGCTGATCTTCTGAATCGTTATAAAGAAAAACATCCAGCTCATCACCTAGCTCTATACCGGCGGGGCAATAACGCTTAGGGAGTAAAATGTTACCGGCTTGACCGCCATCCAAGAAAACACCAAACGCCACTTGTTTGCAGACGGTAAGGCGATTTGTTTGTCCGATGCGAATCATATGTCAGGTACTCAAAGCGGTAGTGAAAGAATAGGTGGCTTTAAAAGTAAGAGAGTCTAGGGCTTTGCGATCGTCACGTAAACGCTAGGCTGTGATCTTGTGATGTGATTGAGAGCAAAAAGAGCAGTGGGAATCCTAAAAAAGTGAGCAAAGTAAGCTATCTTTAGAACAGTGATCGGTTCAATACTTTAAGCAGGCGAACTCCTTTTGTGAGCAAAAAGCGTATTCCATCTAATAACAAGGCTTCGAACCAAGAAGCATCTAACCGAAAGGCTCCTGATTTGAGCGTTTCCTCTTCGGCTGCTTCAAATCACCGGACCTCGGGTCAACAGGTTTCTGGAAAAGCGAACTCAAATAAAGAGTCTTTGAGTGCGTCCATCACAACAGGGTTAGTGGAGGCCAATAGCACCAACCCTGCTGTAACGCATTCTTATGAGGCGCTGATCTCGCACTTGAACAAAGATGAGCTTGAGTTGCTTCAGGTGGCAGCTGCCCATGCGTATTTTGCTTGGATGCCTGAAGATGGATCGGTATACATATCGGATAGCCTGTTGAATATTTTAGGTTACGGTCGTGATGACCTAAGCTTTGCGACCATTACTGACGTGCAGCAGTTGATTCACCTTGAAGACTGGGCGCAAATGACGGAAGAAATGCTGCATGCCATAGAGACAGGGCGCAGCTATGAATACGAAATGCGGATGCGTCAGGCCGATAACAGCTATCGCTGGATGAAAGTGCGAGGACGAAGCTTTAAAAAAGACCCGTCTCAAAAGGTCTCAAAGTTGTTGGGTTGCCTTTCTGATATTCACGACTTAAAACAACTTCAATTTCAGGCGGAAAGTGGACAGCAGCGATCGGATTGGCTCAGAAGAGTGAGCACTGCGCTTTTTGAGGCCGGAGGATTAGAACCGGTGGCTGATGCGTTGAAAGATCTAGGGGAAATGCTGCATTGCAATCGTGTATACCTTCGCCTTAGAGATCTGAATACCGGCTCATTTATGGTTGTGTCTGAGTGGTATGCCGCCAATTTACAGGCGATCAGTAAAGTTCTGCCTTACGAATACGAAAGAGTCATGCAAACCAATATGGCCTCGGTATTGCCGGATCATGGGATTTTAATCCGTACTCCTGATGATGTATTGAGCGATTCAGAGCAGTATACAAGAACACTTTTGAGTGTGAATCATGCCGCACTTCTACCTTTGTACCAACAAGGTGAGTTACTAGGGGTTCTGGCATTAATGTCCGAAAACGAGCCCTATTGGAGTGACGATAACTTCAAGATGGCTGACGAATTTGCCAAGCTGGTGTCGCTGGTACACGAGCGCCAGATGTTTGCGACTACCTTACAAGAAAGCCAAGAACGCTTTCGCTTAGCCATGGAAGCCACTCAAGACGGCTTGTGGGACATGAATATTCAAGAAGAGGTGGTTCATGTCAGCCCTTCTTATTTTCATATGCTCGGCTATAACCGAAAGGAGAGGGTAGCAAGCTTGGAGGAGTGTGTGAATTTTGTGGTTGCTAGTGATCGGGACATGGTCAACCAAGCGTTGCACGAGTTTTTGAAAAGTCCTGAGGAAAGTTACGTGCTGGAATACCGCATGAGACACCGAAACGGTTCTGATGTCTGGGTGATGACACGTGTTCGCAAAGTCGGCCACACTGCAAGTGGAGATGTACAGCGTATTATAGGCGTGAACACGAACATCACGGCGTTTAAATCTACGCAAGAGCGTTTGGAGAAAGCAGAGCGCGAATCGAGCGCTGCAAACCAGGCCAAGAGTGAGTTTTTGGCACGCATGAGCCATGAAATTCGCACGCCAATGAACGCTATTTTAGGAATGTCTCATTTAGTATTGGAGACAAACCTCGACAAAGAGCAGCTTAATAGCATTAAGCACATTGATGAAGCTGCTCGACTGCTACTGCACATTATTGACGATATTTTAGACTTTTCAAAAATAGAAGCTGGCAAGTTAACGCTGGAAGAAACGGATATTGATTTGCTGGATATGCTGAGCCGTTTAACCAATTTATTCATCCTAAAAGCCGCCGAAAAAGGCATTGATTTGGTGTTGGATATTGCGGTCGATGTGCCTCAAAAAATTCGTAGCGACGTGACTCGGCTCAATCAAATATTGGTAAATTTACTCAATAACGCGGTGAAATTTACTGAGCAGGGAGGGGTGTGCCTCACCGTTACCTTGACCCCAGATCATCAGTTTCAATTCACGGTCACAGATTCTGGAATCGGGATTGATAAGCGCGCCTGCGAACAACTCTTTTTACCGTTTTCACAAGCCGATGGTTCTGTTACTCGGCGTTATGGTGGAACAGGTTTAGGATTGGCGATTTGTAAGAGTCTTGCCGAAATGATGGGGGGGAGTATTACCTTAGATAGCGCTTTGGGTAAGGGCAGTGAATTTTCACTCACCTTACCACTGAAGTATCACGAAGGCGCTAACCCGTCAGCACGCTCAGAGATCGCTGATTCTTGGGTTGCCATGGTAGATCGCTACCAAGCTTCCGCTACGGCGGCACGACATTTATTCGAGCGCATAGAGAGCGAAGTCTTTACTTTCGGAAGTACCCAAGAGCTCTTGAATACTTGGCAAAATGTGCAGCTGGATTCAGGTCGACGTGTAACATTGTTGCTTGATGACCGCTCGGTTAGCGAGTGCCAGTTGTTTGAAGTACAAGAAGTGATCGCGCATACACACCCTGATGTCATGTGTCTTTATGTCTGTGATGTTCATCGAATGAATAACGCCACTGAACATCTGCCACCTTTATCGCAACGGTTAAGTCGGCCGCTGACCCCTGAAAAACTTTACAGTCCCCTTAGCGTTTCTTATAAAGAACAGTCGATAGGGTTACCGAGGACCGACTATACGAGCGCCTTCCAAGGGCTTCACATTTTATTGGTCGAAGACAATATGGTGAACCAAAAAGTGGCGGTTGGAATGTTAAAAAAGTATGGCTTGGTGATCGATGTGGCATTTGATGGGCAGCAAGCCCTTGATGTTCTAGCGGGCAAGCCAGTGGGCTACTACAACCTGATCTTTATGGATATGGAAATGCCAAATTTGGATGGCTATGAGGCTTCTCGTCGAATCCGGCAACAGGCGGCCTACTACAGTTTGCCGATCATCGCCATGACGGCACACGCCATGACAGGAGACCGAGAACGCTGTTTGGAAGCGGGCATGAACGATTACCTGCCGAAACCTATTAATCCTGAATTATTATTCAATATGTTGTCGCGCTACCTAAGTGACACTTACTCTAAACCCAGCCAGTCACTCTAACGCGCTCAGCTCAGCCATCATCGAAGCCCACAAGAATCCCTGTTTTTAGAATTCTTGTGGGGGTGAGAGATTGCGAAAGTGATTCCGATTACAAAGAGCGAGCTGCTAACCCTAACTTATCAATGACAGCCTGCTGGCTGCTACCGGTAACCACCGCAATGCTGGCGTTTTCCTTTTTCAAGTAGGTTGTTGCGACGCGTTTTAAATCTTCAAGCGTCACATCTAAAATACGTTGACGAAACAGTTCACGCTTTTCACGGTTGCGACCGAAAAGCTCAGCTTGAAAGGTCTGTTTGGCTTCACCGGCTGGTGAACTGGGTTTGTCTAGCGAACTGACGACACCAAGAATAGCCTCCTCTAGCGACTCTTCCGTATGCGCATGGCTTTGCAGCCAATCAATCGAACGGTCGAAATCCTGGAGGGTATCTTCAAGGCGTGGATCGCGATAGGAGTAGAAACGGAACGCGGCAATATTGCTGTCTTGACTGGCGCCGCCACCATAAGCTCCGCCTTGCTCACGAATCACTCGATGCAGATACCCGTTGCGTAGAAACCCGCCTAAAACGGAAAGGGCTGCTGCATCTGGGTGCTCCATCGGTACCGTGGGGTAGGCTTTGGCACAAAAATTCACTTGGGTGTTGGTGATCCAAGCTTCTTTCACTTGTTCACTGACAGGCGCTAATGTGAAAGTGGATTGTTGGTTGATGGGCTCGCTGCGCCACGTTTGCTCAATGACTTGTTTGTAGCTGTCTAAAGCTTCTTTTTCGGCCACTAACAAATACTGACGGGGGCATTGCATCAGCAGCTGGTGCAAGGCTTGCATTTGATCGGCGTAGTCTTTGAGAGTAGCGTCACTTTCCAATGCTTTATCGAGCGCTTTGATGCGTTTAATGCCCTCGAGGCCGTTCAACTGGTGAGAAATTTTAGCCGAAGGGCTCATGCCCGCACTGGCGGCTGTCATTGCCAACACATGACCGCTGCCGGTAATACTTTGAACACGGCGCGCTTTCACCTGTGCAATCAGCTCACGGAAGCGTGGGTATTCGTCAAACCTGACATCTTGTAACGTGGCCCACATCAAGTCGCACAGGTCAGAATGTTGGCTGCGCAACGATTTAGCCGATAACGTCAGCGTGGCTTTTACGTTCTGAACATCGTCGCTGGCACCGCGTATGCTGGTGAATGCGCCGATCGAGCCGGCCACTTGCGCTTGCCAACGTTGTACATCCAGATAATTTTTGTCACCAATTCCAAGCTCTGTAAGGAACATGCCATAGTAAGACAGTAACTCCAGCTGCTCGCTGCTCAGTTCGGGCACGTCTACAATGATTTGCTGATAGACTATTCCGTTAGTTCCAGCGGCGTAGCTGGTCAGTTTGGTCGGCAGTTCATCCACCGCATCGGCTTGGGTGTAGTGCATTTTGGGGGGAATGTCGTCTAGGCCCACTTTCGGCAGAATACTGATGTCATCCACCTGTTGCTGTCTGGCTTCAAGCGCTTGGGCCAGCTCGATAATATTGGCTTTATCGGTATCGTTAAGCTGCTGTTTGATGGCGGCTAAACGTTGTTTCTCGGCCGCATCTTTCCGCTCGCCCAATGTAGCATCAGGGCGAAAAGTCAGGCGTACACGATGCTGATTATTCAGTAAAAGATCCCGCGCTAAACGCTTGATGAATTCAGGGTCTTGGATGTCTTTGTGCAGTTGTACCAGTGCGGGGTCTAAGTTCAATAAACCAATCGGATCGCCGCGGTGGGTGGCCGACGTGAGAGCCGTCATGATGATTTGCAAACCATAAGGGTAGCTATCACCACCCACTTCGCGCTGATGCAGCTCCAATTGCTGCAGCGAGGCATGGAGTTCTTCGTAAGGTACACCTTCATTGGCCACTTTCTCGATGACCGACAAAATAAACGCTTCAATCTGGTCGGCATCGTTCGGGTTTGTGCCCTCCAAGCCGCAAATAAACGCCAGTTCTTTCTGTGAGTCGTCCAAACCACATAAAGGCGACGGCGATGTGCCCAGATTGGTGGTTTCTAATGCATGTTGCAGTGGCGAGGCGCTGTTGTCTAATAGAATGCTGGCCAGCAGTTGTGCATCGAGCGTGGCTTTCAAATCCGTGCTACTACCCAATAACCAGCCCAATACCGTATGGCCTTTATTACTGAGGTCTTCTTCCTCGCTGAGGGGATAAGCTTCTTCCACTCGGATGGGGGCTAAATAGCGTCGCTCGTCTGGTACAGAAATTTCTGTAGTGAGACGTTCAAAACGATTCAGCGCTTGGGCTTCAAACGTTGCTTGGTGTTCCTGTGCGGGAATATCACCGTAGGTCATAAACACCGCATTACTGGGGTGATAGTGGGTTTTGTAAAACGCTTTCAGTTGTTCGTAAGTTAATTCCGGGATGATGTCAGGGTCGCCACCGCTGTTGTAGTGGTAGGTGTTGTTAGGGAATAAGTATTTACACATACCTTGCCACAATTGCGAAGGCACTGAACTCATGGCGCCTTTCATTTCGTTATAGACAACCCCTTTGTACACCAAATCAGATTCTGGGTTACCGCTTTCGGCAAAGTCAAAACGATGGCCTTCTTGAGCAAAATCCAGCGGATCTAAACGGGAGAAGAACACCGCATCTAAGTAAACGTCTAACAAATTGTTAAAGTCTTTACGGTTCTGGCTGGCGAAGGGGTAAGCGGTCCAATCAGAGCTGGTGAAGGCGTTCATGAAGGTGTTCAGCGAACGGCGAATCATCATGAAAAACGGATCGCGCACTGGGTACTTTTCGCTGCCACACAGGGCGGTGTGCTCCAGAATGTGGGCGACGCCTGTGGAATCGTGAGGCACGGTTCGCAGCGCGACCAGAAACACATTTTCATTATTGTCCGCGGCAATGTGGATATGCTGCGCGCCGGTCTTGATGTGGCGGTACTCTTCGACGGTCACCTGCAGAGACTCAATGGTCTGGCTGCGGAGCTTTTCAAACGTCGGGTGTGCTGCTGTCATTCGGTAAACCTCAGAAAACGTATTAAATAGGCGTAGGGCCAAAACACCAGTGTAACGTACCTAGGGGATCGGGGTCACGGGCAGGTGTTTTGGAATTGCAGCAGCTGTTGCTGATACTGTTCAAAGCGTTGCACCAACTCAGCATAAGGTGTGTGGTTTGGGTTCTGTTCAGTAAAGTGCTGTTTGGTTTCGCAGTCGTCGGTGAGACTTGGCACCTGAGTTAACGGTACCGTTTGTTCTGATTGCACTTGCTCCAGTTGCGCCAACGCGTAGCAGGTGGCTTCAAGTGTGGAAAGCTGACCGAGTTTTTCAGCCTTACGAATGTGATAACGACTGGCGGGCAAGGTGTTCAGTGTTACTCGCGGTAAGGCTTGCAACCAATGATTTAAATGGATCAGTTTGCGAGCTTTACGCCAAGTGCCATCCAAAACCAGCAATTGGGTTACTTGCGCTGGGTTATCGGCCGAAGCCCCGTCGCGCGTATCCGGAAACAGTAAATGCAAGTTGTTGTCTGCCTGTCGCTCTTTTTCTGGAGTGCCACAGACTTGCTCCCGTGTGAGGGTTTCACCAACCACTAACCGACATTGCCGAAGACTGTCTTGCAGTAACCGAACACTGCCCTTGGGATGGTTGGCCTCAGAAGGGTGTTGCCAGATAATGACTTGGATGCGATTTTGCAATGGCAGCACCCACTGGCAATGGCAGCGCGCTACGGGTAACGTACAGCGTTTGCAGGTAGGGCGCGCCATGATTAGACCTCGTCGTCTTGGATCGGTAGAGCCAAGTGCTGGTGCCAATCAATGGTTTGCGCTTGGATTAACTGCAGTTTATCAAGCCGAGTGAGCTTTTTTACAGCGGCTTCGCGTTTGCTGGCGCTAGATCGACTTTCTTGTGTTTCTAGATACACCAGCTTTTTCGGTCGGCGGCCACGGAAGAACTTTGCACCTTGTGGTCCACCGCTGTGGGCGCGCCAACGTTTGACAATGTTGTTGGTAATACCGGTATAGATCCGGTCGTCACTGCTCAGAATCATGTATACGCACCAGCCAGAACCCTCGGCTGCAGCGGTGATCTTGCCCATCGGGATTGTGGCAGAGTTGTCCTTCAAAAGATGTGACGCTCGCTAAGGTAAATTTTACTATTATACAGCGGTGTATTTTTCTGTACCGATGTGACTCAACGGCTAAAAACAACGTAAAAGCGAAGACGCTACCCGCCTGATCCGCTACTCTACCCGTTTCGTTTCCCAGATTGAAGAAGTCGCCCTGAATGGTACAGCCACCCAAACCTACCTATACCCGCCGAACTAAGACCCATCCGTTAGACCAAGATCGAAATTTCGACGATATGGCAAAACGCTTCAAACGCAACGTGTATGACCGTTTGAAAGGGGGAATCCGATTAGCGGTTCTACGGCGGGATTTCGAGGCGTTTATGCCGGAACTGTTTCATCCATCGCGACCCTTTAAGGTACTGGATGCGGGGGGTGGTCAAGGTCAGTTCAGTTTGATGTTGGCAGCACTGGGGCATGAGGTGGTCGTGTGTGATGTCTCGGCCGAGATGCTTAAGTTGGCTCAAGAGCAATGCGAAGCAGAAGGGTTAAGCACTAAAGTCACTTTTGTTCACGGCTCCATTCAAGATTATGTGCCCCAGCACCCACAAGCCTTCGATTTGATTCTTTGTCATGCGGTATTGGAATGGATCGTAGAGCCTGAGGCTTTATTGAATCACTTACTCACCGGCTTGAAACCTGGTGGTTGGTTGTCGCTGAGCTACTACAACATCAACAGCATTAAAATGAAAAACCTATTGCGAGGGAACTTTCAAAAGGTGATCGAAGATGACTATACCGGCTATCGAGGAAGTCTGACGCCTACTTTTCCGCGGGATCCAGAAGACGTTAATCGATGGCTGGAACAGCTGCCATTAAAAACAGCATGTCGTTCAGGGATACGCTGTTTTCATGACTATTTGTTGGATCCAGAATTGCGCGACGCTAACCCCGAAGAGCAGATGACTTTAGAGCTGCGCTTCTCTCAACAGGAGCCTTGGCGCTCATTGTCTCGGTATATTCACGTATTGAGCAAAAAATCTTTGGCTTGATTGATTTTAGCCGCTAAATAGTCACTGCCGCCGCGATCGGGGTGCATTTTCTGCATCAAGCGGCGGTGAGCTTGTACAATATCTTTTTCGTTTGCTTCGTCGGTCAACCCTAAGATCTGTAACGCTTCACGGCGGTCGAGGTTGCCAGAAACAGGAGGGGTGTTTCGTTCGCCTTGCGCACTTTCTTGGTGGGTGCGGCCGTGATAACGGTACAGGTAGGCAGTCAAAAGGCGCGCTGATTCTGCATCCTGTTGCTGATAGGTGACTACCAGCTGTTGCAGCTGCTCTAGGGACAGTTCACCCAGCTTCTTACCCTGGTGATCGCCCGAAATAATTTCACCATTCAGCTCTTGAGTCTTTAAGTTAATGGAAACCTTTAAGAAACGCGTGGTGATCATGGGGTTGGTGAATGTGCTGCCTTTCATCTTTCGGATCATGGGCAACAAAGTAAACAATCGCGGCCCGAGCATTTTCACAATAGCAAACGCCCCAGCGACGGCCGCACCAATCCAATGCATTCTACCGGTGATCGCCAGCAGCAACATGACACCCGCCAAACCCCAGATGCCGTACTTCCACAATAGCTTTTTGCGCTCTGCAGGCGGTTGCCGCTTCAGATAACTGATGATGTTTAATGCGATAAAAAAGAAAGCGGCGAGTAAAATGACGCGAACAATCACAGAAACGACCTCATTAATTTGTGTGCAGCCATTCTAAACTACTTAGCGAACGAGCACGATGAATAGCGTTTCGCATCAATAGCCAGCTCTCTATGAAGGTTAATGGTTTCCGGAGTATAGAGCTTCTTACGTAACTGTTAGAATATTCGTTTAAATTTCAGGTTTACTGTTAAGGAAATAAAAAGACCATGAGTGTACAAGTGATCATGAAAGAGGGGCGCCCGGAGTGGGCCGTATTGCCGTATGAAGATTACGAAGCGTTATTGGCCAAAGTAGAAACCTTAAGTGCGGCACTGCAAGGCAAGATGTTTTCGGGTAATCGAAGTGACACGATGCCTACAAAAAAACCACCGACAGTGGCGCAAGCACCTGATGCGAGCCAAGCCGAAGCCATACAGACAACGGCTTCACCGGCACAGGCAGTTCCAAGTCAGGAACGTATTCAAACTGGCTTGTCAGCCGAGACGCCACCTGCGCAGCCGAGTCTACTGCTGGGGCAAAAAATCGCTCAACTGCGAGAAAAAGCCGGCTTGGACATCGCAGCGGTGGCTCGCGATGTGGGTATCAGCCCAGTCTATTTAGAGCAAATGGAGCAGGGCAAACGAGTCCCCTCGGAACCCATTTTACGCAATATTGCGAGAGCCTTGGGGGTGGCGCAAGATTACTTTGCGTCACCGTAAAAGCGCTTTTGGCAGTAAGCCTTTGGCGCTGGCATCCTCACGACTTCGCCAATCAATACGAGGAGTATTTTGCGCAAAGGCTTTTATAACTCAACAAAACCTACTCGCCTTGTTCTGCTTCTTTGGCTTCTTGTCGTAACTTGTCGCGAACATTCATCAAAACTTTACCGTAATGGTTATGACCCCGGCGGTCACGACCACAGCCCCAAAAATAATCGTAAGCGCTGTTTTCCACCAATCTTTGGTCGCCGGTTTCTAATAATGCGGCCATCGCTTCTGGGTGGGTCTTGCAGCGGATGTAAATTGCACGAGTCATGACGGTTTTCTTGACGGCAGCCCAATCTTTACGAATTTTCTTAAAGCGATTACGCCCCAGCTTGCGCGCTTGCTTGGGAGTTTCGGCGCTGCGCACTTTTTCTTGATCATCAAGGGATTCGAATTTGAGGGCTTGATAATAATGCTCAGCAGTAGGCCACAACGCATTGTCTAACAGAAAAGACTGATCGAAAAAACTACCAAGTGGGTGCTCTGCATCCGAGCGCGAAAAATATTCGGCGCTGCCATCTTCTTCGGGGAAAAGTCCGAATCCTGACATGGTTGGATCCTTAATGGGGCTGATAATGAATAAAACACAAAAATAACAGACAAAGGCTGATCAAACGTCGTTTTACAGCAGCGAGTGCTGTAATGCCGTGATCCCAGCTCTTATGTGCCATTTTGCAAAAGGCCAAGCATAACACCTTCTTTAATGCCGTGGTTGGACAGTTCCAGCACGTCAATCTTTAGCGCATTCATCAATGCTAACAGCAAAACAATTCCGGCGGGGATAACATCCCAGCGGAGGTTGTCGCCTAAACTCTCTGGTAACTCTCCGCAGGCCACAGTGTCCTCAATAAGCTGGATCAGCGCAGTGCGCTTGACAGCCGTGCTATTTTGGCGGCCAGAAATCAAATCCGCGATCACTTTCATGGTACCCGCTGCGCCCACACAACGGCGGGGTGATGCTTGCAAAAATGGGACGATCGCTGAGGCCAGTTGTTCCTGACAATAGAGCAGTGCGTTATCAAACTGACGCGGGCTTAACTTGTGCTGGTGTTGAAAAAAACGCTCCCCCAGTTGAATGCAGCCCAAACGAAAGCTGTGCCAGTGTTGCAGTTGGTTTGTCGTTCCTATGCACAGTTCTGTGCTAGAACCGCCAATATCGATGGTGGTGAAAGCGTCTTTGCTTGCACTGACAGGCTGACGGTGTGCCAATCCTGCGAAGGTGAGACGAGCTTCTTCCTCTGCGCTGATGATGTTCACAGGGCACTTCAATATTGTTTGCCATTGGCCGATAAGCCTATCAGCTTGATCCGCACGCCGCAGTGCTTCTGTGCCAATGGCTAGCGCCAATGTTGGCTGGTATTTATCCATCTGTTGGCGGAACTGCAAAAGGCAACTGGTGGCTCGCTGTTGTGCCGCTTCGTCGAGCGTACCTTCGGAGCGGAGCCCTCGGGCAAGCTGCACCATATGTTTAGAGCGAGTCAGAGTTTGAAAATCATAATGGTACTCTGGGCTAGGACTGGCATCGGCAATTCGCAAATGAAAGCTGTTGGAGCCTAAATCGATAGCCGCTAAACGCGTTATTTGGGACATGAGCTATGCTTTTGGGTGACTAGATGGGCTTTCAGCGATTTTACTACAATGAGGGGAGATACTCTCTATGGAACAGCAAGACATTAATCGACTGTTGCTGAAATACGAGCAATTGTTGCGAGAAACCAACCGTGAGGCCATCAATCCGTTGATCCAAGTCATCAGTTTGGACGATCTTAGGCCGGTGGCGAAATTGGTGGCGCGATCACGAGGAATCTACTTAAAAGCGCTGTACGACTTAGCGCACCAGTATGAAAATAAAGACAGTTTGCCTTCTGATGATGAAATGAATGCCCTGCGCGCCACACGCCGCCGTTATTTGGATTTGGTAGATGGTTCACAATCCGTTGAAATTGCTATTCAGCGGGGCTACTTGGATATTAAAGACCAACGAGTGTGATCGGTTCTTTCGAGGTAAATGGGGTGGTATGCTTTTGCTCTGACCTTAAATGATCACACAGTGGGTATTTCATGAGTTTCTTATTTCGTAGCAGCCAAAAAGGGGTAATGCCTTCCCCTGATCAAGCGTTACCAGGACGCGAACAGTCCATGCTTGTTGCCAGCGCTCACCAAGTGCTCCAGCATTCGATGCAACCACCTTTTCCAGAAGATTGTGAGCAGTTAATTGTCGGTATGGGTTGCTTTTGGGGCGCAGAGCGTTGTTTTTGGCAGCGCAAAGGTGTTTACACCACGGCCGTAGGCTACAGTGCCGGCTATACGCCCAATCCCAGTTACGAAGAAGTCTGTTCTGGGCTTACAGGCCACAACGAGGTGGTGCTGGTGGTTTATCGCCCGGCAGAGGTATCACTGGAAGCGTTGCTGCAAGTCTTTTGGGAAAGTCATAACCCTACGCAGGGCATGCGCCAAGGCAATGATGTTGGGACACAATACCGTTCGGGTATTTATTGCAGCACGGATACTCAGCTGGCGGAGGCCGAAGCATCAAAAGTCGCTTACGCCAACGCGTTAGCGGCGGCTGGTGTTGATGCCGAGATCACCACGGAGATCAAACTCGCGGAGGCTTTTTATTACGCTGAAGACTACCACCAACAATATTTGCATAAAAATCCCAGCGGCTATTGTGGTCTGGGAGGGCTAGGGGTGAGCTGCCCCGGTCGATAACTCGATGGGGCGGTTGTACTTATTGGCTAACTTCTGAACCTGTTTAGCTCGATTAAGATAAGCGAATCAGCCCTTCTTGCATGGAAGTCGCAATTAACTCCCCTTGTTGATTGTAAAAACGACCAAAATTCAGCCCCCGAGCATCAGAGGCTACGGGGCTGTCCATGTGGTGATAAATCCATTCGTCTACCCTGAAATCTCGATGAAACCACAGCGCATGATCCAAACTGGCCACTTGCACACGTTTCTTATCGTGCGCAAAGTCGTGGGGCAAAATACAGGTGGCCAGTAAGCGGTAGTCCGAAATCCAGCCCAAAATACACTGATGCATACTCGGGTCTGTGGGAACAGAGGATTTGGTCTTGAACCAAAATCCGTGCGTAGGTGCGCGGTTTTTTTCAGGTTCTTCAGACATCAACGCCAGCGGGCCGTGTGTGCGAAAGTCCATGGCGCCGTATAAATCTACTGTGGGCGGAATAAACGCTTCAGGGTGATCGGCGGCAAATCTTTCAATTCGAAACTCATCCTGCTCCAGCTCATCGGGGTGCGGTACATTCGCGGGCATGGGCTCGTGGTGCTCTACACCGGTTTCAGGCACCTTGAAAGACATGGCACAGTTAAAAATAGGGGTGTCATCTTGTAAAGCCACCACACGGCGGGTTGAAAACGAGCCGCCATCTCGCATGATCTCGACAGCGTACTGAATGGGTTTGTCGTGCTGACCACGACGCAAAAAATACGAGTGCAAGGAATGCAATTTGCGCGAGCTGTCCACGGTTTGACGACCTGCACTCATGGCTTGCGCGACCACTTGCCCACCGTACACTTGCTGTAGTTGGGAATTAGAGGGCGTATTGGCAGTAAATTGATGGTCACCTATGGGTTCAGGGGTCAGTAAATCCATCAATTGTTGAATCGGTTTCAGAGTTGTCATAATGGCGGTTTCACAAAGTCAGACGTGAAGAGAAAACAGTAAATGGGGCATTAAGCAAAAAGTAGAGTACTGGGCAGAATCAGCGTTAAGGTTTATTCATGATAGACCTTAACGTGTGGGAGGTGTACGAATTTGATTCAGCTTTCCTGTGGTGCGGCCTTGGGTTCGTGTGTCGCAACGGCTGCTTCTGGGTAACTGCACCAGTCGCTCCAGCTACCGGGGTATACTTCAATGGGTTGTTGCGTCAGATAGGCTGACAACAGGTTCACGCAAGCGGTTACACCAGAGCCGCAATAAGCTACCGGTGTTGTCCCTTTGAATGGTGCCCAGCGCTGCTGGTGAAATTCCAGCGGTTTAATGAACCCGTTGTCATCCGTTATATCGACCCAAGGCAAGTTTAGCGCCGTTGGTATATGGCCAGCAATTGGGTCGATAGGTTCATTCTCGCCGCGATAACGGGATGGCTCTCGGCTATCGATGAGGGCAGGTGTGTCTACCGCAATATGATCTGAAGTTTGGGCCTCCATCATGTGTTGAACGTGCTCGCGATCCACGATGTGGTCAAAGTGAATGGTTAGGTTGGTGTCTGTAGGCACGGGTTTGAGTTTTGGGGTGCGACGGTCCAGCGGCAAACCAGCGGTTTTCCACGCATGAAAGCCGCCATTCAAGAGCTTAACGTTTTCCACTCCGGCTTGCTTTAGCAGCCACCACGCGCGTGCAGCAAAAGCAAAACGGTGGTCATCGTATACCACAACGGAAGTCAAACGATTGATGCCCCAAGACTGCAACTGATGCTGCCAAACATTGGCATCCGGTAGTGGATGGCGCCCGCCGTGTGAGCCCGCTTCGCTAGATAGATCATTGTCGAGATGGCAGTAATAGGCACCCGGCAAGTGATCTTGATCGTATAAACGTTGGCCTTCTTCCGGGTCGGCCAAAGAAAAACGACAGTCCAGAATGGTATGCTGACTTAGCTGTTGGGCGAGCTGTTCGGCCTCGACGATGGTGTTATTGAGTGGCATGGTGTTCCCGTGTAATGTCATAAAAAGACGCCATCCATTTCAAGCTAGAGTCTGTGTTTACAGTCGGCTTATATTCCGCACTGAGCCAGTTTGCATACCCTTTTTGCGCCAGCAGACTGATTACCTCATTGAAGGCTAGATCGCCTGTGCCGGGCTCGTTTCTGTCGGGGATGTCGGCAAACTGAATATGTCCAATCTGATCCAGTAAGTCAGGTAGCTGCTCCACGACAGGCTCACCCATTCGGCTCATATGGTAAACGTCGTACAGCAAAGCTATATGGCGATGATTTAAATCTTGAACCACTTGTTGCATTTGCGCAGTGCTGTGGATCAAAAAGTTTGGCATATCACAGGTGTTAATGGCTTCAAACAGTGTGGTTATGCCAATGCTACCAAGGGTGTCTGCGCAATAATTCAGGTTTTCCAAAAAGACATCGTAATGGTGTTCTTCGTGAAATTCATCTGTTGTTTTTCCCGCCAGAACATTGACTTGCTTCACACCCAGTAGTTCCGTGTAAGCGATGCATTGATCTACGGCGTATTTGAACGCATCTCGCCGCTTGGGGTGAGAGGCTAAACCGTCGCCGCCAGCCATTAAATCCCCCACAGGCATATTGATCAGCGCTAAGGGCAAAGCCGTTTCATCGAGAGCTTCACGTAGAGTCTTGGCAGCTTGGATGGTAGGAAACGTGTCATAGGGAAATTGGATTTCGACACCTTCAAACCCCTGCCCAGCGGCGGCTTTTATGCGATCGCTCAGGGGGTATTCGGTAAACAGGAGAGAAATATTAGCGCAGAGTTTCATGCAGTGGGTGCCTAGCTTGCTGTAAATCAGCCAGCAGTATATCAGGCGCGTCGGTTAAGCCGGATAGGTCTATGGGTCACTGGTAGGGTTATAGCCTTCGGGTACTTTGCCTTGCAGCTCATAGGCAAACGCAATGATGTGTGCAATGGCGGTATAAAGCGCTTCGGGAATCTGGTCACCCAGCTCAAGGTGGACCAGTAGATCCACCAAGGGGCCATTATCACAAAGGGGAATGCCGTGTTCCTGAGCAATATCCATAATGGCTTGGGCTTCTTCACCGATGCCTTTAGCCGTCACACTAGGTGCCGATTCGCCATCGTAAAATAGGGCTACGGCTTTTTGCAGTTGTGTTTCACTGAATTCGTTTTGGCTCATGTTCTGATGTCCACCAATGAGTAATGGATTTGCGTCTTTTCTTCTTGTGGTTTGCCTTGCAGGCACTCAAGGCTTTTTACTGTGCAGCCATCTTTTTCCAGACGCTGATGAAGTGTGCGTAATTGGTTTTGTGCCAGTGGAAAGATCGCGGCATTTTCAACCCAAAGAGTGGTGCTGACTTGCGTCTGCAGAACCGAAACGTGAGCGTGCATTTTGCCTGCGTGTGGTAGCTCGAATGTCATTTTTACCACCCACTTTTGCAGTTGTTGCGGTTGGTTGGAGGAATCTTCTTGGTAGTTTTGCTCCCAGTCCTCCTCGATTCTTAAAGCCAGCGGGTAAACATCGGCACCAAAGCGCATGGGGATTTCCAGTTGCCAGTGATTATTGTTCGGGCTGCTTTCGCTAAAAGGCTGACTTTTTTGCAGTGACTGCAACTGGTCAAACAGTATCTTAGCAATGGCCACCTGTACTTGTTGATGCAACTGCGTTTGCAGCTGCGAAGAAAGAGCGTCTGCGCGGCTCGATGCCGGACCGGTCTGGGCAGCAGTAGACTTTTGCAGTACCAGCCTCAGCCATTCACTAAGCAGTAAGGGGGGGCTTGAAAGGGAAAACTGCTGCAAGGATTGTGTGAGCGATTGCGTTGTCGAAGCGGTCTGGGTGGCCGATAGCGTTTGATTGAGCGTTTGTAGGATCTTAACCAGACTTCCTTTGGTGTCGTTGGCTGGAGGAGACAAAAGCGGGCTGTTTTTGTTGGCAGCAGAGTTAAGGGATTGTATCCATTGCTGCTCCATAAATTGGCCTGCGTTTTTTAGCGTGTGCTTGAGGGTCTCTACTTGGGTGAGCTGCAGAGGGGAGCGAATCAAAGTGGCAGCTTGGCGCAGGCTGTCCGCCACGTTTGGTGGCAGTTGTTGTCGTAATTGCTGTAGCTGTGTGGGGGCAGACGGATGATTTAACTGCAGCGCCGCCTGCATGACATCCGCCAACGCTTTGTGTGCGGGGTGGTTGGTCTCACTAAAAGCGGGCATTAAGGTTCTCAGTGCCTGTGTGAGCGTTTGCATTTGTGCCGGTAATAGCTGGTTTTTATGATGACCAGCCGAGGTGTGAATCATCTCTTGAGAGACCGGCGTATTTGGCGCACCGCCAGTCGTCTTGCCAGATAGCAACATAAAACCTTTATCGTGCAACTGCAGTTGTACGGTTTGGCCCGTTTTTAAAGCTTGATCGGTAAAAATCACCAGGCTTTGCTGGCGGATTTGTACCTCAATTAATTTTAGTTGTGGGGATTTCAGCAGTTGCATCAGGTTGGTGGCCAGCGAGCCATCACCTTTCATTTGTGCGCCGGTGGCGGTGCCATTCCGAGTAGCTGCCGACTCTTGATTTTGATTGGAAGGCATAACCCATTGACTGAGCTTTGCGCGTAATTGCTGATCGGCTGGACTGGCAGAGCGCACCAAGGCCTCAACCGTATCGCCAACTTTTAGATTCATCGCCCGCAGTGTGCCCTGCAGCGCTTCTTGTCGCTGCTGAGCAAGTTGGGACACAGCTGAACTACTGGCGCGTTGGCCGGGTGATTGATTGCCGACAATATCAATGGCCATGATTAAAAAATCCCATGAAATTTATCGGTATTGTCAGTACACTTGGCGGCGATTTTAACATGCTGATTTTACTTGATTTTATTGAGTCGAATTTGCTCGGGGTTCTTGTCATCACGCAACGTACTCTGTATCCATTCTAGGAATAGGTACACTGAGTATAGCGGCCGGTTTGCAAAAACCTGATGGTAGGGCTGTGCTAGGCATTGGATGGCAGTGGATTCACTGGTTCCCTACCTAAACTTTCAGAGCTTGTATCGAAACCTATGGCCATACCGCTGTTACAACTGCACGCGCTAAGCTGCGAAAGAGATGAGCGAGTTTTGTTCCAAGGCTTGGACATGGTGGTGTCGGCTGGTGATGTGGTGCAAATCGAAGGCCCCAATGGCTGCGGCAAAACCACTTTGCTGCGAATACTCTCTACTATTTCCAGCGATTACGAAGGCGAGTTGTCCTGGCAGCAAAAGCCACTGTTGAAGCAGAAGTTCGATTATCTCAGCCAACTGCTGTTCATCGGCCATTTACCCGGTATCAAAAAAAGCCTTACACCGCGTGAAAACCTGCAATGGTTTGCGGGCTTGGCCGCTTCTCATACCAATACCCCCATAGAAACGGCTTTAGAATCCGTTGGCTTGTATGGGTACGAGGATATTCCCTGTTATCAGCTATCAGCAG